>NZ_BAAGTX010000018.1:0-102098 GCF_054781695.1 Thalassiella azotivora
GCGGGACGGCCGGGCCGCTGCGCACCGGCCTGGCCACGCGCCTGCCCGCCGGCCTGCCCGTGCGCCTGCCCGCCGCGGGCGCCGTCCGGCCGCTCGCCGCCGATCGGGATCACCCTCGCGCCCGCCATCAGAGCACCCGCGCCAGCCCGCGGGCAGCCGTCCCGACGGCCCGCTCGGTGACCGCCTCGGCGTGCAGCGCCAGGTCGACCGGCGACGTCGCGCGGTGCTGCCGGGCGCGGACGTAGTCGGCGAACGCCTCCCGGGTGGTGTAGCGGGGCTCCAGCCCGATCACCTCACGCATCCGGGTGGTGTCCAGACCGCGCCCGTAGGACAGGAAGGCGACCTGGTCGGAGGTGAAGTCGGCGAGCCCGGTGCGCCGGATCGTCGCGCCGATCACCGGCACCAGCGGACCCGGGACGGGCGTGGGCACCTTGCCGCACATGCCGATCGCCTGGTGCAACGTCACGACGCCGTCGCCCGCGACGTTCACCAGGCCCGTCGCGTCGCCGACGGTCGCCAGCCGCAGCGCCTCCAGGCCGTCGTCCTCGTGCACCACCTGCAGGCGCGGGTCGAA
This sequence comes from Thalassiella azotivora, assembly GCF_054781695.1. Lineage (NCBI taxonomy): Bacteria > Bacillati > Actinomycetota > Actinomycetes > Kineosporiales > Kineosporiaceae > Thalassiella > Thalassiella azotivora. The sequence continues at coordinate 575 of NZ_BAAGTX010000018.1, forward strand.
CCCGAGCACCGTCGGCACGACCGGCAGCTCGAAGTAGTCCGTCAGCGCGGTCCGGACCCCGGGCCCCACGAAGTTCGCCAGCCGCAGCACCACCACGTCGACGTCCGGACGGCGTCGGGAGAAGCCCCGCACGTACCCCTCGACCTCGACGGAGTCCTTGCCCCACCCCGCCCGCGGCAGGACCTTCGCGTTCATGTCCTCGGTGAACAGCGCGGGGTCGCGCGGGCTGGAGCCGTACACGCCCGCGGTCGACTTCACCACGAGCCGGCGCAGGGACGGCGCCTTCTGGCAGGCGGCGAGCAGCTGCATCGTGCCGATGACGTTGATCTCCTTCATGGAGACCCGCCCGCCGGCCGACAGCGGCGTGGCGATGACGTTCATGTGGACGACGGTGTCGACCTCGGCGCGGGCGATGACCTTGGCGATCACCGGGTTGCGGATGTCGGCCCGGACGAACTCCGCGCCGCCGATGTCGTGGGGCGGGGGGACGACGTCCACGCCGATCACGCGCTCGACCCCGGGGGTCGCCGTGAGCAGCTTGGCGAAGCGCCCGCCGAGGTACCGGGACACCCCGGTCACCAGGACGACCTGCGCCATGTCGGTCCTCCCTGCCGCTCGCCTGTCCGCTCGCCTGTTGACCAGAACCGGGTCGACCGACCAGGGACGGTCGGCCACGCAGCGCGCACGCGCCGTGACGCTGATCCTACGCAGGAGGCCCGCCTCCCGGCTGCCCGACGTCGACCGCCGGGCGCCCGGGTGACGGGCCTCTCACACGGGGCACCTGCCCCGGTGGCTCACTTCTTGTTGCGGCGCTGGTGACGCGTCTTGCGCAGCAGCTTGCGGTGCTTCTTCTTCGCCATGCGCTTGCGGCGCTTCTTGATGACGGAACCCATGGATCCTCACAGCTTCATCGGGTGGTGGTGACCGTCCCGCGGCAGCCGGGCCGTGGTCCTGTCACCAGGGGCGAGTGGTCCTTCTCGAGCGGGCGCGCACAGCGACAGCCACGCTCGTCCGGGGCACAGCCTACCGCCGTCCCGGAGCGGCACGCCCACCCGGACGGCGACGCCGGGCGCCGGCGGTGCCGCGCGTCAGGCGGTGTCGACGAAGGAGCCGCGCAGGTAGTCGTCGACGGCCTTCTCGGGGACGCGGAACGAGCGGCCGACGCGGACCGCGGGCAGCTCGCCGGAGTGGACCAGGCGGTACACGGTCATCTTCGAGACGCGCATCATCGTCGCGACCTCGGCGACGGTCAGGAAGCGCACCGCACTCAGGTCCCGCTCAGCCGCCATCTCCACCGTGTCCCTCGACCTGCACGGGCCGGCCGGTGCGACCGGACTGGCCGCCGCCTCCCGCGTTCCTCGTGAACACCATAGGGGCTGGTGTGGTTCGTGGGGAACCCCCGCGGGCGCGGGCGGGCAGGATGCCACCGTTCGGGGGACGGGCCGGGACGCCACGCCGCCGGCACCCGGACGCCGCGCCGCGCGGCGGGCGCCCGCTAGTCGAAGTAGGGGTCGAGCCCGTGCAGCGGGAAGACCGCCTTGCGGGTCGCCATCACGGCGCGGTCGACGACGTCCTCGGGGTCGTACCCGACCTCCCAGGACCGCCACCACGGGTCCCGGCCGTCCGTCATCCGCCGCGGCGCCTGCCGGCCGAGCCGCACGCGCACGTGCTCCACCCACTCCTCGGGCAGGTCCGTGGCCGGCGGCACCGGGGCGTGCACCGCGATCCCGACCAGGTGCGCCCACGCCCGCGGCACCACGTCGACGACCTCGTACCCGCCGCCCCCGGTCGCGACCCAGCGCCCCTCGCACACCTCGTGCGCCAGGTCGTGCAGGGACGCCGCGACCGCGCGCTGGGCGTCCACGGACACCGCCAGGTGCGCCAGCGGGTCCATGAAGTGGCTGTCGCAGCCGTGCTGGGTGACGAGCACGTCCGGGCGGAACGCCCGCACCAGCGGGTGGACGACGGAGTGCACCGCCCGCAGCCACGCGGCGTCCCCCGTGCCCGGCGGCAGGGCGACGTTCACCGCCGCCCCCTGCGCGCCCGGCCCGCCGATCTCGTCCGGGAAGCCCGTCCCCGGGAACAGCATCCGGCCGGTCTCGTGCACGGACACCGTCAGGACCCGCGGGTCGTCCCAGAACAGCGACTGGACGCCGTCCCCGTGGTGGACGTCGACGTCGACGTAGGCGACCTTGGACGCCCCGGAGTCCAGCAGCCGGCGGATGCCGACGGCGACGTCGTTGTAGACGCAGAAGCCGCTGGCGCGCTCGCGCATCGCGTGGTGCATGCCCCCGCAGAAGTTCACCGCGTGCTCGACCTCGCCGGACCACACCTGCTCGCAGCACTCGACGGTCCCGGTGACGATCCGCGCGCTCGTCTCGTGCATGCCGCGGAAGGCCGGGTCGTCCTCGGTGCCCAGCCCGCGGGCCGGGTCCGCCTGCAGCGGGTCCTCGCCGGCGACGCGCACGGCGGCGACGTACTCCGGGTCGTGCACGGTGGCCAGCACCGCGTCGTCCGCCGGCTCGGCCCCGGCGACCCGGACGCCGGGACGGTCCAGCAGGCCGAGCGCCTCGGCCAGCCGCGCCGTCAGGTCCAGCCGGACCGGCGACATCGGGTGACCGGCACCGAAGTCGTACCGCGTGAAGGAGGGGTCCCACACGATGCGGGTGCCGCTGGCCATCCCCCGACGCTAGCGTCCCCCTGCTCCGGGAGGGGGTCGGGGCGCGTCGCCACCGCCGACCCAGCACACTGCCGTAGCCGCGACGCGCCGACGGGGTGCCTCGCGCGGACGTCACCAGGCAGGAGGGTGGTGAGCATGGCGAGCGACCAGGCGCGGCCCGCCGGCGCCGTCCCCGGGCTGCCCGTCCGCCGCACCGCGCCGCCCGGACCCCCCGCACCCCGCGGCCGTGGGCTGCGGCACTTCCGCGACGTCGTCGACGAGGCGGCGCGCCGCTCCCCCGCCCGGTTGGCCCTGGGCGTGTTCGCCGCGGTCGTCCTGCTCTTCACGGGCCTGCTGCTGCTGCCGGTCGCGACCGTCGACCCCGGGGCCGCCTCCCTGGCCGACGCGCTGTTCACAGCCACCTCGGCGGTCTGCGTCACCGGCCTGGTCACGGTCGACACGGCGGCGTACTGGTCACCGTTCGGGCAGGTCGTCATCCTCGTCGGCATCAAGGTCGGCGGCCTGGGGATCCTCACCCTGGCCTCCCTGCTCGGTCTGGCGGTCTCCCGCCGGCTCGGCCTGCGTCAGCGGCTCATCGCCGCGAACGAGACCAAGGCCATGCGCCTGGGCGAGGTCGGCACCCTGCTGCGCACCATCGTCCTGGTGTCGACGACGTGCGAGCTCGTGATCACGGCGGTGCTCTTCCCCCGCTTCCTCCTCCTCGGCGAGTCCGTCGGCAACGCCGCCTGGCACGCGCTCTTCTACGGCATCTCCGCGTTCAACAACGCCGGCTTCCTGTCGCACGAGGGAGGCCTGCCGGGCGAGCCGAGCTCGGACTGGTGGCTCTCCCTGCCCATCGCGCTGGGCGTCTTCGTCGGGTCCTTCGGCTTCCCGGTGCTGCTCGTGCTGGTCCGCCGGTGGCGGCGCCCGTCGACCTGGGACCTGCACACCCGGCTGACGCTGTGGACGACGAGCATCCTGTTCGGCGTCACCGTGCTGGCCTTCGCCGTGTTCGAGTGGACCAACCCCGCGACCCTGGGACCCCTGAGCGGCGGCGACCGCCTGCTCACCGTCGTCTTCTCCTCGGTGATGCCGCGCTCGGGAGGGTTCTCCGTCGTCGACGTCGGCGAGATGCGCGAGACGACGTGGTTCGTCACCGACGCGCTGATGTTCGTCGGCGGCGGGAGCGCGTCGACCGCCGGCGGCATCAAGGTCACCACCCTCGCCGTCCTCGTCCTGGCCGCGGTCGCCGAGGCCCGCGGCGACCGGGACGTCGAGACCAACCGCCGCCGCATCCCCCAGGCGACCCTGCGCCTGGCGGTGACGGTGACCCTCGCCGGGTCGGCCCTGGTGGCCGTGGGGACGCTGGCCCTGCTGGCGATCACCGGCCTGTCCCTGGACGTCGTCCTGTTCGAGTCGATCTCGGCGTTCGCGACCGTGGGGCTGTCGACCGGGATCACCTCCGGCCTGCCGGACGAGGGCAAGTTCGTGCTGTCGGCGCTGATGTTCCTCGGCCGCACCGGCACCATCACGCTGGCCGCGGCGCTCGCGCTGCGGGAGAAGTCCAAGATGTTCCGCCTGCCGGAAGAGAGGCCCATCGTTGGCTGACAAGAACATCCACGAGGACGCCGTCGTCGTCCTGGGGCTCGGCCGGTTCGGGTCCGCCATCGCGGACGCGCTCGCCCGGCTCGGGCACGAGGTCCTCGCCGTCGAGCGCGACCCGCTGCTGGTCCAGGAGTGGTCGGGCCGGCTCACCCACGTCGTCGAGGCGGACGCCACGAACGTCGACGCCCTCAAGCAGCTCGGGGTGCCCGACTTCCCGATCGCCGTGGTCGGCATCGGCACGTCCATCGAGGCCAGCGTCCTGGCGACCGCGAACCTCGTCGACCTGCGCACGCCGCAGATCTGGGCGAAGGCGATCACCGCGTCGCACGGCCGGATCCTCGAGCGGATCGGCGCGAACCACGTCGTGTACCCGGAGGCCGACGCCGGCGAGCGGGTCGCCCACCTCGTCAGCGGCAAGCTGCTCGACTACATCGAGTTCGACGACGGGTTCGCGATCGTCAAGATGCGCCCGCCGCGCGAGACGCAGGGCTTCACGCTCGCCGAGTCCCAGATCCGCAAGAAGTACGGGGTGACCGTCGTCGGGGTGAAGTCACCCGGCCAGGACTTCACCTACGCGGTCCCCGAGACCCGGGTGTCCGCCCACGACCTGCTCATCGTCTCCGGGCACACCAGGCTGCTGGAGAAGTTCGCCGCCCGCCCCTGACCGCCCTGCGCAGTTCTGCATGATCACGAGAAGCGTTGCGGCTGCCCGCCCCACCACTCCATGGTCGTGATCATGCAGAAGTGACCCGGTCAGCGCAGGTGCAGGGTCCGCTCGTGCTCCGCGAGGTGCCCCCGCGGCTCGGGGAAGTGCCCGGCGCGACCGGTGGGGACGGCGCCGAGCCGGTCGTACAGCGCGGCGGCGGCCGTGTTGGAGTCCGCCAGCCACAGGTGCAGCTCGCGCGCCCCGGTCCCCCGGGCGAAGTCGGCGACCGTCTCGACCAGGAGGCGGCCGACGCCGCGGCCCCGTGCCCCGGGGCCGACCCACAGCGACACCAGCTCGGGGAAGCCGTCGTGCGAGACCGGGACGCAGCCGACGAGGCCGACGTCCTGACCGTCCAGCGACGCCGCCCAGGTCGCGGTCGTCCCGGCGAGGCGCTCGCGCCAGGCGTCGTCGGTCAGGTCCCGCTCGGCGTCCAGGGTGGAGAAGAACGCGTCCGGGTCGGCGGCCAGGGCGGTGAGCCGCAGCGCCCGGAACCGCTCCGCGTCCGCCGGGCCGAGGCGCTCGACCACGACCTCACCCGGGGCGTGCTGCGAGGTCGGCGCCCCGGCGCTCACGCGCTGCCGGAGGACAGCTCGCGGGAGCGGTCCCGCGCGGCCTCCATCGCGGTGAGGAACGCGGCCCGGACCTTGTGGTCGTCGAGCTGGCGCAGCGCGGCCATCGTCGTGCCCGCGGGGCTGGAGACCTGCTCGCGCAGGACCGTCGGGTGCTCGCCCGTCTCGCGCAGCATCGTCGCCGCGCCGTACAGGGTCTGGACGACGAGGTCGGTGGCGGTGGCGCGGGGCAGCCCGAGCAGCACGCCCGCCTCGATCATGGCCTCGACGACGTAGAAGATGTACGCAGGACCCGACCCGGAGATCGCCGTCACGGCGTCCTGCTGGTGCTCGGGGACGCGCACCACCTTGCCGGTGGCGCGCAGCATCTCCTCGACGTGGGCGAGGTGCTCGGGGTCGCAGTGGGCGCCCGGCGACACCGCGGCCATGCCCTCGTCGACGAGCGCCGGGGTGTTCGGCATGACCCGCACGACCGGGACGCCCTCGGGCAGCCGCTGCTCCACGAACGACGTCGAGATCCCCGCGGCGATGCAGACGACGAGGACGTCGTCGCGCAGGTGGGCGCCGATCTCGGCGAGCAGGGCCTCGATGTCCTGCGGCTTGACGACGAGGACCAGCGTGTCCGCCGTCCGGGCCGCCTCGACGTTGTCGACCGCCCGCACCCCGAACCGGCGGGACAGGTCGGCGGCGCGGTCCTCCCGGCGCTCCGTCAGCAGCAGGTCGCCGGCGTCCCAGCCGGCGCGCAGCAGGCCCGACAGCAGCGTCTCGCCCATCACCCCGGCGCCGAGGACGGCGACGGTGCGGTGGCTCGATGACGGCCGCTGCGCGCCGGTGCTGCCGCTGCCGTCCGCGCGTCCGGTCCTGCCGCTGCTCTGCACGTCCTCAGCCCCTCGTCGCCATCGCCCGCAGGAAGAACGCCGTGTTCGCGGGGCGCTCCGCCAGCCGGCGCATGAAGTACCCGTACCAGTCGTCGCCGTACGGCAGGTACACGCGGACGGTCTCGCCGGCGTCCGCGAGCCGCTGCTGCTCCTCGGGGCGGATCCCGTAGAGCATCTGGAACTCGTAGGTGCCCTGCTGGCGCTCGGCGCGGACGGCGAGCGCCCCGGCGATGTCGACGAGGCGCGGGTCGTGCGAGGCGACCATCGGGTACCCCCGGCCGGCCATCAGGACCTTCAGGCAGCGCACGTAGCTGCGGTCGACCTCGCCCTTGGACTGGTAGGCCACCGACTCCGGCTCGTCGTAGGCGCCCTTGCACAGCCGGACCCGCGACCCCTCGCCGGCGAGGTCCCGGCAGTCGCCCTCGGTGCGCCGCAGGTAGGACTGCAGCACGGCACCCACCCACGGGAAGTCCCGCCGCAGCTCGGTCAGCGTGGCGAGCGTCGCGTCGGTGGTGGTGTGGTCCTCCATGTCGAGGGTCACCGTGGTGCCGACCCGGTCGGCCGCCGCGCAGATGGTGTGCGCGAACTCGGTGGACAGCGCGGGGCCGTCCGGGCCGAGCGCCTGCCCGACGGCGGACAGCTTGACGGACACCTCCGCGCGGCCGGCCTCGGTGAGCCCGGCGTCCGCCAGCCGCTCCAGCAGCCGCAGGTAGGCGTCGCGGACCGCCTCGGCCTGGGCGCGCTCGGTGGTGTCCTCACCGAGGTGGTCGACGGTCACCCGCAGGCCGCTGGACAGCAGCTGCCGGGACGCCTGCACCGCGTCGTCCGTGCTCTCGCCGGGCACGAAGCGGTGGACGACGTCCCGGGCGACAGGAGCGGTCTCGACGGCGCCGCGGAGCCGCTGGCTCCGGGAGGCCTGGAGCAGCACGGTGCGCAGCGCGGCGTTGAGCATGGCCGCAGCGTAGGACCCGGCCCGGCCGGGCGGGAAACCCGCGCCCGGCACCCGGCCGGTGCAGGTGGCACGATCGGGCGGGTGAGCGAACCGACCTCCCGGACCGGCCCCACCAGCACCCGCGGCCAGGACGCGCGACCACCGCGCGCCCCGCAGGACGTCGCCCGGTTCGTGGCCGACCTGCCGAAGGCGGAGCTGCACGTCCACCTCGTCGGGGCGGCGTCCGTGCCGACGGTGCTGGAGCTCGCGCGGCGCAGCCCGGACGCCGGGGTCCCGACGGACGAGGACGCCCTGCGGGAGTTCTACCGCTTCACCGACTTCGCGCACTTCATCGAGGTGTACATCGCGGTCAACTCGCTGGTGACGACCGGCGAGGACGTGGAGTCGCTGGTCGTCGGGCTGGCCCGCGACCTCGCGGGGCAGAACGTCCGGTACGCCGAGGTCACGGTGACGCCGTACAGCCACCTGCTCGTGGGGATCGCCGCGCAGGACGTCACCGCCGCGCTGGAGGCGGGACGGCGCCGGGCGGCGTCCGAGCACGGCGTGGAGCTCGGCTACGTGTTCGACATCCCCGGTGAGCTCGGTGCGGAGGCGGGGGTGCGCACGGCCCGCTGGGTCATCGACCACGCGCCGTCGGGGACGGTCGCGTTCGGCCTGGGTGGACCGGAGATCGGCTTCCCCCGGGAGCTGTTCGCGGAGGCGTTCGACATGGTCCGCGCGCACGGGCTGCCGACGGTCCCGCACGCGGGCGAGACGACGGGCCCGGAGTCGGTGTGGGCGGCCCTGGAGCGGTTGGGGGCCAGCCGGGTCGGTCACGGCATCAACGCCGTCCAGGACGAGCGGCTGCTGGCGCACCTCGCCGAGCGGCAGGTGCCGCTGGAGGTGTGCCCGACGTCGAACCTGCGCACCGGCGCGGTCGCGGACCTGGCCGAGCACCCGTTCCCGCGGCTGCGGGAGGCGGGCGTGCCGGTCAGCCTGGCCAGCGACGACCCCGGCATGTTCGACACGACGCTGAACCGCGAGTACGAGCTGGCGCACACGGTGTTCGGGCTGTCGACCGGTGAGCTGGCCGACCTGGCCCGGGCCGCCGTCGAGCACTCCTTCGCACCCGAGGAGACCCGGCGGCGGGTGCTCGCCGAGATCGACGAGGTCACGGGGTCCGGCGGGGCAGGGTGAGGGCGCCGAGCACGACCGCGGCGAGCGCGAAGGCCAGGACGACGGCGACGTCGCGCACGACGTCCCCTGCCGGGTCCGTCGACGCCGCGACTGCTCCGAGCGCGTCCACCGCGTAGGACAGCGGCAGGACGTCGGACAGCTGCCGCAGACCCGCCGGCAGGCCGTCCCGCGGGACGAGCAGACCGCACAGCAGGAACTGCGGCAGGACGATCGCCGGCATCAGCTGGACCGCCTGGAACTCGGTGCGCGCGAACGCGCTGGCGCCCAGGCCCAGCGACGTCCCGAGCACCCCCACCGACACGGCGACGGGCACCAGCAGCCCGACCGGCCCTGCCACGTCCAGGCCGCAGAGTCCGACCGCGAACGCCACCACGACCACGGCCTGGACGACGGCCACGCCGCCGATGGCGAGCGCGTACCCGGCGACGAGGTCCCCGCGCCCGATCGGGGTGGTCATCAGCCGCTCGAGCGTGCCGGACTGCCGTTCGCGCAGCGTCGCCACGCTGGTCACCAGGAACATCACGACGAACGGGAAGACGCCGAGCAGCTGCGCCCCGACCCGGTCGAACACGGGGGTGCCCTCGTACACCCAGGCGAGCAGGCCGACCAGGACGCACGGCAGGACCAGGACGAGGGCGACGGTGCGGTGGTCGTGCCGCAGCTGGCGCAGCACCCGGGCGGCGGTCGCGAGGGTCAGGCGCGGGTTCACGGCCGTCCACCCCCGGCGCGCTCCACGAGCGTGAGGAACGCCTGCTCGGCGTCCTGCGCCCCGGTCCGGGCGAGCAGCCCGGGCAGGTCGTCGTCCGCCAGCAGCGCCCCCTCGCGCAGCAGGAGCAGCCGGTCGCAGCGGACCGCCTCGTCCATGACGTGCGAGGACACCAGCAGGGTGACGCCGTCGGCGGCCAGCCGGCCGAAGAGGTCCCACAGGTCGCGGCGCAGCACCGGGTCGAGCCCGACGGTGGGCTCGTCCAGGACGAGCAGCCGGGGCCGGCCGACGAGGGCCCCGGCCAGCGACACCCGCGTCTGCTGCCCGCCCGACAGGTCGGCCACGCGGGCGTCCGCGCGGTCGCCGAGGTCCACCTGCTCGACGACCTCGTCGACGGCCCGCGCGACGCCGCGGCGGCCGCTCGGCGCGCCGTCGCGCCGTCCGGCACCGGTCACGGTGGCCAGGTAGGCGAGGTTCTCGCGGACGGTGAGGTCGGCGTACACGCTCGGCGCCTGCGTGACGTAGCCGACGCTGCGGCGCAGGTCCGGGTGGCCGGCGGGCCGGCCGAGGACCGTCACCTCGCCCCCGGCCACCTGCTGCACGCCGACGACGCACCGCATCAGGGTCGTCTTGCCGCCGCCGCTGGGCCCGAGCAGGCCGACGACCTGACCTGCCGGGACGGCGAGGTCCAGGCCGTCGAGGACCGTCCGGCCGCCCCGCACGACGCGCAGGTCGCGGACCTCGACCGCCGGCTCACCGGTCGCCGCCACGCCCCGACGCTAGGGCGGCACGGGGACGCCGTCCAGCACCCCGCGTCAGGAGGACGCGGCCGGCGAGGACGCCGGCGCCGACGAGGGCGCCGGCGTGGCGGCCAGGCTGAGCCGGGCGAACGCCAGGGACTCGGCCAGGTCGAGCTCGCGCTCGGGGGCGGTGCGGCACCGGCGCGTGTTCACCTCGACCACGACGACCCCGGCGAACCGGCGCTGGGCGAGCAGGCCGAGGACGTCCTCGCAGCGCTGCCCGCCGCGGCCGGGGACGAGGTGCTCGTCCTTCGCCGAGCCGGTCCCGTCGGCCAGGTGCAGGTGGGTCAGCCGGTCACCGAGGCGGACGGCCATGTCGAAGGCGTCCGATCCCGCCGTCGCGGTGTGCGACAGGTCGAGCGTCACGTGCCGGTAGTCGTGCTGGGTGGGGTCCCACCCGGGGGCGTAGGCCTTGACCTCGCGGTTGCCGGCCCGCCACGGGTACATGTTCTCCACGGCGACGTCGACGCCGTACCGGTCCTCGACGTCCTTGACCCCGTCGACGAACCCGGCGCCGTACTCGCGCTGCCAGCGGAACGGCGGGTGCGCGACGACCGTGCGCGCGCCCAGGTCGACCGCCATCTGCGCCGCCCGCTCGATCTTCGGCCACGGCTCACGGCCCCACACCCGCTGCGTCACCAGCAGCGTCGGGGCGTGCACGGCGAGGACCGGGACGTCGTAGTGCCGGGAGAGCTGCTGCAGGGCGCTGGTGTCCTGGCTGACCGGGTCGGTCCACACCATCACCTCGACGCCGTCGTACCCGAGGCGCGCCGCGAGCGCGAAGCCCTCGGCGCAGCCGAGCGGGTAGACCGAGGCGGTGGACAGGCCGACCGACGCCGGTGGCGTGCTGACAGCGGTGGCGGAGGTCCGTCCACGCGGTGTCGGCTCAGGCACCTCGTCAGGGTAGGCGCTGGGTGTCACCACGGCCGGTCGGGGCCGGTCGCGGCCGCACCGGTCAGCCGGCGCTGATCCAGTCCATGCGGCGCAGGATGATCCCCTCGCGCAGCGCCCACGGGCAGATCCGCAGCTCCTCGACGCCGAACAGGTCCATCGCGGCGTCGGCGACGACGGCGCCGGCGAGCAGCTGGCGGGCGCGGGAGGCCGACACCCCGGGCAGGTCCGCGCGCTGCGCCGCGGTCATCTCGGCCAGGTCCGGCAGCCGACCGGCGAGGTCCTCGCGGCGCAGGCTGCGCGGCACGTACGGTCCCTCCCCGCTCGGCGCGGCGCCGCACAGCCGCGCCAGGGAGCGCATCGTCTTGCTGGACCCGACGACGAGGTCCGGTGCCCCGGCCTTGGCGAGGTCGCGCCCGACGGTCGCGACACCGGCGCGCACCACCCGGCGCAGCTCCCGGTACTGCTCGGGGGTCACCGGGTCGTCGGGCAGCAGCTCACGGGTCAGGCGCCCGGCGCCGAGCGGCAGGCTCAGCGCGACGTCCGGGTCCTCGTCGGTGCCGACACCGATCTCCAGCGACCCGCCGCCGATGTCGACCATCAGCAGCCGGCCCGCGGACCACCCGAACCAGCGGCGCACGGCCAGGAACGTCAGCCGCGCCTCGTCCGCGCCGGAGAGCACCTCGAGCCGCACCCCGGTGGCCGCCTCCACCCCGTCGAGGACCTCCTGGCCGTTGGGCGCCTCGCGGACCGCGGAGGTCGCGAACGCCACGAGGTCCTCGCAGCCCTGGTCCTCCGACACCTCCAGCGCCTGCGCGACGAAGGCCGTCAGCTCGCGCGCCCCCGCGTCGTCCACGAGCCCGTCGGGGGTCAGGTGCTCCGCGAGCCGCAGCTCGGTCTTGTGCGACGTCGCCGGCCACGGCCGGGCACCCGGGTGCGCGTCGACGACGAGCAGGTGCACGGTGTTGGACCCGACGTCGAGGACCCCCAGGCGCATGGCGGGACGCTAACGGACGGCGCGCCACGGCACCGCCGCGACGGGCTCGGCGGCGCGCGGAACGTACCCTGGCGGCCGTGCCCGAGCTGCCCCTGGACGTGCCCCGCGCGTGGATCGAGTTCCCCGACCCCGACGGGGACCCCGAGACCCCCGAGCAGGTGTTCCGGGTCGACCTCACGTGGATGACGTCGTCCTGGACGTGCATCTTCGGCCGCGGGTGCCAGGGCATCTACGCCGACCGGCCCACCGACGGCTGCTGCACGCTCGGCGCCCACTTCTCCGAGGAGGACGACGAGAAGCGCGTCGCCGGGTGGGTGAAGCGGCTGACACCCGAGACGTGGCAGCGCCACCCGCAGGGCCGGGCCAAGCGGTCGACCTGGGTCGAGACGGACGCGGACGGCGAGCGCAAGACCCGCGTCGTCGACGGCGCGTGCGTCTTCCTCAACGACCCCGACTTCCCCGCCGGCGGCGGGTGCGCGCTGCACCACCTCGCCGTCCGGGAGGGCGTCGAGCACGTGCGGACCAAGCCGGACGTGTGCTGGCAGCTGCCGCTGCGGCGCACCTACCGCACGGTCGAGCGGCCGGACGGGACGAGCTACCTCGAGGTCACCGTCGGCGAGTACGACCGCCGCGGCTGGGGCGAGGGCGGGCACGACCTGGACTGGTACTGCTCGTCGAACACCGAGGCGCACGTCGGCACCGTCCCGGTGTACGTGTCGCTGGAGGCGGAGCTGCGCGAGCTCGTCGGGGACGCGCCGTACGAGGCTCTGGTCGCGCACTGCGACGCAGCCATGGGCGTGCGCAAGCGGCTGCCGCTGCTCGTGCACCCGGCGACCGCGCAGGCCGCGCGCCGGCCCGGCTCGGCCCGCCCCGCGGGACCGTCGTTCCCCACCGCCTGAGGTGCCGGTGATCCCCGGCTCGGGCCTGCCGGGCGTCGTCCCGAGCCCGAACATCTGGCACCACCCGCAGGTGTACGAGGCGGAGAACCGCGGCGTCGACCCCGACGGGCTGATCGAGGCGGCGATGCTGGCGAGGCGCCCGTGGTCGGGGGCCAGGGTGCTGGACGTCGGCTGCGGCACGGGGTTCCACCTGCCGCGGTTCGCCGCCGCCGGTGCCGCCGTCGTCACCGGCGTCGAGCCGCACGAGGGGCTCGTCGCGCTGGCCCGGCGACGGGTCGCGGGCCTGCCCGCCGACCAGGTCGCGCGGGTGCGGGTGCTGCGCGGCTCGGCGGCCGCGCTGCCGGTGCCCGACGCGTCGGTGGACGTCGTCCACGCCCGGTGGGCGTACTTCTTCGGCCCGGGCTGTGAACCGGGCCTGGCCGAGCTGGACCGGGTGGTCGCGCGCGGCGGGTTCGCGTTCGTCGTGGACAACGACCCGACCCGCTCGACGTTCGGCCGGTGGTTCCGCCGGGCGCACCCCGGGTGGGACGCGGTGGCCGTCGAGCGCTTCTGGGCGCGTCGCGGGTGGCGGCGCGAGCCGCTGGGCATCCGCTGGGAGCTGCCGGACCGCGCGACGTTCGAGCAGGTGGTGCGGCTCGAGCTGCCGCCCGACGTCGCCGCGCAGGCCCTCGCCGAGCAGCCCGGCACCGGCGTGGACTACGCCGTGAACCTGTGGTGGCGCGAGTTCTGACCGCACGCGGTGTCCCGGGATGACCCGCACCTGTGGCGCAGGTCACAGAAGAGGGGCACCCTGGGGGCATGCCGATGACCAGCTGGGGAGTACCGACCAACGTCGAACCGGCTCCCGGGCCGGACGAGAGGGCCGTGCCGCCGATGCACTGGCCGCACCCGACCGCGGGCGTGCTCGCGCTCATCGGGCTGTGGGTCGCGGGCATGCTGCTCGCCGTGCTCGTCCCCGCGGTGCTGGTGCCACCGGGCGAGGCCGCCGCGGCGCCGGGCGGCGAGGTCGCGCTCGCGTTCGGCTGCACCGTCCTCGGGGCGCTGGTGATGGCGGCGGTCGGCATGCTGCTCTACCGCCGCACCCACCAGCCGCTCGCGTGGGCGTTCGGCGCCGTCCCCGCCGTCACCGTGGTGATCGGCGGCGCCATCATCGCCGCCACCGCCGGCTTCGCCTCCTGACCCGCGCGGCGCGCCGGCCCTGTCGGGGCCGGCCTCTACCGTCGCGGGCATGAGCAGCCGCACCTCCGCGAGGTCCCCCAAGCCGTCGTTCCGCTGCGCGGAGTGCGGCTGGACGGCGTCCAAGTGGGTCGGGCGGTGCGGTGAGTGCCAGTCGTGGGGCACGGTCGAGGAGGTGGGCGTCCCGACCGTGCGGACGACGACCGCCGCACCCGCCAGCACCCCGGCCACGCCGATCCGGGACGTCGACGTCGAGGCCGCGCAGGCCGAGACCACCGGAGTCGAGGAACTCGACCGGGTCCTGGGGGGCGGCCTGGTCCCCGGCGCCGTCGTGCTCGTCGCCGGGGAGCCCGGGGTGGGCAAGTCGACCCTGCTCCTGGACGTCGCCGCGCGCACCGCGGACTCCGCGCGCACCGTCCTCTACGTCACCGGCGAGGAGTCCGCGGCGCAGGTCCGGCTGCGGGCCGAGCGCATCGACGCCCTGCACGACCGGCTCTACCTCGCCGCCGAGACGGACCTGGCGACCGTGCTCGGGCACGTGGACGCCGTCCGCCCCGACCTGCTCGTCGTCGACTCGGTGCAGACCGTCAGCTCCGGGCAGGTCGACGGCGCCGCCGGCAACGTCTCCCAGGTGCGCGAGGTCGCCGCGGCGCTGATCCGCGTCGCCAAGGAGCGCGGCATCGCGACCCTCCTCGTCGGGCACGTCACCAAGGACGGCTCCATCGCCGGCCCGCGGGTCCTGGAGCACCTCGTCGACGTCGTCTGCTCCTTCGAGGGCGACCGGCACTCCCGGCTGCGGATGGTGCGCGCGGTCAAGAACCGCTACGGCCCCACCGACGAGGTCGGCTGCTTCGAGCTGTCGGACTCCGGCATCACCGGGCTGGCCGACCCCAGCGGGCTGTTCCTGTCCCGACCCGACGTCTCCGCGCCGGGCACCTGCGTGACCGTCACCCTGGAGGGCCGCCGTCCGCTCGTCGCCGAGGTGCAGTCGCTCGTCGCACCGATGGCGGCGCAGTCACCGCGCCGGGCCACCAGCGGCCTGGACGCCAGCCGCGTCGCGATGGTCACCGCCGTCCTCACCAGCCGGCAGCGGCTGCCCGTCGGCGGTCAGGACGTCTTCCTGTCCACCGTCGGCGGGGTCCGGCTCACCGAGCCGTCCGCGGACCTCGCCACCGCCCTCGCCCTGGCCAGCGCGGTGACCGGGCGACCCGTTCCCGCCCGGACCGTCGCGTTCGGGGAGGTCAGCCTCTCCGGGGAGGTGCGCCCCGTCACCGGGGTGACGCGGCGCCTGCAGGAGGCGGCGCGCCTCGGGTTCACGACCGCCGTCGTCCCGGCCGGGACGGCGGACGCCGCAGGGACGCCGTCCGGGTTGAGGGTCGTCGAGGTGGCGCAGGTCGGTGACGCCGTCCGCACCGCGCTCGGCACCGGCTGACGGTCCCGCCCGTCCGTGGACGCGCCGCGTCACGTGGCACACCACGCGGTCGGTCGCCACCTCCCCGGCGGTGAGATACCGCACGCTTCGGCGTCCCGCCGTTACACTGCGCGCGCGGGACCGCACGGCCCGCAGGAGTCGACCGCCAGGAGCGTGAGCGTGGCCGCCGAGCGATCCGACGACGCGCTGCTGCGTCAGACGCTGGCCGCCGTCGCGCCCGGGACCGAGCTGCGGGACGGGTTGGAGCGCATCCTGCGCGGCCGCACCGGCGCCCTGATCGTGCTCGGCATGGACCGGACCGTCGACTCCCTGTGCAGCGGCGGCTTCACCCTCGACGTCGACTTCTCCGCCACCCGGCTGCGCGAGCTGGCCAAGATGGACGGCGCGATCGTCTGCGACGGCGGGGCGACCAAGCTGCTGCGAGCCGCCGTCCAGCTCGTGCCGGACCCCTCGATCGAGACCAGCGAGTCCGGCACCCGGCACCGCACCGCAGAGCGCGTCGCCAAGCAGACCGGCCTGCCGGTGATCTCGGTCAGCCAGTCCATGCACATCGTGGCGCTGTACGTCGGCGAGCGCCGGCACGTCCTCGAGGGGTCCGACGCGATCCTCGGGCGGGCGAACCAGGCGCTCGCCACGCTCGAGCGGTACAAGGCGCGGCTCGACGAGGTCACCGGGACCCTGTCCGCGCTCGAGATCGAGGACCTCGTCACCGTCCGGGACGTCGCCAGCGTCGTCCAGCGGCTGGAGATGGTCCGCCGCATCTCCGACGAGATCGCCGGGTACGTCGTCGAGCTCGGCGTCGACGGGCGGCTGCTGTCGCTGCAGCTCGACGAGCTCATCGGCGGCGTCGGGCCCGACCGCGAGCTCGTGATCCGCGACTACCTCGAGGCCGCCAAGCGGGACCGCTCCATCGACGACGTCATGGACGGCCTGGCGGCGTTGCACGCCAGCGAGCTCGTCGACCTGGGCCTCGTCGCCCGCGTCCTGGCGCTGACGGTCGGCAGCGAGTCCCTCGACGGCGCCGTCAGCCCGCGCGGCTACCGGCTGCTCAGCAAGATCCCCCGCCTGCCCGGCGCGATCGTCGACCGGCTGGTGGAGCACTTCGACGGCCTGCAGAAGCTGCTCGCCGCGAACATCGAGGACCTCATGACCGTCGAGGGCGTCGGCGAGCAGCGGGCCCGCGCCGTCCGCGAGGGCCTGTCCCGGCTCGCCGAGTCGAGCATCCTCGAACGCTACGTCTGAGCCGGTCGGCGACCGGTCGGCTGCTGACCGTCAGCCTCACCGTCAGCCCAGGTCGAAGGCCAGCGGCTCGCTGGTGATCTCCCCTGCCCGCCCCGTGAGCTGGTAGGTGCCGGGCCGGGGCTGCGGCAGGTCCGCCGGGCAGCCCGGTGCGGAGCGCTGTCGCGGCCACTGCACCGACGAGACGAGCTCCGCACCGGGCGGGACGACCTGCACGTCGTTGACCGAGTCCTCCTGGCAGTCGTCGCTCGACCAGATCCGGTCCGCACCCGACACCACCAGCAGCTCCAGCGCGGCTGACCCGGCGTCCACGGTGCACTCGGCGTCCCCCACGTTGCGGATGCGCATGCCGAGCGTCGGCTGCACGCCCTCGGGGTAGGTGGTGGCGTCGGCGGTCGCCGTCACCTGCAGCGTCGCCGGCTCGCACGGCGGGACCTCCGGTGTCGTCTCGGGCGCAGGCTCCTCCCCCGCCCCCGCCCCCGGCTCGGCGTCCCCTGCCTCGTCGCCGGCGTCGTCCACGGCGTCGTCCGTGGCCGAGCCCTGCGGTTCGCCGTCCTGCGCCGTCGGCGCGCCGTCCGGGGTGTCATCACCGGCGACGGCACGCACCAGGAACCACCCGCCGAGGACGAGCGCGACCAGCAGGACGAGCGCGAGGGCCCGGCGCCGCCAGTAGACGGAGGACTCCTCCGGGCCGACGGGGCGCAGGACGCGGTTCACGCTCCCGAGCGTAGGAGCCGACCCCCCACGAGGCGGACGAACACGCCGTCCGACCGTTGGGCGCTGCGGCGTGTTCGTCCGCCTCGCCGGGGTGAGCGGCGGCCGGGCGGCGCGTTCCCTCACTCGCGGGACGAGGGTGGGTGGTCGTGCACGTCGTGTATCAGGACGGGCGCCGGCGCCTCCTGACCTGCGAACGACCCGACGCGCGGGGGTCCGGACCCGCTCCTCGCGGCGCAGGGGACCGCGAGGCCGGGAACGGACCGAACGAAGGTCGGGTCGACACGGGCACCGGGAGCGGCCGGACGTGGCGGGTGGGCGCCACGAGCCGGCCGCTCCCGGGGAGCCCATGACGACCGCCACCCGGTCCGACATCGCGACGGCCGCGGGGTGCTCGCGCGGTCCAGCGAAACCCTGTCGGAGTGGACCGTCCGAGGCCTAGCCTGACAAGGTCGCCGACCGTGGAGGCCGGCGCCCGCGAGGGAGACACCGTGAGCAGCACACGCGCACCGGGCGACCTCAGCCCGGACCGGACCGGGACGGCGCAGGCAGCCGGGTCGCGCACCGGGCCACCGCTCGACGCCGCACCCGCCGCGCACACCGCCCCCGGTCACGGCCCGGGCTCACCACCCACGCACGCCAGCCGGCTCGCCGACGACGCCTGCGAGTTCTTCACCCGGTGGCGGGACGGCGACGACCGAGCGCTCGACGCCCTGGTCCACCTGCTGACCCCGGTGCTGTGGCACCTGGCGCGCGCCTACCGCGTCGACACCGCCGCCGCCGAGGACGCCGTCCAGGCCACCTGGTTGTCGCTGGTGCGCTCGGCGGACCGCATCGCCGAACCCCAGGCGGTCCTGCGCTGGCTGTCGGTCACCGTGCAGCGCGAGGCGGCGCGCGCGTCCCGGTCGGCCGCACGCACCCGTCCGACGGAGCCGGAGCTCATGCCGGACGACGGCCCGACCGTCGACGGCCCGGAGTCCGTCGTGATGGACCGGACGTCCAGCTCGGTGCTGTGGCGGCACGTCACCCGGCTCAGCGAGCGGTGCCAGCGGCTGCTGCGGGTCATCGCGTTCTCCGACCGCCCCGAGTACGGGGAGCTGTCCAAGGAGCTCGGCATGCCCGTCGGGTCCATCGGACCCACCCGCGGGCGGTGCCTGGCCAAGCTGCGCGAGTCCCTCGCGAACGACCCCGCCTGGAGCAGGCCATGACCGCGACGCCGACGGTTCCGAACCCCGTCCACCCCGACGACAGGGGGCTGCTGCGCTCGCTGCGTCGCATGTGGGAGCGCCTCGACCCGCCGCCCGCGGACCTGGCCGACCGGTCGCTGGTCGCCGTGGCCGTCGACGACCTGGACCTCGAGCTCCTGCTGCTCACCGACGACGCCAGCCGGCTCGTGGGGGCACGTGGCGAGGAGACCGCTCGCACGCTGACCTTCAGCGGCGACTGCGTCTCGGTGATGGTGACGATCACCCGGTCCCGCCGGCACCACTACCGGCTCGACGGCTGGGTGGCCCCGCTGGGCGAGGGGCGCGTCGAGCTGCGGCACTCCGCGGGCCGTGACGTCGCCGGGCCCGTGGACGCGGACGGCCGGTTCGTGCTGCGCGACGTCCCGGCCGGGACCGTGCAGCTCGTCTACCACCCCGACGCGCGTGCGGTGGCGGGCGGCCCGCCCGTCCTGCGCTCCGTGGCGGCCCCGCCGGTCCACCTGTGAGCGCCGCCCCCCCTCGACCCGTGTCGGCGGCGGTGAGCACGACGCGTCGACGTTCTCCGGCCGGGTGCGTATCACCGACGCGCCCGGCCGCTCCTGTGCACGCGACCGGCCCGTCGGTCGCCCGGACCACCGTCCCTCCCCAGAACCGAGGAGCACCGTGAGCACCCACCTGCCGCACCCTCATCACCCCGACCGCCGCGTCCTGGGCCAGCGCACCGACCCGCCGAACCCGTCCCGGTACGTCCTCGGACGGCACCGCGCCCGGTTCCTCGACCCCGTCACCGCCCCCCGGGACGGGGAGCACGGCGTGCGGTCCACCGCGTACACGGCCGACCGGCTGATCGTCCCCGCCGGCGACGACGGCGCAGCGGCGCTCAAGGTGCTGGAGGAGGTGGCGAAGGGGCTGCGGCTCGAGGAGGACACCTGCCACCTGTTCTGCCAGGGCGGTCGCGACATCGACCCGGAGGACGACCGGCTGGCCCGGGCCTACCGGCTGGTGCCGGACGGTGCCGGGTCGGTCGCACCGGACGCGTGGGCGGTCCTGGAGGCTGCGCGGGCGAAGAACGCCAAGGCGGTCGCCCGGGTGACGCTGGATCACCTGATGTTCGGCCCGAGTATCGGTGGGACCATCCCTCACACCAGCGGTCACGGCACCGACGGCCCGCTGGCGCTGGCGTCGTACGGGGAGGTGGGGTCCGGTGGGCGCCAGGTCGTCTCCTGGGTCGGTGCGGACCCGGTCCGCACCGCGATGCCCGACGAGGACAGGCCGCAGGTGGCGCTGTTCGACACCGGCTGTGGTGAGCACCCGTGGTTGGCCGAGGGCGTGGTGCGCTACCGGGTGGGCCGGCAGGGTGACGCCGACGACCCGGAGAAGTACGCCGACCAGGAGTCCCCGCTGCTCGGCGAGCTGGACTCCCACTCCGGTCACGGCACGTTCAGCGCCGGCATCGTGCGCCAGGGCTGCCCGGACGCCGACGTGCTGTCCGTCCGCGTGATGGGCTCGGACGGCGTGGTGCAGGAGTGGGAGACCCTGCACGCGCTGCAGGTGCTGCGCTCCCGGGTCCACCGCTGGGTGCACGGGCGGTCCGGCGGCGTCCGCGTGGACGTGGTCGTCCTGCCGTTGGGCTACTACCACGAGACGCCGTTGGACCCGACGTACACCGCGCTGCTGGGTGACGTGCTGCGCGGGCTCGGCGACCTCGGCGTCGTGGTCGTCACCGCCGCCGGCAACGACGCCACGACGCGGCCGTTCTACCCGGCGGCCATGTCCCCGCACGCCGACGAGGTCACGGGGGAGGAGCGGGACCGCGCCCCGGTCATCGCGGTCGGCAGCCGCAACCCGGACGGGAGCACGCTGGCGCTGTTCAACAACCACGGCGCGTGGGTGCGGGTGTGGCGACCGGGGGTCTCCCTGGTGAGCACCGTGCCGGTGACGATGAGGGGCGCGCTCCAGCCGACGCTGCGGCTGCCAGAGGTGCTCGACGGCGAGGACGCGCACCGCGCGACCATCGACGACGACGACTTCACCGGGGGTTTCGCGGTGTGGAGCGGGACGAGCTTCGCCGCTCCGGTGCTCGCCGCCGAGCTCGCGCGTGAGCTGCTGCGGCTGGACACCGAGCGGACCTGGGGTGCCGAGGACCGGGTCGAGCGAGCCTGGGCGGCGGTCGAGGCGCTGACGTCGCTGCACCGGGGCGACTCGTGAGCGGGCACGTCCCGGTCCAGCCGCAGCCGGACGACGACACGCTCCTCGACACGCTCCGCCGGAGCTGGCAGGAGTCCGACCCCGTCCCGGAGCACCTGGCCGTCCGGTCGGTGTTCGCCGTCCGCCTGCTCGACCTGGACGCGGAGGTCGCCCGCCTGGTGGAGGACGAGCTCGCCGGGGCGGGGTCACGCGCGGAGGAGTGCGCCCGGACGATCACCTTCAGCAGCGAGAACCTCACCGCGACGATCACCGTCAGCGAGTCGTCGACCGGCGGGTCGCGGATCGACGGGTGGCTGGCGCCCGCGGCGGCGCTGCGCGTCGAGCTGCGCCGTCCCGACGAGGAGGCCACCGAGGTCCGCGCCGACGAGGACGGCCGGTTCGTCCTCGACGGCGTGCCGTCGGGCCTGGTGCAGCTGGTGTTCCACCCCGTGGAGGACGGTGAGCAGGGGCGGGTCGTAGCCGCACCGCCGGTGAGGCTGTGATGCTGTCCGGGTGACGAGGACGAGCACGCTGGCCGCGGCATCCGCCGCCGGCTTGCACGCCGAGGCCGTGCGGGCCAGTGACGGAGGGCGCCCGGCCCGTGCTCGTCATCTGCTTCGTCGCGCTCGCATGCAGCCCGATGCCGTCGGAGCACTGCGTGTGCGCATCCTCGTCAGTCTCGCGCTGGCCGAGTCCGAGGCCGGTGATCTCGAAACCGGGTTGACCGTGCTGAGCGACGCGGAGGATGCCCTCGAGCAGGTGACGGACGCCGGTGAGCGCGGTCGACTGACGTCGGTGGTGCGAGGTCAGCGTGGGCTGCTCCTGCTGCGCGGTGCGCGCTACGCCGAGTGCATCCATGAACTGGACGCGGTGATCCCCACGCTGTTGTGGAGTCCCACCGACCAGGCACGCGCCCAGCTCAACCGGGGCACCGCGTCCCTCCTCGTAGGGGACCTGCCCAGCGCCCGTCATCACCTTGCGCTCGCCGCAGCAACGGCGTCCACGGCAGGCTGGGAGGTCGGAGCGGCCAAGGCGATGGGCAACCTCGGGTACCTCGCCTTGCTGGCCGGGGACATCCCCGAGGCGCTGCGACTGAACGACGAGTCGGCACCGGTCCTGAATCCGCTGGGAAAGGGGGTCGCGGGGGTGATCCGCGGTATGCGGGCGCGGATGCTCATGTCCGCGGGCCTCCTCGGCGAGGCCGACGCGGAGCTGGACAGCGCCCTGGAGCTGCTTCGGTCGGTGCGCCTGACTCAGGACCAGGCCGAGGCCGAGCTGGATCGGGCCGAGGTGGCACTGGCGGACGACCGGCCCGCGGACGCCCGTCGGTGGGCGGCCCGGGCGCGCAGGCGCTTCGCGTCCCGCGGCGCGGACGTCTGCGTCCTGCAGTGCGACCTGATCCGGCTGCAGGCCGACCGTGCCCAGGGGCGTTCGCTCGCCGCCACGGCGGAGGCGGCGGAACGCCTGGTGCTGGAGCTGCGGGACAAGGGCCTGCGTGAGCAGGCACGGACGGCCGAGCTCATCCACGCGGACGCCCTGCTGGCCCTGGGCCGCCCGGTCGCGCCCCCGGCGCTCGTGCCGGACGAGCGGATCGGCACCCGGTTGTTGGCGCGCGCCGTCCGTGCCCAGCGGGCCACCGCCGCCGGGGACGCGCGCGCCGCCGCCGCGGAGCGGACCCGCGGCCTGGTCGAGCTGCACCGCTACCAGGCCCGGTTCGGCAGTCTGGACCTGCAGAGCGGCGCCAGCGGCCTCGGCCGGCGGCTGGCGACCGAGGGGTTGACGGCCGCCGTCCAGGGCGGCCGGCCGCAGCAGGTCCTGACGTGGTCGGAGCGGGCCCGCGCGACGACGTCCCGGACCCCGGCGCTGCGTCCGCCCGCGGACCCCGTCGCGGCGGAGATGCTGGCGGACCTGCGGTACGTCCGCACGCAGCTGCAGGCGGCCGAGCAGGCGCGGCGCGAGGACGCCGACGTGCGGCGGCTTCGTCAGCGCCGCCGCGACCTCGAGCGGTCCATCCGCGCCCGCGCCTGGTACGCGGAGGGGCACGGCGCGGTGGACCGTCCCGCGCGCCTCGACGAGGTCCGGGCCGCGCTGCCGCACCCCACGGGTGACGGGACCATGGTCAGCCTCTTCGCGGTCGGCGACGACCTGCACGCCCTCGTCGTGACGCCGCGCAGCGCACGGGTGCTCCGGCTCGGCCACGCGCCGGACGTCGCCGAGCGGGTGCTGCGCGTTCGCGCGGACCTCGACCTGCTGGCCACGTCCCGGATGCCGCCGCCGGTCCGCGAGGTCGCGATTCGGTCGCTGCGTGCCGGGCTGGCCGCGCTGCAGCGTCAGGTGTGGGAGCCGCTGCGGACCGCGCGGGCGACCCTGGACGAGGGCCCCGTCCTCGTCGTCCCGTGCGCGGCCGTGGCCGCCCTGCCGTGGACCGCCCTACCCGCCCTGCGCGGGCGTCCGGTGACCGTGGCCCCCTCGGCGACGGGGTGGTTGTCCGCGCGGGCTCGCGGGCCCCACGTCCCGGCGGACGCCCGTGGCGTCTTCGTCAGCGGTCCCGGGGTGGAGCGCGGACCTGCCGAGGTGGCTGCTGCGGCGAGCGTCTGGCCGGGGTCGACGCTGCTCACCGGTGAGGAGGCCACGGGTCCGCGGGTGCTGGCGGCAGCCGACGGAGCGGGTCTGTGGCACGTCGCGGCCCACGGCCAGCACGACCGGGAGAACCCGCTGTTCTCCTCGGTGCAGCTCGCCGACGGCGCGTTGTTCGGGTACGACCTCGACGGCGTCAGCGCCCTGCCCCGGCACGTCGTCCTGTCGGCGTGCGACCTCGGCCTGTCGACCGTGCGGTCGCGCGACGAGGCGGTGGGGATGACCGCGGCCCTGCTGCACGGCGGTGCCGTGAGCGTCGTCGCCGGCACCGCCCGGGTCGCCGACCTCGCGGCGTCCGAGGTCGGCGTGGCGCTGCACGAGGGCCTGCGCGCCGGGGCGGGCACGTCGTCCGCCCTGGCCGCCGCGCTCGTGGCCGTGGACGACGGGACCGGCGTCCCACCGCCGCTCGTGTGCTTCGGCGCGGGGTGGTGACCGCGGTGGCGAAGCCATCCTCTTGCAGGTCGTTCTGACCCTTGTCGGTGATGATCTTCAGAGCTAGGCTTCGGCTTCCGTTGCTAACCCTTGGAGGAACTCATGAAGCGCGTTCTCGCTGTCGTCGCCGTCGCCCTCGGTGTCATCGCATCGGCAGCCCCGGCGGCTACGGCGGCCCCTGACGCCGACCAGAACCACAAGGACATCCCCTTCACCTCGGGCCACTGAGCCCACGGCGCGCAGGCGGGGGCGACCCCTGCCTGCGCGCCACCATCGTCGAAACGCTCAGCACCGGGTGCGATGATGCGGACGCCATGACCAGCGCCGTGCCCGCCGCCGTCCGTGAGGCGGCCCTGACACCGCGAGAGGCCGCCCGGGCGCTGCACGGGCCGGTGCTCGACTGGTACGCGGAGAACGCGCGCGACCTGCCGTGGCGGGCGCCGGACGCCACCCCGTGGGGGGTGCTGGTCAGCGAGGTGATGCTCCAGCAGACGCCCGTGGCGCGCGTCCTGCCCGTCTGGCGCGAGTGGGTGGACCGCTGGCCCCGGCCCGCGGACCTCGCCGCCGCGGCGGCCGGGGACGCCGTCAGGCACTGGGGGCGCCTCGGCTACCCGCGCCGCGCGCTGCGGCTGCACGCCGCCGCGACCGCGGTCCGCGACCGGCACGACGGGCGCGTGCCGGACGAGCACGACACCCTCCGGGCGCTCCCGGGGGTGGGCGCGTACACGGCCGCGGCGGTGGCCGCGTTCGCGTTCGGGCGCCGGCACGCCGTCGTCGACACCAACGTGAGGCGGGTGCACGCCCGCGCCGTCACCGGGGCCGCGCTGCCCGCCCCGACGCTGACCGCCGCCGAAACCCGCCTGGCCGTCGACCTGCTGCCCGACGACCCGCCGTCCGGCCCTCCCGTCAGCCCCCGGTGGGGCGTCGCCGTGATGGAGCTCGGCGCCCTGGTGTGCACGGCCCGCGCGCCTCGCTGCGGGCAGTGCCCCGTCGCGCACGCGTGCCGGTGGAACGCCCTCGGCCGGCCCGCGCACGACGGGCCGGCGCGCCGTGGGCAGGCCTGGCACGGCACCGACCGGCAGGTGCGCGGCCGGCTGCTCGCCGTCCTGCGGGACGCGCCGGGCCCGGTCCCGGCGTCCGCGTTGGACGCCGCCTGGCCGGACCGCGCGCAGCGCGAGCGCTGCCTGGACTCCCTGCTGGACGACGGCCTGGTCGAGCCGGCCGGCGACGGTCACCTCACCCTTCCCGGAGGGACCGCGTGACCGCGCCGCCGCGCCCGTCCGAACCGCCGCGCGACGCCGAGCTGCTCGACGCGTGGGTCGACCGGGCCATCGGCCGGGCCGCGACCGCCGTCGCCGTGGGCACCGCGGCGCTCGCGGTGATGGCCGCGCTGTTCGTCGTCCTGGCCGACGGCTCGCTGGACGCCGGCACGGGGCCGCAGGTGTGGAGCCTCACCGCCGGGGTGGCCCTCGGCCTCGTCGTCGGGGGCGCCCTGCACGGCCTGCTGCGGCGGTTGCGCGCGGCGACGGACGCCGACCGGGTGGGTATCGGCCCGACCGTCGCCGCCAGCGCGGTCACGTGGTTGAACCGCCTGGTGGTGGGCGCGCCGGTCGTGGCCACCCTCGGGTCGGCTGGCTACCTGCTCGCCTCCGGGGCGCTGTCCGGCGGCCGCACCACCACGGTGCTCCTGTCCTGCGCCGTGGGGATCGCCGTCGTGGCCCAGCTCGGGGTGCTCGGCGCGCTGCAGCGCGTTCCCCTGCGGCGCGCGGCCCGGTCCGCCTGACGCCTCCTCGTCCGCCCGCTCCGTGCTCGCACGGGTGAGCGAGTCATAACGGACAGTCATAATTCGTCTCGGGGTATGGACGAACCGGTCATAGCAGGCCATGCTGGCGCGCGCCCGACAGGCCGGGCCCCCGACCGGGGACCCGACTCCCCCACCCTGGAGAACCCCATGAAGGCACCCCTCCGATGGGCGGTGGCCGCACTGGCCGCAGCAGCCCTCGGCGTCCCCGCGGCGCTCGCGCCCGCCGGCGCGTCACCCGAGTCCCAGCAGGTCCGCAGCTACCAGGTCGACGGCGCCCGCACGACCGCGCAGCGCTCCGCCGTCGCCGCCACCGGCGCCTCGATCGTCGAGGTCGACCACGGTCGCCTCACCGTCCGCGCCACCCCCGCCGAGGTCGCGGCGCTCGAGGCCCGCGGCTTCGAGGTGGACGAGCTCGTCGGCACCCAGGACTTCCCCCCGACCGACGCGGCGTACCACAACTACGCCGAGATGAGCGCGAAGGTCGCGACCGCGGCGAGCACCTACCCGAGCCTGGTCTCCCGCCAGTCGGTCGGCCGCTCCTACCAGGGGCGTGACCTGTGGGTGGCGAAGGTGTCCGACAACGTCGGCACCGACGAGGACGAGCCCGAGGTGCTGTTCACCTGCAACCAGCACGCCCGCGAGCACCTCACCGTCGAGATGTGCCTCTACCTGCTCGACGAGCTGACCACGAAGTACGCCAGCGACTCCCGCGTCCGCGCCCTCGTCGACAGCCGCGAGATCTGGATCGTCTTCATGGCCAACCCGGACGGCGTCGAGTACGACGTCGCCTCCGGCTCGTACCGGATGTGGCGCAAGAACCGCCAGCCGAACTCCGGGTCGACGGCCGTCGGCACCGACCTCAACCGCAACTGGGGCTACCGCTGGGGCTGCTGCGGCGGCTCCTCGGGCAGCCCGTCGTCGGAGACCTACCGCGGGACGTCGGCGTTCTCCGCGCCCGAGTCGCGCACCATCGCGGACTTCGTCAGCTCCCGCCGGGTCGGCGGCGAGCAGCAGATCACCGCGCACATCGACTTCCACACCTACGGCGAGCTCGTCCTCTGGCCGTACGGCTACACCTACTCCGACACCGGCCCGGGCCTGACCGCCGACGACCACGCCGCGTTCTCCACGCTCGGTCGCTCGATGGCCTCGTCCAACGGCTACACCCCCGAGCAGGCCAGCGACCTGTACGTCACCGACGGCGGCGTCAACGACTGGATGTGGGGCCAGGAGGGCATCTTCAGCTACACGTTCGAGATGTACCCGCGGGGCAGCTCCGGTGGCGGCTTCTACCCGCCCGCGAGCGTCATCGGGAGGGAGACCGCCCGCAACCGCGAGGCCGTGCTGCGCCTGATGGAGGCCGCGGACTGCGTCTACGAGGTCATCGGCAAGCAGGACCAGTACTGCGGCGGGGACGGCGGCGGCGGTGGCGGCACCGAGACCACGCTGTTCGCCGACGACTTCGAGACCGACCGCGGCTGGCAGGTCAACGCCTCCGGCACCGACACCGCCACGGCGGGCCAGTTCGAACGGGCCGTCCCGCAGCAGGTGGACTACAACGGCGCCAAGCAGCTCGCCAGCACCCCCAGCGGCACGCGCAACCTGGTCACCGGGCCGCTGGCCGGCAGCAGCGCCGGCGTGCACGACGTGGACGGCGGGACGACGTCCGTGCGGTCCCCGGCGATCGCCCTCACCGGCGGCCAGCGCTACGAGGTCCGGTTGGCCGGGTACCTGGCGCACGCGTCGAACTCCTCCACCAGCGACACCCTGCGGGTGCGCGTCGTCGGCGCGTCCGGCAACAGCGTCGTCCTCGAGCGCCGCGGCGCCGCGAGCGACGTCGACGCCGCCTGGTCGACGTGGACGGCGGACCTGACGCCGTTCGCCGGGCAGACCGTCCGGCTGGTCGTCGAGGCCACGGACACCTCGACCGCCTCCCTCGTGGAGGCGGCCGTGGACGACGTGCGGGTGGTCGCCATCTCCTGACGACCAACCGACCGACCTGACGGTGGGTGGGACGGCGCGTCCGGCCGCTGACGACGTTCAGCGCAGCCGGCGCGCCGTCCCACCCGCCAGCCGGTAGGAGTCCGCCAGCAGCTCGTCGAGCTCCTGCGGGTCGACCCGCTCCAACCGGACGAGCACCAGGGACGGCGACCGGTCGTGGTGCGGCGTCCAGTAGAACGTCGCCGGGTCACCCGCGACGAGGGCCTCGCGCTCGTCGGTCTTCACGGTGACCACACCCGGCTCCCAGATGCGGGCCATCAGGGTGCGGGCGAACCAGGCGGGCTGGCCCCAGCTCTGCCGCTCGGTCACCCCCGCCATCGCCAGGCAGACCCGCCGTACGTCGTCCTCGGTCGGCATGGCACCACGCTGCCACGCCCGCGCCCCGGGTGGGGCCGACGGCGCGCACCTCAGAGCCGGACCTCAGAGCTCCAGCAGCATCCGGCTGTTGCCGAGGGTGTTCGGCTTGACCCGCGCCAGGTCCAGGAACTCCGCGACGCCGTCGTCGTGGGAGCGCAGCAGCTCGGCGAACACGTCCGGTGCCACCGGCGTCCCGAACACCTCGTGGAACCCGTGGCGGACGAAGAAGTCCACCTCGAACGTCAGGCAGAAGATGCGGGACACGCCGAGGGCCCGGCCGTCCTCGACGAGCTGGTCGAGCAGCGCCCCGCCCACGCCGTGGCCGCGGTGCCCCGGCGACACCGCCAGCGTGCGGATCTCGGCGAGGTCCTCCCAGAAGCAGTGCAGCGCCCCGCAACCGGCGAGCTCGCCGTCGACCTCCGCGACCCGGAACTCCTGCACGTGCTCGTAGTACTGCACCGCCTCCTTGGCGATGAGCACGCGCGCGTCCACGAACGGCTGCACCAGGTCGCGGATGCCGCGCACGTCCGTCGAGCGCGCCTTGCGGACGACGACCTCGCTCACGCCCCGGCCCCCTCCAGGACGGCGAGCACCTCGGCCGCCGTCGGGCACCCCTCCGTCGCCAGCGCCAGGTTCGCCAGCGACGCCTCGTGCACGACCGGGTCCGCGGCGGCCACGCAGTCGGCGACGACGTGCACGTGGAACCCGAGGTCCGTGCCGTGGCGGGCGGTCTGCTCCACGGTGAGGTTGGTCGCCACCCCGGTCACCAGCAGGGTGTCGACGCCCCGGTCCGCGAGCCACGTCGGCAGGTCGCAGCCGGCGAGTCCCGACAGCCGCTGGTTGTCGCTCACGTGGTCGGTGGACGGCTCGTGGCCGACGTCGGTGACGAGGGCGGCGCCCGGGGCGTCGGGCCGGAACGCCTCCTGGGCGTCGGCGACCGCGCGCATGAAGGCGGTGTTGCGCGCGAGCCGCCCCTCGTCGTCCGGGACCGTGAACCGCGTGAACACCAGCGGCACGCCGGTGCGCCGGGCCCGGTGGTGGAAGTCGGCGGCGCGCGCCACGACCCCCGAGCGGGCGACCGGCTCGGCCAGCAGACCACCGAAGAAGCCCTCGGGGGCCACGACGTTGACCTGCCAGTGCAGGGCGAGGACGGCGGTCCGGGTCGGGTCCAGCTCGAGCGTCATCCCCCGATCATCCCAGGTGGCGGTCCCACCAGCGGAGCAGCACGTCGGCGACCTCGTCGGGGCGCTCGAGCTGGGGGACGTGGCCGGTGCCGGGCAGCTCGACGTACGTCCAGTCCGGGTGCGCCGCCGCAGCGGCCCGGGACGCCCCGACGGGGACCAGGCGGTCCGCGTCGCCCTGCACGAGCAGGACGGGGCACCGGACGTCGTCGAGGGCGCGCCGCATCACCGCCGGCCGGACGACGCGCCGCACCACGCTGCGTGCCGTCGCCAGGAACGCGCGCTCCAGGCCGGTGTGGCCGGCGCGGCGGCGCAGCACGGCGACGTGCTCGTCGACGACTTCCCGGCTGACCCGGGTGGGGTCGGCGCAGGTCATCCACAGCGACGCCTCGACCTGGCGGCGCGGCGGCAGGCGCCGACGTCCGCCCATCACCGCCTCACCGAGCAGCGGCACGCTGTACGCGGCGAACCCGAGCAGCGTCAGCGGGTGCGGGCGGCCGCGGCCCAGCGGCGCCACCGGCGCGAGGAGGGCCAGCAGGCGGACCGTGTCAGGGTGGCGGGCGGCGTGCTCGACCGCGAGCAGGCCGCCCAGGGAGTTGCCGACGAGGAGGACCGGACCGTCCGCCACCCGGCGCACGACCTCCGCGAGCAGGTCGGCGAGGGCCGGCAGCCGGGTGTCGCGACCTGCAGGTGGGGTCAGCCCGTGGCCGGGCAGGTCCGGCGCGACGAGCCGGTACCCGGCCGCGAGCAGGTGGGGAGCCACCGTCGACCAGTTGGCGTGCGCCCCCGACAGCCCGTGCACCAGCACCGCGGTGGGCCGCCCCGGGCGGGAGCCGTCCGGTGGCTCGGCGACCGCGCAGTGCACCGGCCCGCGGACGTCGACCCACCGGGTCCGCCACGTGCCCGCGCCCCCTTGCCTGCCTGCGCCCGTGCCCACCACCCCACTCTCCCGCATCCCCCGACCGCACTGATCGTCAGACGCTCCTGGGTGCTATCACCCCCAGGAACGTCTGACGATCAGTGCGGTCAGGCGCGGGTCAGGCCGTGGGGGGCTCGGGGTCGGGGGCGTCGAGGAAGCCGAGCACCACCTCGCGGACGAGCTCCGTCCGGGCGAGCCCGAAGAAGTGCGTGGTCCCCGGGAACACCGCGAGCTGGGACGCCGGCACGCCCTCGAAGTCGCCGTTGACGTCGCCGCCGCGCAGCCCGAGGAGCTCGACGGCGTGCTCGAGGTGCACCATGTCGCAGTCCCCCACGGTGATGAGGGTCGGCGCGGCGATGCCGCGGACCTGCTCGTCGCTCCAGCCGGTGAACCCCTCGTCGTAGCGCGCCAGCTTGTCCAGCAGCGTCTGCAGCCGGTCCGGGTGCGGGGACTTCTCGCGGTAGGCCCGCTCCATCGGGGTGCCGGCGATCATGTCGACGGTCATCTCCGCGACCGCCTCGG
Organism: Thalassiella azotivora; assembly: GCF_054781695.1. NCBI lineage: Bacteria > Bacillati > Actinomycetota > Actinomycetes > Kineosporiales > Kineosporiaceae > Thalassiella > Thalassiella azotivora. The sequence goes on from NZ_BAAGTX010000018.1 coordinate 31,219, forward strand.
CGTTGCCGCCCCGGTCACCGTCCGGGCGGAACGACACCGAGGAGACCACCAGCCGGCGGACCCGCTCGGGGTGGTGGATCGCCAGGTGCAGCGCCACCGCGCCGCCGACGCTGAAGCCGAGCACGTCCACCTGGTCCAGCCCGAGGTGGTCGAGCAGCCCGATGACGTCGGCCGCCAGGTGGGCGCTGGTCAGCGGCCGGTCGACGTCGTTCGTCCGCCCGTGGCCCTGGAACTCGGCGGCGACGACCCGCCGGCCGGCAGCCAGCGACGGGATGAGCGCCCCGAACTGCTGGTCGACGTCGAACAGGCCGCCGTGCAGCAGGACCATCGGGGTACCGCCCTCGCCGTGCACCTCGTAGTACATCCGCAGCTCGCCCAGCGGCACGTAGCCGGTGCTCACCGGCGGGTCGGTCGCGGTGGCGGTGGTCGCGTCGGTGGGTCGGGTGTCCGGGGCCAGCTCGGTCACGTCGTCTCCTGGTGGTGGGTGGGTGCGGTGCGGGATGGACCGGTGGAGCGGCCAGAACTCATCGCCTGCCAGAGTGCACGCATGGACGTCGACCACCAGCACCCGCAAGCTGCCTCCCGCGGTGTCCTCGTGACGGGCTCGTCACGAGGCATCGGCGCCGCCGTGGCGCGGCGGTTCGCCGCCCGGGGCGACCGCGTGGCCGTCCACTACCGCGGGGGCCGTGCGCAGGCCGAGGAGGTGCTCGCCTCGCTGCCCGGCGCCGGGCACGTCCTGGTGCAGGCGGACGTCGCGGACCCCGAGCAGGTGCGCGCGATGGTGGCCGCGGCCGTCGACGGGCTCGGCCGGGTCGACGTCCTGGTCAACAACGCCGCGCTGTTCACCGACGACCCGGGGTCGACGAGCCGGCGCGTCGACCACCGGGTCGAAGAGGTGTCCTACGAGGCGTGGGTGGCGGCGTGGCGGCGCACCCTGGAGGTCAACCTGCTGGGCGCCGCGAACGTCACCTGGTGCGTCGCCCGGCACATGCTGGACGTCGACCCGGCGCCGGGGCTGCCGCGCGGCCGGGTCGTGAACGTCGGCTCCCGCGGCGCCTACCGCGGCGAGCCCGACGTCCCCGCGTACGGGGCGAGCAAGGCGGGACTGCACTCGATGGGGCAGTCGCTGGCACAGGCCCTCGGCGGGCACGGGATCGCCGTGACGTCGGTGGCCCCCGGCTTCGTGGCGACGGACATGACCGCCGGCGTCCTGGAGGGCCCGGGCGGGGACGCCGTCCGCGCGCAGAGCCCGTTCGGCCGGGTCGCGAACCCGCAGGACGTCGCCGCCGCGGTGGAGTTCCTGGCGTCCCCGGACGCGGAGTGGACGGCGGGCGCGGTCCTGGACGTGAACGGGGCGTCCCACCTGCGCTGACCTGCTGGCCGGCGCGGGCGGGACGCCCCGTCGTGACGGGCCGGGAGGCGACCGGTGGTCACCTCCCGGCGGGGGTCACTTCTGGTAGACGGGCTGCGTCTGGACGTTCAACTGGGACACCTTCACCGCGTTGGCGCGCGCCGTCCGCGGGTCGTTGACCTTGAAGACGTCGAAGCCCTCGGTGATGTCGCTGCCGAAGACGTGGCCGTTGTAGTAGTACGACGACCAGAAGCCGCCGAGCACCAGGCGCTCCTCGGAGATCGGGCCGCGCTCCCACCAGGCGATCTCGGTCGGGTTCTCCGAGTCGGTGAAGTCGAAGACGCTGATGCCACCCTGGTACCAGGACTGCACCATGATGTCCTTGCCCTTCACCGGGATCAGCGACCCGTTGTGGGCGACGCAGTTCTCGGTCGGACCCTGCTGGCGCGGGATCTTGTAGTAGCTCTTGAACACGAGCTCGCGGTCGGCGCCCTCACCGCTGATGTCGTAGATGCCGTTGGCGCCGCGCTCCGGGCCGACCTCCTCGTTGCAGACCGCGCCGCCGCCGCCGCCGAGCTCGTCGGTGAAGACGACCTTGGTGCCGGCCTCGTTGAACGTCGCGGAGTGCCAGAACGCGAAGTTCGTGTCCTGGACGCGGGAGAGCTCCACCGGGTTCACCCGGTCGGTGATGTCCCACAGGACCCCGTCACCCATGCAGGCACCGGCGGCCAGGTTGCGCGCCGGGTACACGGTGATGTCGTGGCAGCCGGTGGTGTTCGTGTACCCGCCGTCCGGGAAGAGGTTCGGCTCGGCCACCACCGCGGCGTCGGTCGGGCTCTGCAGCGGCACCTTCACGATGGAGATCTGGTCGTGCGGGGGCTGGCAGTCGGGGAACTCGACGCGCGGGCTGTACGACGACACGTAGACGTAGACGTCGGTGCCCGCGGTGTCCGGCACCAGCGTGTGGGTGTGGGAGCCGCAGGCGGTCTCGACGGCCTTGACGTACTGCGGGTTCCGCACGTCGCTGATGTCGAAGATCTTGATGCCCTCCCACGACTCCTCGATCGCCGCCGACTGGGACGTGCTGGAGCAGGAGTCGTCGCTGCGCGAGGAGTCCGTGGACAGCACGAGCAGGTCGCCGTAGACGCTGATGTCGTTCTGCGCGCCGGGGCAGTAGACCTCGGCCACGCGCTCGGGCTTGCGCGGCTGGGAGATGTCGTAGACGTAGAAGCCGTCGTAGTTGCCGACGAACGCGTAGTCGTCCTGGAACGCCAGGTCCGTGCCGAAGCCGGCGATCTCCTCCGTCAGCGGGAGGTTGGCGACGTGCTGGAGGTTGCGGCTGCCGGCGGTCTCGCCGGGTGCGAGGGCATCGCCGCCGGCGGGGTCGCCGGGGGTCGCCACGGACGCCGACGCGGTCAGCGCCGCCGTCCCCAGGGCCAGCGCGACGACGCCGAGTCCCCCGACGAGGCGCCGTGAGCGTGAGGAGGAGCTGGTGCGGGACAACATGGGGGCAGGACCTCCAGAGGTGTCGGGGTATGACGCACGTCACCCTGCACCACGACGAGGGGTCAGCGGAAGGGGTCCGGGACGATTCGTCCCACCAAGCGCGGAGTGACCCTGTTGTCACGTTCCGCCGAGTCGTCCCGGTCGCCGGCCCGCGCGCCTCACCGGCGGTCAGGGGGCTGCCTGACCGGCGCGCCGCCGGGTTACGGTGCGCCTGTGCCCCGCACCCCGACCTCACCCCCGGCGCGCGTCCCGGCCCCCTCCGCAGGCCGCACCCTGACCGCCGTCGCCGCCCTCGCCGCCGTCCTCGCCGTCGGTGGGTGCAGCGGCGGCGACCCCGACGGCCAGGGCTCGCCCGACGCGGCGGCCACGGCCGAGGGTGACCGCCGGGTGATCGTGCCCGGCCGCCCCGGAGAGCCCGCGGTGACCCTCACCGACCCGCCGGCCGCCCGCGTCGAGCACGACGTCGACCCCGACGACGTGCGCTTCCTGCAGGACATGGCCGTCCACCACTCCCAGGCGCTGACGATGGCCGCGATGGCCCCCGAGCGTGCCGGCAGCGACCGCCTGCGCTCCTTCGCCGAGCGGATCGCGGTCGCGCAGGAGCCGGAGATCCAGGTGATGACCGCCCAGCTCGAGGCGTGGGGCGAGGAGCCACCCCGCCTGGTCGGCGACGACCACGCCGACCACTCCGACCACTCCGGGATGCCCGGCATGGCCTCACCCGCCGACCTCGACCGGCTCGAGGCGGCTCGCGGCGGCGACTTCGACCGGCTGTTCATCGACCTGATGACCGCGCACCACCAGGGGGCGCTGGTGATGGTCGAGGAGGTGCTGCGGGAGGGCACCGACGAGGTGGTCGCCGAGCTCGCCACCGGGATCGGGGTCACGCAGACCAAGGAGATCCAGCAGCTGGCCGACCTGCGCGCGGCGCTCTGAGCACGACTCACCCGCCCGGCGCCCGCCTGCCGGGAGGACCGTCCGGAGCGTGGGACCGCTGACCGCAGTCACCTACGGGCACCACCCGGTCGGGTGGTTGAGCGCGCAACCCTTCCCTGACGACACCGCCCGGGGTACCTTGACAGGACGTTGACCCACCACGTCACAGGGAGTCAGGCCATGCGCCACGGCAGGTCCCGCACCCGCAGAGTCCTCTCGGCCGCGTTCGCGACCGTCTCCCTGTCGTTGCTGACGGTCGCGGGGGCGGCCGTCGCGCACGAGGAGGTGGCGTCGACGGACGGGACCCTCACCTGCTGCTCCAAGTGACGGCAGCGGGAGCAGGACGACGCCGGGACGGCACCGCCGGGGCGTCCTGAGCCACGGCGGGGCCCCGACCAGCGGGACCAGCACGACCAGCACGACCAGCACGACCACCACGAGACGACCGACAACGAGCACGACGATCCCGTCTCCGACGGGACGGCGCAGACCACGCGCCGGCACCGCCGGCGGCCGGGGTGGGCGGCCGGGAAGCCACGTGCGCTGCAGGACGGCGGCGCACCACCGGGAGGGAACGGAACATGGACGAGGAACTCGGGCAGCGCCTTCGCAGGCTCCGCCTGGACGCGGGGTTGTCGCAGACCCAGCTGGCCGGCGGGGACCTGTCCCCCAGCTACATCTCGCTGATCGAGTCCGGGCGCCGCCGCCCGACCCACGAGGTGGCCTCCACGCTCGCCGAGCGGCTCGGCTGCAGCGTGACCATGGTCCTCGAGGGGCGGGAGCCGGCGAGCACGCAGGCCGCGACCCTGGCGCTGAACCTGGCCGCGCTCGCGCTCGGCGACGGACGCGCCCTGGACGCCCGGTCCCAGTACCGCGAGCTCCTCGACGACGAGTCCCTGCCGGGCGACATCCGCGACGACGCCCGGCTCGGCCTGGCCCGCGCGCTGGAGAACCTCGGTGACCTCGATGCGGCCATCGCCGAGATCACGCCGCTGTACGAGCGCGCCCTCGCCGGCGAGACCGGGGTCCCCGTGACCACCGTGGCGATCCGGCTGTGCCGCTGCTCGCTGGACGCCGGCGACGTCCACCGCGCCGTGGACGTCGGGGAGCGCGCGCTGGCCGTCGCCGACGAGCGCGGCCTCGTCGGGACCGACGACCACCTGCGCCTGGCGGCCACCGTGATGGCCGCCTACTTCGAGCGCGGGGACCTCACCCACGCCGCGGCGTTCGCCGACCGCTGGCTCCCGGTGGCCGAGGAGGTCGGCTCCCGCGCCGGCCAGGGCGCCATCTACTGGAACGCCGCCATCGTGGCCGAGGCCCGTGGCGACGTCGACCAGGCCGCCCGCTACAGCAGCAGGGCGCTGGGTCACCTGTCCGAGGGCGACGACTCGCGTGACCTGTGCCGGCTGCGGGTGGCGTGCGCGTGGCTGTGGCTGCGCCTGGACGACCCGCTGGTCCACCGCGCGGTCACCGAGCTGGACAAGGCGTACGAGGACCTGCGGCGCTGGGGCTCCCCCGTCGACCGGGCGCACTGGTCGACCGCGCGCTCCCAGGCCGCGCTGCTCGCCGCCGAGCCGCAGGAGGCCGTCGAGTACGCGCAGCAGGCGATCGCCCACCTCGAGGGCTCCTCGGGGATCGAGACCGTCCAGGCCAGGATCATGCTCGGTGACGCCCTGCGGGCGAGCGGGGACGTCGACGCCGCGCTGGTCTGCTACCGGACGGCCGCCGACCAGCTGATGTCGCAGTCCGCGGGCCGGGCGTCGGCCGAGTGCTGGCGCGCCCTCGGTGACCGGCTGATGCGCGACACCGAGCCCGCCGACGCGGCCGCCGCCTACCGCCGGGCGCTGGACCAGGCCGGCGTCCGGCCGTCCGTCGCCTCCCTCGACCGCGTGGTCGACGTCCTGGGCTGACGCGCTGCCGGCGACGCGCCGGCGACGACCGAGGGCACGGACCGACAGGGTCCGTGCCCTCGGTCCGTCCGTCCCCGGGCCGCACGTTGGTGGAAACGTGCGCCTCCGGGACGGGCCCGGACCGCACGTCGGTGGAAAGGTGCGCCTCCGGGCCGGGTCCGGACCGCACGTCGGTGGAAAGGTGCGGCCAGGAGCCGGACCGGACCGCACGTTGGTGGAAAGGTGCGCCTCCGGGCCGGGTCCGGACCGCACGTCGGTGGAAAGGTGCGCCTCCGGGCCGGGTCCGGACCGCACCTCGGTGGAAAGGTGCGGCCCGGGCGCGCGGCGGGCAGACGAGAGGGCCGCCACCCGGTGGGTGGCGGCCCTCTGGCCGTGCCGGCTAGCCGCTCAGCTGCCGGTCAGTCCGTGCCGGCGGACCCGGACGCGCCGTCCGTGGCCCCACCCGCGTTCGCGGCCTCGACCGGGGGCAGGTCCGGGACGCCGGAGCCCTTCGGCGAGCCGGTGAAGGTGAACGTCGCCGCGGGACCGGTGCCCTCGACGTCCACGAGGATGATGTCACCGGCCTTCACCTCGCTGTAGAGGATCTTCTCCGACAGGACGTCCTCGATGTCGCGCTGGATGGTCCGGCGCAGCGGCCGGGCACCGAGGACCGGGTCGTAGCCACGCTCGGCCAGCAGGTCCTTCGCGGCCTGGGTGAGCTCGATGCCCATGTCCTTGTCGCGCAGCCGCTCGTCGAGCCGGGCGATCATCAGGTCGACGATCTGGACGATCTCCGGCTGGGTGAGCTGCGGGAAGACCACCACGTCGTCGACGCGGTTGAGGAACTCCGGCCGGAAGTGCTGCTTGAGCTCCTCGTTGACCTTCTGCTTCATCCGGTCGTACGACGTCGACAGGTCGCCGCCCGCCTGGAAGCCCATCTGCAGGCCCTTGGCGATGTCCCGGGTGCCGAGGTTCGTCGTCATGATGATCACGGTGTTCTTGAAGTCCACCGTGCGGCCCTGCGAGTCGGTCAGGCGACCGTCCTCGAGGATCTGCAGCAGCGAGTTGAAGATGTCCGCGTGGGCCTTCTCCACCTCGTCGAACAGGACGACGGAGAACGGACGGCGGCGCACCTTCTCGGTGAGCTGACCACCCTCCTCGTAGCCGACGTAGCCGGGGGGCGAGCCGAACAGCCGCGACACGGTGTGCTTCTCGGAGAACTCCGACATGTCGAGCTGGATCAGCGCGTCCTCCTCGCCGAAGAGGAACTCCGCGAGCGCCTTGGCGAGCTCGGTCTTACCGACGCCGGTGGGGCCGGCGAAGATGAACGAGCCGCCGGGACGCTTCGGGTCCTTCAGACCGGCGCGGGTGCGGCGGATGGCCTGGGAGAGCGCCTTGATCGCGTCGTGCTGGCCGACGATCCGCTTGTGCAGCTCGTCCTCCATGTGCAGCAGCCGCGAGGACTCCTCCTCGGTGAGCTTGACGATCGGGATGCCCGTCGCCGTGGCGAGCACCTCGGCGATGAGCTCCTCGTCGACCTCGGCGACGACGTCCATGTCGCCGGCCTTCCACTGCTTCTCGCGCTCGGCCTTGGCCGCGAGCAGCTTCTTCTCGGAGTCGCGCAGCGACGCAGCCTTCTCGAAGTCCTGCGCGTCGATCGCGGACTCCTTCTCGCGCCGCACGTTCGCGATCTTCTCGTCGAACTCGCGCAGGTCCGGCGGGGCGGTCATCCGGCGGATGCGCAGCCGCGCGCCCGCCTCGTCGATGAGGTCGATCGCCTTGTCCGGCAGGTACCGGTCGTTGACGTACCGGTCCGCGAGGTTCGCGGCGGCGACCAGCGCGCCGTCGGTGATGGACACCCGGTGGTGGGCCTCGTACCGGTCGCGCAGGCCCTTGAGGATCTCGATGGCGTGCGCCAGGTTCGGCTCCTGGACCTGGATCGGCTGGAAGCGCCGCTCCAGGGCGGGGTCCTTCTCGACGTGCTTGCGGTACTCGTCGAGCGTGGTGGCGCCGATGGTCTGCAGCTCGCCACGGGCCAGCATCGGCTTGAGGATGCTCGCCGCGTCGATCGCGCCCTCGGCGGCGCCGGCACCGACGAGCGTGTGGATCTCGTCGATGAACAGGATGATGTCGCCGCGGGTGCGGATCTCCTTGAGGACCTTCTTCAGCCGCTCCTCGAAGTCGCCGCGGTAGCGCGAGCCGGCGACCAGCGCGCCGAGGTCGAGCGTGTAGAGCTGCTTGTCCTTGAGGGTCTCGGGCACCTCGCCCTTGACGACGTTCTGGGCCAGGCCCTCGACGACGGCGGTCTTGCCGACGCCCGGCTCGCCGATGAGGACCGGGTTGTTCTTGGTGCGGCGGGACAGCACCTGCATGACCCGCTCGATCTCCTTCTCGCGCCCGATCACCGGGTCGAGCTTGCCCTCGCGGGCGGCCTGGGTCAGGTTGCGCCCGAACTGGTCGAGCACGAGCGAGCCGGACGGCGTGCCCTCGGCGGGCCCGCCCGCGGTCGCGGGCTCCTTGCCCTGGTAGCCGGACAGCAGCTGGAGCACCTGCTGGCGCACGCGGTTGAGGTCGGCGCCGAGCTTGACGAGGACCTGGGCGGCGACGCCCTCGCCCTCGCGGATCAGCCCGAGCAGGATGTGCTCGGTGCCGATGTAGTTGTGGCCGAGCTGCAGCGCCTCGCGCAGGGACAGCTCGAGCACCTTCTTGGCGCGGGGCGTGAAGGGGATGTGACCGGACGGCGCCTGCTGGCCCTGGCCGATGATCTCCTGCACCTGCTCGCGGACGGAGTCCAGCGAGATGCCCAGGCTCTCCAGGGCCTTGGCGGCGACGCCCTCGCCCTCGTGGATCAGCCCGAGCAGGATGTGCTCGGTGCCGATGTAGTTGTGGTTGAGCATCCGGGCCTCTTCCTGGGCCAGGACGACGACCCGACGGGCTCGGTCGGTAAACCTCTCGAACATCAAGCACTCCTCGCGAGCGGTCGGTCGAGGACGAACCCCGCAGACCTTTTCGATGCTATCCCCGCGGGCGGGCACCGGCTCGGCGCCTGGGCCGTCCGCGGGACGGTGGGGTGGCGCGCGGTCTGCACGCGACACCTGCACAAACTGTGCGGCACCGGGCGGTGTTCCGCCGCACCCGTTCGCTGCTGGCGTAGCGGCCCGGACCGTGGCGCCGTGGGTACCCTGCGGCATGACCGAGCGCCGGTTGCCGAGGTGGTCCGAGCTGCGGCCGCTGCTGCGGACGCGCCCGTTCGATCCGGACCCCGTCCGCCGCCGCCTGGACCGCGCCCTGACGATCGGCGACCTGCGCGCGGTCGCGCGGCGGCGCACGCCGCGGTCGGTCTTCGACTACACGGACGGTGCGGCGGAGGCGGAGATCACGCTGCGCCGCGCCCGGCGGCTCTTCCGCGAGCTCGAGCTGCGACCCCGGGTGCTGCGGGACGTGTCGGCGCTGAGCACGCGGACGACGGTGCTGGGGGCGCCGTCCGCGCTGCCGTTCGCCTTCGCGCCGACCGGCTTCACGCGGATGATGCACCACGAGGGCGAGTGCGCGGTGGCCCGCGTCGCCGAGCGCGTGGGCATCCCGTACGCGCTGTCCACGCTCGGGACGACGTCCATCGAGGACGTCGCCGCGGCCGCACCGGGCGCCCGCCGGTGGTTCCAGCTGTACGTGTGGCGGGACCGGTCCGCGGCCGAGGAGCTCGTCCAGCGGGCGCAGGACGCCGGGTACGAGGCGCTGGTCCTGACCGTGGACGCGCCGGTCGCCGGGACGCGGCTGCGCGACGTCCGCAACGGCTTCGCGATCCCCCCGGCCCTGACGCTGCGCACGGTCGCGGACGCCGCCACCCACCCGGCGTGGTGGTTCGACCTGCTGACGACGCGGCCGCTGGAGTTCGCGACCCTGTCGAGCTGGGAGGGCACCGTCGGCGAGCTGATGGACCGGCTCTTCGACCCGACCATGACGCTGCGGGACCTGGAGTGGCTGCGGTCGCGCTGGGACGGTCCGCTGGTGGTCAAGGGCGTCCAGACCGTCGAGGACGCCCGCGCGGTCGTGGACACCGGGGCGGACGCGGTGGTGCTGTCGAACCACGGCGGCCGCCAGCTCGACCGGGCGCCCGTCCCGCTGCGCCTGGTGCCCGAGACGGCGGAGGCGGTCGGTGACCGGGCCGAGGTCTGGGTCGACACCGGGGTGACGAGCGGCGCGGACGTCGTCGCGGCGCACGCGCTCGGCGCGGACCTCGTGCTCGTCGGCCGGGCCTACCTGTACGGGCTGATGGCCGGGGGCGAGCGCGGCGTGCAGCGCGCCGTCGACATCCTGGCGGGCGAGGTGCGCCGCACCATGGCCCTGCTCGGCGTCGGCTCGGTCGACGAGCTCGGCCCCGAGCACGTCAGGCTCCCGACCGGCTGACGGGCGGGCGCCCGAGGTGACGGGCCGGCCGCTCAGCCCTGCGGGTCGAGGTGCGTCCCGTTGCGCAGCACCTCGAAGTGCAGGTGCGGGCCCGTGGAGACGCCGGTGGACCCGATCCGCCCGATGACCTGACCGCGCGTGACGCGCTCGCCGACGGACACGCCGATCCGCGACTGGTGGGCGTAGCGGGTCTCGATGGTGGAACCGTCGGGCGCGGTGTGCTCGATGACCGTCATCAGCCCGTACCCACCGGCGCTGCCGGCCTCGGTGACGACCCCGTCGGCGGCAGCCGTGATGGCGCCGTCGGCGGCGGCGAAGTCGACGCCGGTGTGCATCCGGCCGGTCCCGTACACGGGGTGGGTGCGGTTCCCGTAGCGGCTGGTCACCTCGCCGGCGGCGGGCCGGGACAGCAGCAGACCCGCGACGTCGACCGCGCCGGGGCCGGCGATCTCCTCCGGCGTCGGCGGCGGCGGGGCGACGGCGGTCAGGACGGCCTGGGCGGCCACGGCCGCGGTGTCGGGTGCGACGACCTGGGCGGCCTGGTCCGCGGCGTCCTGCTCCTCGACGGCGGGCGCCGCCTGCGCGCCGTCCGCGCCGTCAGCGGCCGCCACGTGCGGCTGGGCGGCGCTCTCCACGACCGGCCAGCCGGCGGAGGTCAGGCCGACGGCGCAGGCCAGGACGACGCCGGTGCGGGCGACGTGCTGGCCGACGTGCTGGCCGACCTGCTGACCGACTCCCTGGCCCAGCAGCGGACGGCGGACGGGCTCGGCGCGGTGCCGGGCACGTCGGTCGGCACGGTGGTCGGCACGTCGGTCGGCACGGTTCGGTCCGGCCGGAACCGCGGAGGCGCTGGCGGAGGCGCTGGCAGGGGCCATCGCGACGGCCGGGACCGGGCGCGTCACCGGAAGTGCGCGAGTGATGACCTTGCGTGAGGATCGAGGGGCGACGTGACGTGCTGTGGAACGGCTCATGTGCTCGCAGACGTGGGAGACGGTCAGGTCAGGAGGACCGGTCCGGGGGGCCCGTGGACCACCCCGACACAGAGCCGAAGAGGGCAGGACCAGGCGCGCGGCAGGGGCGCGGTGACCGGCGGTGACGACGTCGTCACCATCAACGTTACGTTCTCGTGACATGCTCGACCAAATCCGCGGCGACCTTGAGCCCGGAGATTGCAGTCACATGACGACGTGCGGGTCCACCGCTCGCGCCGGAGACTGCCCCCATGGCGGCAGGCGACCTCGACCACGGACGGACCGCGACCTCCCACCAGGGCACCGACCGGCTCAGACGACGCGGCCGCGCCGGCGCGCTCGCCGCCGCCGCCGTCGGGGCGCTCGCCGTCCGCGACCTGCTGCAGAAGCGGCACGCGGTCCTGCGCAACTTCCCCGTCGTCGGCCACGCCAGGTACGCGCTGGAGGCCCTCGGGCCGGAGCTGCGCCAGTACGTCGTCGCCGGCAACAACGAGGAACGGCCGTTCACCCGCGACCAGCGGCGCTGGGTCTACGCCTCCTCCAAGCAGGAGAACAACTACTTCGGCTTCGGCACCGACAACGACCTCGAGTTCACCGCCGGCTACCCCGTCATCAAGCACCGCACCTTCGGACGCGCCGTCCCACCGTCCGACGTGCACGCCCAGCACAACATCGTCCTGCCCAGCGCGAAGGTGCTCGGCGGCCCGCGCGGACGACGGCACGCCTTCCGGCCCCGGTCGCTGGTCAACATCTCCGCGATGAGCTTCGGGTCGCTGTCCGGCAACGCGGTCACCGCCCTGAACAAGGGGGCCGACCTCGCGGGGTGCCTGCACAACACCGGTGAGGGCGGCCTGTCGTCCTACCACCGCCACGGCGGCGAGCTCGTCCTGCAGATCGGCACCGCCTACTTCGGCTGCCGGGACGCCCGCGGACGGTTCGACCTCGCCCGGCTCAAGGACCTCGTCGCGGGGGCACCCGTCCGGGCGCTGGAGATCAAGCTCAGCCAGGGCGCCAAGCCCAGCCTCGGCGGGCACCTGCCCGGCGCGAAGGTCACGCCGGAGATCGCCGAGATCCGCGGCATCCCCGTCGGCGAGGACTGCATCAGCCCGTCGCGGCACGCGGAGTTCGACGACACCGACTCGATGCTCGACTGGGTGGAGCTGCTCGCCGAGGAGACCGGGCTGCCCGTCGGCATCAAGTCCGCCGTGGGCGACCTGGGCTTCTGGGAGGAGCTCACCACCCTGATGGCCGAGACCGGCCGCGGCGTCGACTTCGTCACCGTGGACGGCGGCGAGGGCGGCACCGGCGCCGCACCGCTGATCTTCACCGACAGCGTGTCGCTGCCCTTCCAGCTCGGGTTCAGCCGCGTCTACCGCGAGTTCGCGCGGCGGGGCGTCGCCGAGCAGGTCACCTTCATCGGCTCCGGGAAGGTCGGGCTGCCCGACAACGCCGTCGTCGCCTTCGCGCTCGGGGTCGACATGGTCAACGTCGCCCGCGAGGCCATGCTCGCGATCGGCTGCATCCAGGCGCAGAAGTGCCACACGGACACCTGCCCCGTCGGGGTCGCCACGCAGAACCCCTGGCTGGCGCACGGCCTGGACCCCGCCCTGAAGTCCGTGCGGGCGGCGCAGTACGTCCGCACCCTGCGCCGGGACCTGGTGAAGGTCGCCGAGGCCTGCGGCGTCGAGCACCCGGCGCTGATCACCCCCGACGACGTGGAGATCCTCACCGGCCGGACGGCGTCCGCGCCGCTCGCCGAGGTCTACGGCTACGAGCCGGGTTGGGGCCTGCCGTCGGCGGCCGACCAGGAGGAGATCCGGCGGATCATGACCGCCCGCACCGAGCAGGGCGACAGCGCGCCCCCGTCCGCCACGGCCCAGCGCTGAGCCCGCCGCCGGAGCCGTGTGGCACGGTGTCGGCCGTGGCCGACCACCCCTTGCGCACCAGCCTGGACGCCGTCGCCGGCGCGACCGGGTGGCTGCGCGTCCTCGACCACGTCCCCGCCCACGCCGGCTGGGCCGGGTGCGGTGACCTGCTGGCCCACGACGGCCGGGACCTGGCGCGGTGGGTGGACGCGACGAGGGACGTCCTCGCCGACACGGAGGGGGCCGAGCCCCCGCCCGTCGTGCCCGCGACCTACGTGATGGGCTGGTACCTGCAGGCGCCCGCGACCGTCGGCGCCCTGCTGCTGCACCGGACCCGCCGCGTCCCGGACCTGCGGCCCGAGGACCTCGCCGTCCACCGCGCCCCCTACGGGTACGTCGACGCGGTGGCCGTGACCGGCCGCACGTTCGCGTGCCTGCCCGACGACCCGGACGCCGGCCACCCGGACGCGCGGCCGGTCGCGGACGACCACGCGCTGGCCGCCACGCTGCGCGAACGGGTCGTCGCCCACGCCGAGGCGTTCCACGCCGTGTTCCGCCCCGCCGTGCGGATCGGCTCCCGGCAGCGGTGGGGCACCGTCCTCGACGTCCTCGACACGGCGCTGTGGCAGGCGGGTCAGGCCGCGCACGACGAGCCCTCCGGGGTGGCCGCCGCGCTGCGGGTGCTGGACGGCCCGCACCCGCCGCTGCCCGGGGGCTCGCGGCTGCGGCCGGTGCTGACCACGGGCGACGGGGCGCCCGTCCCCGAGGCCGGCTGGACCCGTCGGCGCGTCTCGTGCTGCTTCATGTACGCCCTCCCCAGCGGTGACGTGTGCACCACCTGCCCCCGCCTGACCCCCCGGCCGACCCCTCGCCAGCGCCGGTCCCCAGCACCCGCCAGACAGCACTGATCGTCAGACCGTCCTGGGGGTGATCACCCCCAGGGAGGTCTGACGATCAGTGGGGTCGGGAGGGCCGGACGGGCCCGGGCGCCGAGGGGACGGCGCCCGGGCCCTGGACGTCAGGCCCGCCGGCGGACCGAGCGCAGCCGCGTCAGCAGCCCGCCGAGCAGGACGCTCAGCAGACCGGCCGCCGCGAGGGCGCCCTGCTCGCCGCCGGTCATCGCCAGCCTGTCGGCCGACGCACCGGCCGCACCGCCCGTGGCCACCGCCGGGGCCTGGGCCGCGGCCGCCGCCGGCAGGCGGCTGCCGAGCACCTGCGTCTGCGGCGCGACGTCGACCGGCGTCCCCGGCTGATCCGGCTGACCCGGCTGACCCGGCTCACCGGGCTGACCGGGCTCACCGGGCTCACCGGGCGTCCCCGGCTCCCCGCACTGCGGCCCGTCGCCCCCGGCGGACGCCCCGCCGGTCGCCGACACCGCGTAGGCGACGCTGCAGGACCACGCGTCGCCGGTGTCGCCGCCCACGCCGACGGCCGAGGCCGAGGCGGTGCCGGACGAGCCGGAGACGGCGGTCGCGGACGAGGCCGTGGACCCGTCGCCGGACCCGCCGCCGGTGGCGTCACCGCCGACGGCACCCGAGCTGCCGGAGCCGAGGACGATCCGCGTCGACCCGCCGCCCGGGAGCAACGTGATCGACCCGGAGAACCGACTCGACCGCGTGGACGCGCCCGACGCCAACACCGTGCTGCCGCCACCGGACGTCGCCACGGACCCGGTGGGTCCCGACTCGCCCTCGACGTCGGCGTCGCCGCCGTCGCCGGTGCCGGCCTCGGCCGCCGGGGTCGCCGTGGCGTTCCCGGAGCCGCCGGTGGACGCCGTGGCGTCCGTGCCGGTGTCCGTCCACCCCGACGTGGCGTCGCTGCCGGACTCGGCGTCCGCGGTGGCGTCACCCGAGGACGACGACCCGCCGTCACCGCTGACCGACACGGCCTCCGCCGTGCTCTCGGACGTCGCCGACCCCGAGTCCCCGCCCGTGCCGCTCGCGGTGGCGGAGGCGTCCCCGGAGCTGCCGGACGTGGCCGCGCCGCTCGCGGTCGCGGAGGCGTCCCCGGACGCCCCGCCGGTGGCGGTGCCGGTGACGTCGCCCGAGTCGCCCGTGGACGCCTCGACCGCGATGCCACCCGAGCCGCCGGACCCGGTGCCGCCGGTGTCGGCCGTCCCGACGTCGGCGGACCCGGTGTCGCCGGAGACGCCGAGCACGAGCGCCTCGCCGCCGGTCCCGGTCCAGGCGTCGGCCGTCGCACCGGACCACGCGGTCCCGGTGTCGCCGCTCGTCGCCTCGGCGTCCGTGGTGGTCGTCGAGTCACCGGACGTGCCCTCGCTGCCGGACGCGGCCGACGAGGTGGCGTCCCCGGACCCCTCGCCCGCGCCGCTGGTGGCGGTGGCGGTGGCGGCGCTCGCGGAGGTGCCCGCGCCGGTGTCGCCACCGGTCCCGGACGCCGCGGCGGTCGCGTCGCCGGTGGCGCCGCTGGTGGCGGCGTCGGTGGCCGCGGCGGACGCGTCACCCGAGTCGCCACCCGTGGCGGTGCCGGTCACGTCCCCCGAGGCGCCGCTGGACGCGTCGACCGCGATCCCGCCGGACCCGCCGGCACCGGTCGTGTCCCCGGTGTCCCCGGTGCCGGCCTCGACGTCGCCACTGGCCCCGGAGAGCCCGACGACGAGTCCGTCACCGCCGGTCCCGCTGGCGGCGTACGCCTCCGGTGCGGCCGTGGCCGACCCCGAGTCGCCGCTCCACGCACCGGCCCAGCTGGCGGTCGCGCTGTCGCCCGACCACCCGTCGGACCCGGACGCGGCGTCCGCGGTGGCGTCACCGGAGGCGACGACGTCGCCGGTCGAGCCGGTCTCGTCCTCGTCGACCGCGTCGTCGGCGGAGTCGCTGCCGTCGCCGCCGAGCCCACCGGTGTCACCGGAGGTGGAGTCGGCCGTGGCCGACGCGTCCCCGGAGTCCGCGGACGCGCCACCGTCACCGCTGGTCGCGGTGCCGGTCGCCGCCGAGCCGCTGGTGGCGTCCCCGGTGTCGCCCCCGGTCGCGGAGGCCGACCCGGACGCGGTGCCGGTCGCACCGGACGTCGCCGTGCCGGACGCCGCCGCGGAGGCGTCGCCGGAGCTCCCGCCGGTCGCGGTGCCGGTGACGTCGCCGGTCGCACCGGACGCGCCGGTGACCGCGATGCCCCCGGACCCGCCGTCGCCGGTGCTGCCGGTGTCGCCGCTGCCGACGAGGACCCAGCCGCTGTCGCCCGAGTACCCGACGACCGAGCCGGACCCGGCGTCACCGGCGCCGGCCTCGGCGACCG
This sequence comes from Thalassiella azotivora, assembly GCF_054781695.1. Taxonomy (NCBI): domain Bacteria; kingdom Bacillati; phylum Actinomycetota; class Actinomycetes; order Kineosporiales; family Kineosporiaceae; genus Thalassiella; species Thalassiella azotivora. The sequence goes on from NZ_BAAGTX010000018.1 coordinate 47,396, forward strand.
GGGCGCTGGACGCGTTCCCGGAGGCGCCGCTCGCGCCGTACGCCTCGGCGACGGTGTCGCCGTCACCCGAGGCCGCACCCGACCCGGAGCCGGCCCAGGCGTCCGCGGCACCCGAGTCGCCGCCGTCCCCGGTGCCACCGGAGGTGGCGGTGGCGTCGGCGTCACCGCCGGCACCCGACCCGCCGGTGGCGGTGCCGCCACCCGTGGAGCCGCTGCCCGACGTCGCGGTGGCGGTGGCGTCACCGGTCGCACCCGAGTCGCCGCCGTCACCGGTGGTCGCCGTGCCGGTCCCGCTGGAGGCGGACGTCGCGTCGCCGGTGTCGCCACCGGTGGCGGACGCCGACCCGGCGGCGGCCCCGGTCGTGCCGGACGTCGCGGTGCCGGTCGCGGACGCCGAGGAGGCGCCGCTGTCGCCGCCCGTGGCGGTCCCCGTCACCGCGCCGGTGTCGCCGGAGGTGCCGTCGACGGTGATGCCGCCGGACCCGCCGTCGTCGGTGTCACCGGTGCCGCCGGAGCCGACGAGGACGCCGCCGGACGCGCCGGAGCCGCCCTCGACCTCGGCCCAGCCGCCGTCCCCGCTGCCGGAGAGCGCGACGGGCGAGCTGTCGGCGGAGCCGGAGTCGCCGGACACCGCGTCCCCGTAGGCGCCGGTGCTCGTGGCACCGCTGGCCGCCTGCGAGCCCGAGTCCGCCTCGGCCGTCGCGTCACCGGACCAGCCGCCGGCGCCGCTGTCACCGGAGGTGGCCACGGAGGACGCCCAGCCGGACGCCCCGGAGCCACCGGTGCCCTCGCCGTCGCCGGTGTCACCGGTGCCCGAGGACGCGCTGGCCGTCGCGTCGCCGGTGCCGCCGGACGCGCCGCCGTCACCGGTGGTCGCGGTGCCGGTGCCCGAGGACGCGGAGGTCGCGTCGCCGGTGTCGCCACCGGTGGCGGACGCCGCACCCGCGGCCGACCCCGTGTCGCCGGTCGTCGCGGTGCCGGTCGCGGACGCCGAGGACGCGCCGCTCGCGCCACCCGCCGCCGTCCCGGTCACCGAGCCGGTGCCGCCGGACGTGCCCTCGACGGAGATCCCGCCGGACCCGCCGTCACCGGCGTCACCGGTGTCGCCGGAGCCGACGGCCACCTCGCCGGAGTCGCCGGACGCGCCGAGGACCCAGGCGTAGCCGCCGTCACCGCTGCCGGACGCGGCGACCGGGGTGGACGTCGCCGAGCCGGAGTCGCCGGACGCCCCGTACGCCGCGGCCTCGGTGTCGCTGTCACCCGACGCGGCGTCCGAACCGGAGAACGCACCGGACCAGGCGTAGCCCGAGTCGCCGCCGGCGCCGCTGTCGCCCGAGACCGCGACGGCCGTGCCGTCACCCGAGCCGCCGGACCCGCCGGTACCCCAGGCGGGGCCGGTGTCGCCGGTCGACGACCCGGCCGAGGCGGTGGCGTCCCCGGTGTCCCCGGACGCGCCGCCGTCGCCGGTGCCGGCGTCGCCGGTCGCGGACGCCGTCGACGTCGCCGCGCCGGTGTCGCCACCGGTGGCGGTCGCCGCGCCGGACGCGGCGCCGGTCGCACCGCTCGCGGCGGTGCCGGTCGCGGACGCCGAGCTGCTGCCCGAGTCCCCGCCGGTCGCGGTGCCGGTCACGTCGCCGCTGTCGCCGGAGGTGCCGGTGGCCGTGCTGCCGCCCGTCCCGCCGGTGCCGCTGTCGCCGGTGGTCCCACCGGACACCCCGACCGGCCCCGTGGCACCGGACCAGCCCTGGACGCCCGCGTCACCGCCGGAGCCGGAGCCCGACTCGGCGACGGGGGCGGCGGTCGCGTCACCGGAGTCTCCGGAGACCGCGTCGCCCCAGGCACCGGTCCAGCTGTCACCGGACGTGGCGCCGGACCCGGCGGACGCCTCGGCGTCCGCGTCACCGGACCACCCGCCGGCCCCGCTGCTGCCCGAGTAGGCGATCGCGTCCGCGTAGCCGGACCCGCCGGAGCCGCCGGAGCCGTTGTTCACACCACCCGCGGCGGTGTCACCGGACGTCGACAAGGCGTCGGCCGTCGCGGCCCCCGAGTCGCCCGAGGCGCCGCCGTCGCCGGTCGTGGGGGTGGCGGTGGCGGTCGACGCGGAGGTCGCCGCGCCGCTGTCCCCGCCGGTCGCCCGGGCGGACCCGGACGCCGCGCCGGTCGCGCCGGTCGTGGCCCTGCCGGTGGTGGACGCCGAGCTGCTGCCGGAGTCGCCGCCGGACGCGCTGCCCGTGACGTCGCCGGTGCCACCGGACGTCCCCGTGACGGACGAGCCGCCGGTCCCGCCGGTGTCACCCGGCGGGTACGGGTCGCCCGCGTCGGTGCTGCCGGTGCTGCCGCCCGCGACGCGGACGGCGCCGGAGTCACCCGACGCGCCCTCGACGGTCCCGCTGCCGGCGGCCCCCGACGAGGCGGCGGCCACGGGGGCGCTGGTCGCGTCCCCGGAGTCACCGGAGGTGCCGGACGCGCCGGCCTCCGTGTCGGAGTCGCCGGAGACCGCGGACGACGACGAGTCCACCGCGGACCAGGCGTACCCGCTGTCGCCGCCGTCGCCGGTGTCACCCGAGACCGCGGTGGCCGTGGAGTCACCCGCCGCACCGGAACCGCCGGTGCCCGTCCCCGCGTCGGTGTCACCGCTGCTGGAGTCCGCGTCGGCGGTCGCGTCACCGGAGTCGCCCGAGTCGCCGCCGTCGCCGGTGGTCGAGTCGCCGGTGGCCGAGGACGCGGACGTCGCGTCACCGGTGTCGCCGCCGACGGCCGTCGCCGAGCCGGTCGCGTCACCGGTGGCGCCGCTGGTAGCGGTGCCCGTGGCGCTGGCCGAGCTCGCCCCGGAGTCGCCGCCGGCCGCGGTGCCCGTCACGTCACCGGTGGCGCCGGACGTCCCGTCGACGGAGATCCCGCCGGACCCGCCGCCGCCCTCGACGTCACCGGTCCCGCCGCTGCCCACCGCGACGTCCCCGCTGCCGCCGGAGGCCCCGCCGACGGTCGCGGACCCGCCGTCCCCGCTGCCGGACAGCGCGACGGGCGCGCTGGTGGCGTCGCCGGAGTCACCGGACACCGCGTCGCCGTACGCCGACGTCGAGCTGTCCCCGGACGTCGCGTCGGAGGACGACCCGGCCGACGCGTCGGCGTCACCGGACCACCCGCCTGCGCCCGTGCTGCCGGAGATGGCGACCGCGATCGGGTCGCCCGACGCACCGGACCCGCCGGAACCGGTCCCGGGCCCGGTGTCGCCGCTGCTGCTGGTCGCGACGGCCGTGGCGCCGCCGGAGTCGCCGGACGCGCCGCCGTCCCCGGACGTCGCCGTGCCGGTCGCGGACGACGCGGACGTGGCGTCGCCGGTGTCCCCACCGGTCGCCGAGCCCGAACCGGACGCCGCACCGGTCGCACCGGTCGTGGCGGTGCCGGTGGCCGCCGCGGACGACGGCCCGCTGGACCCGCCGGAGGCCGTGCCGGTGACCGACCCGGTCCCGCCGGTGAGGGCCGTGACGCTGATCCCACCGGACCCGCCGCCGCCCGTCGTGCTGCCGGTGTCACCGGTGCGCACACGCACGTCCCCGGAGGCACCGGAGTACCCCTCGACCGACGCGGAGCCGCCGTCGCCGCTGGTCGCCTCGGCGACCGGGACGCTGACCGCGTCACCCGAGTCGCCGGACGTGGCGCCGCCCGAGGCGCTGGTGCTGCTGTCACCCGAGGTGGCGGCCGACGACGAGCCGACGTCCACACCGCTCCAGCCGGAGTCGCCGCCGTCGCCGGTGTCGCCGCTGATCGCGATCGCGGTCGGGTTCCCGGACGCGCCGGACCCGCCGGACGACGCGACCGAGGTCGTGTCCCCGCTGCTGCTGTCCGCGTCCGCTCCGGCGTCGCCCGAGTCCCCGGACGCCCCGCCGTCGCCGGACGTGGCGGTGCCGGTGGCGGACGACGAGGAGGTCGTGTCGCCGCTGTCCCCGCCGGTGGCCGAGCCGGAGCCGGACGCGGCGCCGGTCGCGCCGGACGTGGCGGTGCCGGTGGCCGCGGCGCTCGCCGCGCCCGAGTCCCCGCCCGCGGCGGTGCCGGTGACGTCACCGGTGCGGCCGGACGTCGCGACGACAGCGATGCCGCCGGACCCGCCGCCGTCCGTGGTGCCGCCGGTGTCGCCGGTGCTGACGAGCACGTCACCGGAGTCCCCGGAGCGGCCGCTGACGGACGCGTCGCCGCCGTCGCCGCTGGAGGCCTGGGCGACCGGGGCGCTGGTCGCCTCACCGGAGTCGCCGGACGTGGCGTGGCCGTGCGCCTGCGTGCTGCTGTCACCCGAGGTCGCGGTGGAGTCGGAGCCGACCGAGACGTCGGCGTCGCCGGACCAGCCACCGGCCCCGGTGGAGCCGGACGTCGCCTCGGCGGTCGGGTCGCCCGCCGCGCCGGAGCCGCCGGCGGCCGCGCCGCTCGCGTCGCCGCTGCCGGACGTGGCGGTCGCGTCGGCGTCGCCGCTGTCACCGGACGACCCGCCCGGGCCGGACGTCGCCGTGCCGGTCGCGGTGGAGTCGGAGGTCGCCGCGCCGGAGTCGCCGCCGGTCGCGGACGCCGACGCGGTGGACGCGCCGGTGCTGCCCGACGTGGCGGTGCCGGTCGCCGACGCCGTGGCGTCACCGGAGCCGCCACCCGTGGCGGTGCCGTCGACGTCGCCGGTGTCGCCGCTGGTGGCGACGACCGCGATGCCGCCGGACCCGCCGCCGCCGTACGCGTCACCGGTGTCGCCGGTGGAGACGCGGACGTCACCGCTGTCGCCGGAGCGGCCGCTGACGGTCGCGTCGCCGCCGTCCCCGGAGGTGGCCTGCGCGGTCGGGGCGGAGGTGGCGTCACCGCTGTCGCCGGACGCGCTGCCGGCGGTCGCCCCGGTGGTGCTGTCGCCGCTGGTGGCGCTGCTGGTGGAGTCGACGGTGGTGCTGGCGTCGCCGGTGTCGCCACCGGCGCCCGTGCCGCCGGTGGTCTCGTCCTCGGTCGGGTCGCCGTCGTCCCCGCTGCCGCCGGAGGTGGTGACGGCGCGCGCCGCGGACGCCGAGGCCGCCGACCCGCTGCCGCCGCTGGTGGCGGGTATGCCGCTGCCGCCGTCCCCGGTGGTGGCGTTGCCGTCACCGGTGCTGTCGGAGGTGACCGCACCGCTGTCGCCGCCGGTGCCGCTGGCCGACGCGGACGACGCGCCGGTGCCGCCGCTGACGGCGTTGCCCTGGGAGTTGGCGACCACGTCGCCGGTGCTGCCGCCCTCGCCGGTCCCGCGGACGGCCCCGGAGGCGCCGGTCATCGCCATGATCACGAGGCCGCCGGTCCCGCCGCCGCCGTACGCGTCGCCGGTCCAGCCGCCGTCCACGACGGCGTCGCCGGTGCTCCCGGACGCGCCCTCGACGGACGCGTCGCCGCCGTCCCCGGACGTCGCTGAGGCGTTCGGGTCGGCGGTCGCGTCGCCGGAGGTGCCGGACGTCGCGCGAGAGCCGGTGGTCGTCGTCGTGCTGCCGGAGGTGGCGCTCGAGCTGGACGAGGAGGTGACGGTGGCGTCGCCGGAGGCGCCGCCGGGCCCGCCGGCTCCGGTCCCGGCGACGGCGCTGCTGCCGCTGCTGGAGGACGCGGGGCCGCTGTCGCCGCCGGTGCCGGTGGCGCTCGAGGACGCGTTGCCCGACGAGCCGCTGCCCGCGGTGGAGCTGGACCCGCTGGACGCCGAGCCGGAGCTGCCGCCGGTGGACGACCCGGAGACGTCCCCCGAGCTGCCGGTGCGCACGTCGACGACGGTGCCGCCGCTGCCACCGGCGCTGCCGCCGCCGGTGCCGCCGCTGGACCCGCCGGTCCCGGCGCTCCCGCCGCTGCCGGACTGCGACGTGCCGCTCCCCCCGGCGGTCGCGTCACCGGTGCTGCCGCTTCCGGCGTTCGAGCTGGTCGACGTGTTCGACGAGCCCGTGGAGCTGGAGGAGCTGGACGAGGACGACGAGGTGGACGAGCCGGAGGACGACGTGCCGGTCGCCTCCGCGGGCTCGGAGCTGACGACGCTGGAGGAGGCGGGTGCGGCCGCCTCCTCGGGCGCCTGGGCCAGGGCGGCCGCGAGGGCCAGCTGGTCGAAGAACGGTGTCATGGGGGTGCCTTCCGCATGTGACGTCCGTCCGCCCGGGCAGGGCGGGTGGTCCCGGTCGCTCGGGCCGTCGGCCCGGACCGGTCTGCGTGTGGTGGGTGCCTGCCTCACCGGGCAGGACGGTCAGCCGCGCGCGCGTCGTGTCAGGTGGCGCCGGGGGCTGTCGCTCGGCACCGGACCCCTGCTCCCCCGTCTACCCGTAGGCGCCTCCGCCGGGCCGAGGACGTCGGGCGGCGGGCGGCTGCGCACGTCGCGCGCGCCGGCGCCGGTGGGTCCGCACCGCGGTGACCGCGAGCGCCAGCAGGGCCGCGAGCGGCAGGACGGCCGCCGACAGGCCGAGCCACGGGTTGGGCCGGCTGACCTGGCCGGTCGGGACGCCGTCCAGGCGCGCGGGTCCGGCGGCCGCGGCGAGGGCGGTGCCGTCCGCGTCGCGGTCGCCGCCGGTGTCGCGGCCCTCGGTGGCGCGGGCGGACGCGGGTGCCGGGAGGCCGGGTACGCCGTCGGCTCGGTCGGCCGGGCCGGGTGCCGGGGCCAGGGTCGCGCCGGGGACGCGGCGGGGGGCGGACCGGGAGACGGTGCACGAGCGGTCCGCGTCCGTCCCGCAGGTCACGGGGGCGGAGCCGGCCGACCCGGTGCTCACCCGGACGGTCCCGCCGGCGCTCACCGACGCCCCGCCGCTGATCACCTGACCGCCCGGGACGGCCGGTGCGGGTGGCACGCACGGGGTGGCGGTGCCGGTGCCGGCGCACCCGCCCGCCCCGCCGGTCGCCTGCGAGTCGACGGCGCCGGTGCCTCCGGAGGTGGTGCCGGCCTCGGCGTCCAGGGGCGTGACGACGACGGCGACCGCCGTGCCCGTCGTGCCGCTGCGCCCCGTGGTGGACGCCGCCCCGCCGTCCCCCGCGACCGCGGGCCCGTCGCCGCGCGGGGCCGACGTCCCGAGGTCGAGACCGCCGCCCGCCCCGCCGGTGGCCAGGGCCGTCGCGGGACCGCTGGGGCCGCTCGTGGCGCGGCCGTCGGCGGAGCGGTCGGTCAGGACGACCGTGAGGGACCCGCCGGAGTCGCCGGTGCGGGCCGTGGACGTGGCGGCCCCGCCCGCGCCGGGCTGCAGGCCCGCGGGGGTCCCTGCGCCGCCGTCGGTGCCGTCGGTGCCGACTGTGCCGACTGTCCCCGCGGTCACCGGGACGCCGTCCGCCATCCGCTGCCCGGCGGCGCCCTCGCGGGCGAGCGCCGTGGCGTCGCCGGTGCGGCCGGACGCGGCGTCGGACTCCGCGCCGTCGCCGGCCGCCGTCCACGTCGTCGCCGTCCCGGTCCCCCCGGACGCCGCGGACGCCGTCGCGGTCCCGCCCCGACCGGTGCCGGTGCCGGTGCCGGTGCCAGTGGGGGCGGGCACGGTGACGTCACCGTGCGCGGCCCCCGTGTCCCCGGACCGAGCCGCGGTGGTCGCGGCCCCGCGGACGGTGACCGCCACAGCGGTCGCGTGCCCGGAGTCGCCGGTGCGCGCCTCGGACCGCGAGGTCCCCGTCCCGGCCCCGGAGGCCGTGGCCGGGCCGGTTCCCTCCGCGGGGGCCGCGGCCACGGGGAGGGCGGCCGTGGTGGCCGGCTGGACGGCGCCCTGGTCGCCGTTGCGGCTCGACGCCGTCGCGCTCCCGTCGAGCGCCACGGCGAGGGCGGTCGCGGCGCCCGGCACGCCCGGTCCGGGCGAGGGCGGTCCGAGCACGGGGTTGGACGCGTGCGCGGGGCGCTCGACCCGGGCGGTGGCCGCACCGGCGGCGGACACGGCCACCGCGACCACGCAACTCGGCACGTGCGAGCCGTCGTCCTCCACGGCGCAGCGCAGGGCCCCGGGACGGGACGGGTCGCGCTCGCCCCAGACGGCGACGTCGACCTGCGCGCGGCCGGCGTGACCCTCCGGACCGGCCGACGGCAGGTGCGCCAGGACCTGCGCGGCGTACGGCCGGGTGTCCACGCCGGTGGCCCGGCCGGTCAGCGCCGTGACCTCGTCGACGAGCAGCCGGGCGCCCGTCTCCAGGGAGGTCAGGCTGACGGTGGTGGCGCGGTCGTCGGTCAGCGGGGCGCGGGGGCCGGTCGGGACGCCACCGCCGGGGAGCACCCGTCCGGTGCTGCCGCTGGTGGCGGTGGCGGAGGCCGCGCCGCGGCCGGTGAGGCTGAGGGCCGTCGCGTCGCCGCTGCGTCCGCTGCTGACGACGACGGCCGGGGTCCCGTCAGTGGTGCTGTCGGTGGCGACGGCGGGGAGGGCGGTCGTGCCGCCGGACGGCGCGCCGGCGGTGAGCTGTCCCGCGGCGGCTCGTGCGGTCGCGGCGCCGTCGAGGCTGACGGCCAGGGACACGGCGCAGAAGCACCCCGGCCCGGCGTCGCCCGCGACGACCCCGGCGTCGGCGAGCAACCCGGCCAGGTAGCGGCTGAGCGCCGCGCGGACCGCGTCCTGCCCCAGCGCGCCCGTCGCGCGCAGCGCCGGGTCGGTGGGAGGGGGCTCGGCGCCGGGTTGGTCGAGGACGTCGGCCTGGACGTCGGTGGGGACGTCGGCCTGGACGTCGGTCGGGACGTCGGTCGGCGCTGCCGGGTCGCCGGGCGGCACGGGGTCCGCCGACGCGTCGGGGTCCCCCGCGGGGTCGGTGGTGGGCGAAGCGGTGGGTGTGCCCTGCCGGTCCTCGGCGCCGTCGTCCGTCTCGCGGTCGCTCCCGGAACCGGTCTGCCCGTCGTCGGGCGCGGTGGCGTCGGGTGCGGTGTCGTCGGGCACGGCGGCGTCGGGCACGGCGGCGGGGTCCGTCCCCGTCGCGGCGAGGACGGAGGCGCCGGCCGAGCCACCCTGGTCGGCGACCGGGCCGTTCAGGTCCTCCGCGGGAGGCGGTGCCTCCTGGGCTGCCGCGGTGCCGGGGACGACACCCGGCACGAGCAGCGCCGCGGCGGCCCACAGCACCGTCCTGCACCTGTCGGGTCGTCGCGCGCCGCGCCGCCGTCCCCCGTCGTCCGGTGCCCCCCACCCGGCCATGGACCCCTCCGCCCGCGCGTGCCGCTACCCAGCAGGGACAGTAGGGGAGCATTTTCCGCGCCCGCAAGCGATTCACGAATGATGGTCCTGCGCATGCAGGAAACCTGTGCGAGTCTCGCGGCGCGAGACCGTCCGGATCTCGGATCGGCTCGTCAGCGGTCGCCGGACACCAGGGGCAGGTCGGCCCCCCGCCGCGCGCGGGCGAGGGCGAGCATCGCGTCGTACTGCACCGCCAGCAGGTGCTTGAGGTCGTCCGGCAGCCCGGCGTCGGCCTCGATCGCCTCCCGCGTGGTCGGCGGCCGCCGCACCGGCGGGGTCACCTCCCGCAGCCCCGCCTCGTCGGAGGTGAGGTGACCTGCCGCGACGAGCATCTCGAGGAGGGTCGCCTGCAGGGGACCCACCAGCCGGCGCAGCTGGGCGACGGACGGCGTCGTCCCGCTCGTGCGCCACCGGGAGATCGCCGAGTCGGGTACGCCCGAGGCGCGCGACAGGTCGCTGTTCGACGCGAAGCCGACAGCCTCCATCCGGTCCCCCAGCCACGAGGCCCAGTCCTGCTGCGTCACCGCACCCTCCGGGTCGACGTCGTCCAGACCGCTCCATGCTCGCACGCCGGACCACGGCGACCGCGGCGCCACGGACGGGGCCGCGCGCCGCCGCGCCGGCGTCCCGCTCCGCCGGCGATTTCGGGAACTGGTTGTGATCGGACCGTTACCTGGGCACACTTCATCGGGCCAGGGGGGTGACTGGTGGAGGCGACGTGGGCACACCCGGAGGGGACGACGTCCAGGGCCTGACCCTGACGGTCTGCACGGGGCTGGAACCCCTGTGGCGCGAGGCGCACGCGCGGGTGCGCGCGGCTCCCGACGGCTCAAGCGAGCAGGCCCGGTGGGCCGCCGCCCTCGACGCGCTCGTCGTCGCACTGCAGGCCGGAGAGGACGTCGCGTCACGCCGCTGCCCGCACCTCGGGCGCCGCCGGTGGGCTCAGCGCACCCCGCACGCGGTCGAGGTGGTGCCTGCTCCGGCCGCACCCGGAGCCGGCGCGGGACCGCGGCTCAGCGCCCGGCACCTGCGTCGCGTGGCGGCCCGGCACTGACCCGTCCCCGCACCGGGCCCGCTCCCGTCCCCGGCCGGCCCCCGGGCCCGGGCGTCACGGCGTCCGGCCGACAGGCACCACCAGCGGCGTCCCGGTCACGGGGTCGGCGACGACCCGGGCCTCCAGGTCGAACACCGAGCGCAGCAGCCCCTCGGTGAGCACCTCCTGCGGCGGCCCCTGCGCGACGACGCGCCCGTCCCGGACGGCGACCAGCCGGTCGGCGTACCGGGCGGCGAGGTTGAGGTCGTGCAGCACCATCACGACGGTGCGCCCGCGCTCGGCGTGCAGCCGCCGCACCAGCTCCAGCACGTCCACCTGGTGCGCCAGGTCCAGGTACGTCGTGGGCTCGTCGAGCAGCAGCAGGTCCGTGCCCTGGGCCAGCGCCATGGACAGCCACGCCCGCTGGCGCTGCCCGCCGGACAGCTCGTCGACGCACCGGTCGGCCAGGTCGGTCAGGTCGGTCCACGCCAGCGCCTCGGCGACCACCATCTCGTCGTCGCGCGACCACTGGCGGTACCAGCGCTGGTGCGGGTGACGACCCCGCGACACCAGGTCGGCGACGGTGAGCCCCTCGGGCGCCACGGGCGTCTGCGGCAGCACCCCCAGCCGCTGGGCGACCTGCCGGGCCGGCAGCCGGCTGATGTCGTGGCCGTCGAGGAGCACGTGACCGCCGCGCGGCCGAAGCAACCGCGCCATCCCGCGCAGCAGCGTCGACTTGCCGCAGCCGTTCGGTCCGATCACCGCGGTGACGGAGTGCTCGACGACGTCGAGGTCGAGCTCGTGGACGACGGCGCGCTCGCCGTACCCGAGGGTCAGCGCCCGGGCGCTCAGCGGCGCCGGTGGGCCCGCCGTGGAGGCGGTCGCCGCGACGGCCGACGACCCCGCCGACGACCCGGTCTCGACGGCCCCCGCACCGCCGGTGGGAGCGGCGGACGCGACGGCGGGTGCGGTTAGGGCGGTGGAGGTCATGCGCTGGCCTTCCTCGAAGCGCGGGCGAGCAGCCACAGCAGGTAGGGGGCGCCGACGACGGCGGTGACGATGCCGACGGGCAGCTGGACCGGCAGGAGCTCGCGGGCCACGAGGTCCGAGGCGGTGACCAGCGCCGCGCCGACGAGCGCGGACGCGACCAGCGGTGGCCGCGGGGTGCGGGCGAGCAGCCGGGCGACCTGCGGGCTGACCAGCGCCACGAAGGCGACCGGGCCCGCGGCGGCGGTCGCCAGCGAGGCGAGCAGCACCGAGACCGCCAGCAGGGTGAACCGGACGCGCTCGACGCCGAGCCCCAGCGAGCGTGCGACGTCGTCCCCGAGCTGGAGCACGCCCAGGCGCGCGCCGAGCACCACCGCGAGGGGCAGGAGGACCACGAGCCCGACCACCACGGGCAGCGCCTCCGGCCATCCGCGGGCGTTCAGCGAACCGGTGAGCCAGACCGTGGCCCGGGTGGCGTCCTTGATGTCGGCCAGCACGAGCAGCCAGCTGACGACCGCGAACAGCGCGGACGCCAGCGCCACCCCGACGAGGACGAACCGGTAGCCGTCCACCCCCTGCCGCCACGCCAGGCCGTACACGAGCGCGGCGGCGACGGTGCCCCCGGCGAGCGCCGCAGCGGGCACCCCCACCTGACCGGCCAGACCGCCGGCCAGGCCGCCGGAGCCGGCGAGGACGATCACCGCGACCGCCCCCGCCCCGGCACCGGCGGTCACGCCCAGGAGGTCGGGGCTCGCCAACGGGTTGCGGACGACCGCCTGCATCAGCGCGCCCGCGACCGCGAGGGCGGCGCCCACGACGAGCCCGGTGACGGTCCGCGGCGCCCGCAGACCGGTGACGACGACCTGCTCGAACGGCTCCCCGCCCCCCAGCAGCACCTGCAGCACCCGCCACGGGGTGATCGGGTAGTCGCCGACCGCCATGCTCAGCGACGCGAGCACGGCGACGGCCGCGAGGGCCGCCACGACGACCGCCAGCGGGCGGGGCCGCAGGACCAGGCTGAGGGGCCCGACCCGCGCGGCCCGCCGTCCCCCCAGGCCGGCGGAGGGCGGCGCCGCAGGGTGCCCCGGGGCCGGCGGGGACGTCTGGGAGGACGGCTGCGGGAACGGCTGAGCGGACCGCGTCGCCGTGGCGGGTGCGCTCGACGGGGCGTTCACAGCCGCACCATCCGGCGCCGCCGCACGAGGGCGATGAAGAAGGGCGCGCCGACCAGGGCGAGGACCACGCCGACCTGCAGCTCCCCCGGCCGCACGAGGACGCGGCCGACGACGTCCGCGGCGACGACGAGCACGGCCCCGGCCAGGCCCGCGGTCGGCAGCAGCCAGCGGTGGTCCGGTCCGGTCAGGGCGCGCGCGACGTGCGGGACGACGAGACCCACGAACCCGAGCGGCCCGCACGAGGAGACCGCGGCGCCCACCAGCAGCGTGACCGCGGCGATCCCCACCAGGCGGGTGCGGGCCACGTCCTGGCCGAGCGCGCGGGCGACGTCCTCACCCATCCCGAGCAGGTTCAGCCCGGGCGCGTTGAGCGCGGCCAGCACCATCCCGGCGGCGAAGAAGGGCAGCAGCGGGACGAGCACGTCCAGCCCCCGGCCGGCCACGGACCCGACGGCCCAGAACCGGTAGCCGTCCAGCGTCGTCGCGTCGGAGACGACGACCGCGGTGGTCAGCGCGGTCAGCAGCGCCGTCAGGGCCGTCCCGGCGAGCGCGAGGGTCACCGGCGTCGCGGGCCCCGACCCGCCGGCCGACCCGACGAGGTACACGACGACGGCGGCGAGGGCCGCACCCCCGAAGGCGAACCACACGTAGGTCAGGGGGCTGCTCGCCCCGAGCAGGTAGATGGCCAGGACGACGGCGAGCGCCGCCCCGGCGCTGACGCCGAGGATGCCCGGGTCGGCCAGCGGGTTGCGGGTGTGCCCCTGCATCAACCCGCCCGCGACCCCGAGGGCCGCGCCGACCACGAGGGCGACGAGGGTCCGCGGCAGCCGCAGGGAGCGGACGACCACGGCCTCCTCGGTGCCCGCGTCGGCCCACAGCCCGGTCCACACCTGGGCGGGCGTGAGGCCCCGGGCGCCGACCGCCAGACTGGCGACGACGACGAGCAGGACCAGGAGGCCCAGGACGACGAGCGCCAGCAGCCGGCGGCGGCGGACGGACGGCCCGGCGGGCAGCGCGGGCAGCGCCGGGCCGGAGACGGCCCCGGGGGGCTGCGACGTCCAGGGGCCAGACGACGTCCCGGGTCCTGACGACGGCCCGGGTGCGGGTGACGGCGCGGAGGTCGCCGCGCTGCGCCCGGTGCTCACGAACCCGACCCCCACGCGTCTCGGCCGCAGCGGTCAGCGACCTGGTGAGGCAAGCCTAACCTGAGAACCGGGTGCGGGTCACCGAGGGCTCGGCGACCCGCACCCGGCGAGACAGCGGCTGCTCCGGCCGCCCGGACAGCGCGGACGCCGGCGCGGGTCGGACGTCAGTGCGCGGCGGCGTACGCCTGCTGGATCTCGGCGCTGATCCGGCCGCGGTCGCTGACCTCGTACCCGTTCGCTCGGGCCCACTCGCGCACCTCGGTGGTGGACGCGCCGTTCGCCGAGGCCGACGCGGAGGACGACCGGGCCCGGGACGAGCGGCGCCCGGAGCGCCCGCCGACCTTGCGCGCGTGGCCCACCCACGTGGCCAGGTCGTCACGCAGCTTCGCGGCGTTGTCGGCGTTCAGGTCGATCTCGTAGCTCACGCCGTCCAGCGCGAACGACACCGTCTCCTCGGCGTCACCGCCGTCGACGTCGTCCACCAGGATGACCTGGACCTTCTGAGCCATGGTTTCCCTCCTCACGGGACGCGGCGGCCGGGAATTCTGGGGAATTGACGTGGCCGGCCGCCGCGGTAATCAACGCGCCGATCATGACGGAATACCCGGGCAATGGCAAAAAGAAAGACCCGGACAGCGGACCGGGTCATTCTCGGGGTGGCGTTCAGTCGCCGGCGCCGGACGACGACGTGACGTCCTTTTCGGCACGCGCCCGCTCGTGCTCGCGCCGGTCGAGCTCGGCCATCGCCTGCCGCTCGCTGCGGTCGGCGTTGACCAGGGCCCGGATCACCCACCAGAACAGCAGGCCGACCCCGATGGACGGGACGAGCGCGGCGACAGCCTCCATGCCGTCGAGGATACGCCTGCCGCGGGCGCGCCCGGTCCAGCGGTGGCCACCCCCGCTCAGGACTGCTCGGGCCGTACCAGCGGAAAGAGGATCGTCTCCCGGATACCCAGGCCGGTGAGAGCCATCAGCAACCGGTCGATACCGATTCCGACGCCGCCCATCGGCGGCATTCCGTACTCCATCGCGCGCAGGAAGTCCTCGTCCACGCGCATCGCGTCGACGTCACCCAGGGAAGCCAGCCGGGCCTGCTCCTCGAAACGCGCCCGCTGAACCACCGGGTCGTTCAGCTCCGAGTAGCCGGTGCCCAGCTCGAAACCGCGCACGTACAGGTCCCACTTCTCCACCACGCCGTCCACCTCGCGGTGCGCCTTCACCAGCGGCGACGTCTCCACCGGGAAGTCGCGCACGAAGGTCGGGGCGTACAGGGTGTCGCCGACGGTCGCCTCCCACAGCTCCTCGACGAGCTTGCCGTGGGTGACGTGCTTGGGGTCCAGCTCCACGTCCAGCCGGGCCGCGTGGACCTGGAGGTCGGCCACGGACGTCGACGGCGTGACCTCCTCCCCGAGCGCCTCGGACAGCGACGGGTACATCGACAGCTGCGCCCACTGCCCACCGAGGTCGTACTCCTCACCGTCGGCGAGGGTGACCACCGTGCCGCCCGTCGCCTCCCGGGCGGCGGTCTGCACGAGCTCCTGGGTCAGGCGGGCCATCGCGTCGTAGTCGGCGTACGCCTCGTAGAACTCCAGCATCGCGAACTCCGGGGAGTGCGTGGAGTCCGCGCCCTCGTTGCGGAAGTTGCGGTTGATCTCGAAGACCCGGTCGATCCCGCCGATGGCCGCGCGCTTGAGGAACAGCTCGGGCGCGATCCGCAGGAACAGGTCGATGCCCAGGGCGTTCGAGCGGGTCACGAACGGGCGCGCGGCCGCCCCACCGTGCATCGTCTGCAGCATCGGCGTCTCCACCTCGACGTAGTCGTGGCGGTGGAAGGTGCCGCGCAGGCTGCGCACGACGTCCGCCCGCAGCCGGACCATCTCCCGCGCGCGGTCCCGGACGACGAGGTCGACGTAGCGCTGGCGGACCCGCGCCTCCTCGCTCATCTCCTTGTGCAGCACCGGCAGCGGCCGCAGCGCCTTGGACGCCATCCGCCACTCGTCGGCCATCACCGACAGCTGCCCGCGCCGGGAGGTGATGACGCGGCCGTGGGCGTACACGAAGTCGCCGAGGTCGACGTCCCGCTTCCAGTCGGCCAGCGCGTCCTGCCCGACCACGGCGAGGCTGAGCATCACCTGCAGCCGGGTCCCGTCGCCGTCCTGGAGCGTGGCGAAGCACAGCTTGCCGGTGTTGCGGACGAACACCACCCGGCCCGCGACCCCGACCACGTCGTCCGTCTCGGTACCCGGCTCGAGGTCGGGGTGGGCCTCGACCACCTGGCGCAGGCTGTGCGTGCGCGGCACCCCCACCGGGTACGGGCGACGGCCCGGTGCGTCGGTGAGCAGCCGGTCGCGCTTCTCCCGGCGGACCCGCAGCTGCTCGGGCAGGTCGGGCTCGTCCCCCGCCTCGACACGCTGGACGTCGGCCGCGCCGGTCGCGCTCTGCTGCTCGCTCACGGGGGGCAAGGCTAACGGCGCACCGGGCGGTCCCCCGCCGCGCGTCCCGTCCGCCCGTCGCCCCGCTCCCGGCGCTCAGGTGGCGACGGCCTCGAGGCGGCCGTCGAGCAGGCGGACCGTCGTGTCGACCGACCCGAGCGTGGACGCGTCGTGGGAGACCAGCAGGGTCGCGGCCCGCAGCTCCCGGGTGAGCCGGGTGATGAGCTCCACCACCTGGGTGCCCCGGTCGTGGTCCAGGGCGGACGTCGGCTCGTCGACGAGGAGGACGGCGGGCCGGCCGACGAGGGCCCGGGCGATGGCGACGCGCTGGCGCTGGCCGCCGGACAGCTGCGCCGGCCGCTTGTGCGCCTGGTCGGCCAGGCCGACCACGTCGAGGAGCTCCAGGGCCCGCCGGCGGACGGCGCGGCGGCGTCCGCCACGCAGGTGGGCGTGCAGCTCGAGCTGCTCGAGCGCCGTCAGGGACGCCAGCAGCTGGGGGAGCTGGAAGACCAGGCCGACGCGCTCCAGCCGCAGCCGGGCCGCGTCGGCGCGGGGGGTGGTCGGCGTCAGGACGACGTCACGCCCGAGGCGGACGGTGCCCGAGGTCGGGCGGGTCAGGCCGGCAGCGACGGCGAGCAGGCTCGACTTGCCGGCGCCGGAGGGCCCCAGGAGCGCCGTCGTCGTCCCGGCGGGCACCGACAGGGTGACGTCGTCGAGGGCCGAGAGCGTCGACTCCCCGTCGGGGTAGACGAGGGTGACGCGGTCGAGGTGCAGGTCCACGGTGGGCTCCCGGTTCAGCGGGCCGCGAGGGCGGCGTGGGGGTCGATGCGGGTGATCCGGGCGACCGCGGTCGTGGCGCCCCCCAGACCGAGGACGACGAGCACCGCGGCCGGTCCGAGGGTGGTCGCCGGCGACACGAGCACCGGCACCGCGCCGGCGGCCAGCGCGCCGAGACCGGCGGCGGCAGCGGTCCCGACGGCGACGCCGCCGACGAGGAGCACCGCCGCCTGCCCCACCGCGTCCCGCAGCAGGTAGCCGGTGGACGCCCCGAGCGCCTTGAGGACCGCCACGTCCCCCTGCCGGCCGATCGTCCAGACCGTGAAGAACGCGCCGACCACGAGGGCCGAGATGACGACGAGGAACACCTGGATGGTCGTCAGCGACAGGCTCTCCGCGGCGTAGGAGGCGATGGCGCCGCGCGCGTCGGCGCGCGAGACGGTCGTCGTGCCGAGGGCCTCGTCGGCCCTCCCGAGGTCGGCGGCGTCGAGGTCCGCGGACGCGTCGGCCGTCAGCGCCACGACGGTCGCGACCGGCTCGTCCGCGGAGACGCCCCGGGCGCCGACGGCCTGCCAGTCCCGCAGCGAGGTCCAGACCACCGGCGTGTGCGACAGGTGCTGCTCGGCGGCCGCCACCCGGGCGACCGCCAGGTCCGTGCCGTCGAGCGACACCACGTCCCCCGCCTGCAGGTCGAGCTGCTCGGCGGCCGGGCGGCTGAGCACCACCTCACCGTCGGACGGCGCACCACCCGGGACCAGCCCGCTGCCCGGACGCACGCCGAGCGCGGTGACGGACGCCGTCGTCGTGCGCGACGTCGCGCGGGTCGGGGCGACCCCGAGCGGCTCGGCGGCCCGGACGCCGGCGACCCGGCCCCAGCCGGACCACTGCTCCGGCGTGACCCGCGAGGAGGTCAGGTCCACGGCGTCCCCCGGCCCGGGCATCCCGAAAGCGAGGTGGTCGGCAGGCAGGTCGCTGACGGCGGACGCCGACTCGCGCGCCAGGCCGGCGGTCAACGCCGACAGCGCGGTGACGAGCAGCGCCACCATCGCGACGACGGCGGTGACGAGGGCGAAGCGGCCGCGGGCGTGCCGCAGGTCGGCCAGGGCGACGAGCACGGGTTCCTCCTGGTGGTCGGACGGCTCCAGCCTCGGGCCGCCGGGTCACAGCCGGATCGACCGACCGGCCCCTCGCCCGCGGCCGTCCGGACGAGTGCCGGGTCGTCCTTTCGGCCGATGCCGCGCCCCGGGGCGCGGTTAGCGTGGTGGGGTGCGCCGTCTCGTGCCGCGTCTCGCCGACACCCCGCAGGCCCTGCTGCGCGGCCTGGACGTCCTGCTCGCCGGGCTCGTCGTCCTCGCCGTGCTCCAGGCACCCGCGCCCTCGCGGGGCCCGGCGGCGGCGCTCGCGGCGGCCCTGCTGCTCGGCCACGCCGCGGTGCGGCGGCGACTGGCCGTGCACGACGGCGCCGTCGACGCCCCCCGAGGCGCGTGGTGGCCCGACGTCGCGGCGGTGGGGGCGCTCGTCGGCCTGTGGAGCGCCCTGCTGGCCGTCTCCGGGGCGGCGCTGTGGGCGGCCTTCCCGCTGATGCTCCTGACGGTGCACACCCTCGGGCCGCGCCGGGGCGGCGCCGTCGTCGCCGTGACGACAGCGGTCTGCGTCGCGCACGGCGTGCTCCGCTCCCCCGACCACGGACCCGTCCTCGGCTACGTGCTCGGTCCGGTGCTCGGCGCGCTGGTCGCCGTCGGCTTCGTGCTCGGGCTGGAGGCGATCGTGCGGGAGTCCCAGGCCCGCCAGCGCGCGCTCGACGAGCTCGGGGTCGCCCGCACCCACCTCGCCGAGGCCGAGCGGGCCCGACTCGTCGCGACCGAGCGCGAGCGCCTGGCCCGCGAGATCCACGACACCCTCGCCCAGGGGCTGTCCGCGATCGAGCTGCTGCTGCGCGCCGCGGGCACCACCGTCGGCTCGGACGACGCCCGCACCGCCGCGCTGCTGGGCCGGGCGCGCGCCGCCGCGCAGGACGACCTGGCCGAGGTCCGCCGCGTCGTGCGCGCGCTCGCGCCGCAGGAGCTGACCCGCTCCAGCCTGGTCGAGGCGCTCACCCGGGTCGCGGACCGCGCGAGCACCGGCACCCTCACCGTGCGGGTCCGCACGGTCGGCGAGGCGCGGCCGCTCGCCGTCGCGCTGGAGGCCACCCTGCTGCGGGTCGCGCAGTCGGCCGTGGCGAACGTCGTCCAGCACGCCGGGGCGACCCGGGCGCACGTCACGCTCACGTTCACCGACGAGCACGTCCTGCTGGACGTCGTGGACGACGGGCGGGGCTTCGACCCCGACGCACCACCGGCACCGGCCGGTGGGGGCTTCGGTCTCGTCGCGATGCGCTCACGCGTCCGGGAGCTCGCGGGGAGCCTCTGCGTGGAGAGCTCACCCGGCGGTGGCACCGCCGTCGCCGTCACCCTGCCGGCCCCGGAGCCTGTCGACGTGGCCCCGGCACGGCCCGCGGTCGCCGCCGGTGGCGGGCCCGCGTGATCGACGTCGCGATCGCCGACGACCACCCGGTCGTGCGCACCGGCCTGCGCGCCGTGGTCGAGAGCCAGCCGGGCATGCGGGTGGTCGCCGAGCTCGCGACCGCCGAGGAGCTGCTGCGCTGGGCGGCCACCCACCACGCCGACGTCGTCCTGCTCGACCTGCACTTCGGCCCCGGCCGCCTCGGGGGCGCGGAGGCGGCGCGGAGGCTCGCCGCGAGCGGGGGCCCACCGGTCCTGGTGGTCACGACGTACGGCTCGGACGCCGACATCCTGGCCGCCGTCGAGGCGGGGGCCACCGGCTACCTGCTGAAGGACGCGCCGACCGACGAGCTCGCCCGCGCCGTGCGGGCGGCCGCGTCCGGGCAGACCGCGCTCGGACCCGCCGTCCAGGCCCGGCTGCTGGGGCGGTTGCGGGCGCCGGGGGTCAGCCTCACCTCCCGGGAGGTCGACGTGCTGCGGCTCGTCGCGGCCGGCCGGTCCAACGACGAGGTCGCCCGGGAGCTGTTCATCTCCCGGGCCACGGTCAAGACGCACCTGGCGCACCTCTACGACAAGCTCGGCGTCCGCTCCCGCACCCAGGCCGTCGCCGTCGCCCGGGAGCGCTCCGTCCTCCCCCGGTGAGCGACCGGTGGCCGGCGGGTCAGCCCACCAGGTCCAGCGCGACGTCCAGGACGGGGCTGGAGTGCGTCAGCGCTCCCACCGACAGGTAGTCGACCCCCGTCGCCGCGTACGCCTCCGCCACGTCGAGCGTCAGCCCGCCGGTGGCCTCCAGCTCGACCCGGTCCGGCGTCGCGCCGCGAGCCGCGGCGACCGCCTCGGCCAGCACCTGCGGCGACATGTTGTCGCACAGCAGGAAGCGCGCCCCGGCCTCGACGGCCTCGACGGCCTCCTGCGGCGTCGTCACCTCCACCTGCACCTCGACGTCGGGGTAGCGCTCCCGCACCGCCGCGTACGCAGCGGCCACCGACCCCGCGGCCAGCTTGTGGTTGTCCTTGACCATCGCCACGTCGAACAGGCCCATCCGCTTGTTCGTGCCGCCGCCGCAGCGCACCGCGTACTTGTCGAGGAACCGCAGGCCGGGGGTGGTCTTGCGGGTGTCGAGCACCGTCGCGCCGCTGCCGGCCAGGGCGTCGGCCCAGGCCCGCGCGTGGGTGGCCACACCCGACGCCCGGCAGAGCAGGTTGAGGGCGGTGCGCTCGGCGACGAGCAGCACCTGGGTCCGGCCCCTGACCTCGGCGAGCACGTCCCCGCGGGTCACCCGCGAGCCGTCCGGGACGAGCAGCTCGCACGACGGCACGGGGAGGTCGAGGCGGCGGGCGACGTCGGCGAGCGCGACCGGCCAGACCGCCGAGGCAGCCAGCACACCGTCGGCGCGAGCCACCACGCGGGCGGTGCGCTCCTGCTCGACGGGGATCGTGGCGAGCACGGTGACGTCCCGGCCGGGGTCACCGCCGAGGTCCTCGTCGAGCGCGCGGCGCACCGTCTCGGTCAGGAGGTCGGGGTCCAGTCCCGGCGACCCGCTGGTGTCGGCGGGCGGCGCGGTGACCTCGATGGCGTGGCGTCCCACGGTGCGTCTCCTCCTCGTGGCGGGCGGCGTCCGGTCGGCGACCGGCGAGCCGCCGTGGCGCCCCCAGGGGCGCCGGTCGGGCAGCGGTCAGCGGGTGGCGGTGGCGGCCGGCGCCCCGCGCAGCGGGACGAACCGGTCCACGAGCGCGCCGTCGTCGTCCAGCCGCAGGTGGGTGCGGCCGAGCAGCCCGTCGTCCCGCTGCGGGTGGTCCAGCCGCTCGTGGCCGCCGCGCGTCTCCGGGCGCAGCGCGGCGGCCAGCGTCAGCGCGGTGGCGACCTGGTGCAGGTTGGTCGTCTCCCACTCGGCGGTCGAGGGCACCGAGGGGGCCCCATCAGGGGTGCCCGACAGGCCCGTCGGGACCGCGGCCAGGGCGGCGGCGGCGCGCTCGAGACCGGCGGCGGTGCGCACCACGCCCGGGCCGTCGGTCGCCGCCCGCTGGACGAGCAGCCGGGAGGCCGCCGCGACGAGGGCGGCGGGGCCGGACCGCTCCACCGGGTCGACCCGCCGCGGGCTCCCGGTCGCGAAGCGCGTCGCGACGTCGTCGGCGATGCGGTGCCCGAACACCAGGCCCTCGAGCAGGGAGTTGCTGGCCAGCCGGTTCGCACCGTGGACGCCGGTGCACGCCGTCTCCCCCACCGCGTACAGCCCGGGCACCCGGGTGCGACCGGCGAGGTCCACCGCCACGCCGCCCGAGTGGTAGTGCTGGGCGGGGGCCACCGGCACCAGGTCCTCCGCCGGGTCCAGGCCGTGCTCGGCCAGGCGCGCCACGATCGTGGGGAAGCGCCGGCGCAGCGTCGCCCGGCCCAGGTGCCGCGCGTCCAGCAGCACGTGGTCCGCGCCCGTGGCCGCCATCCGCCGCACGATCGCCTTGGCGACGACGTCGCGGGGCGCCAGCTCGGCGAGCTCGTGCACGCCGGGCATGAACCGGACGCCGTCGGCGTCGACGAGCCAGGCGCCCTCGCCGCGGACCGCCTCGGAGATGAGCGGCTGCTGGCCCTTCGCACCACTGCCCAGCCACAGCACCGTCGGGTGGAACTGGACGAACTCCAGGTCGGCGAGCTCGGCCCCGGCCCGCAGCGCCGCGGCCGTGCCGTCGCCGGTGGCCTCGCGCGGGTTCGTCGTCGAGACGTACACCTGGCCGATGCCGCCCGTGGCGAGCACCACGACGGGCGCCAGGACCGCCCCGACGCCGTCGCGGGTGCCCTCGCCGATGACGTGCAGGCTCACCCCCGCCACGGCGCCCGGCGCGCCGTCGGGGCCGGGCGGGCCGGTCAGGACGTCGAGCACGAGCGCGTGCTCGACCACCTCGATCCCCGGGTCGTCGAGCACCGCCTGCAACGCCGCCACCAGCGCGCGCGAGATCTCGGCACCGGTCGCGTCCCCGCCGGCGTGCGCGATCCGGTCGGCGTGGTGGCCGCCCTCGCGGGTCAGCGAGATGCCGCCGTCCGCGTCGGTGTCGAACCGGGCGCCGAGGTCGACGAGCTCACGGACCCGCGCCGGGCCCTCGGTGACCAGCGCGCGCACGGCGTCCTCGTCGCACAGGCCGACGCCGGCGACGAGCGTGTCGTGCAGGTGCGCCTGCGGGGAGTCGGTCTCCGCGAGCGCGGCGGCGACCCCGCCCTGCGCCCACAGGGTGGAGCCGCTGGACAGGACCGTCTTGGTGACGAGCAGGACCTTGCCGACCCGGCGGCGCAGCCGCAGGGCGGTCGTCAGCCCCGCGATCCCGGACCCGACGACGACGACGTCCGCCGTCGCCGTCCAGCCGGGTGCGGGGGCGTGCAGGCGGCGGGCCAGCCCCGGGCGCTCCGCGGCCGCCCCGGTCGGTCTCACACCCGGACGCCGGAGGGGAACACGCCGTACCCCTCGGGGACGTTCCCCGGGTCCTGCCCCAGGTCGACGACCTTGTTGTCGGCGTCGACGAACACCACGTGCGGACGGCGGGTGCGGGCCTCGACCTCGTCGAGCATCCCGTAGGCGATGATGATCACGGTGTCGCCGGGGTGGACGTGGTGGGCGGCGGCGCCGTTGATGCACATGACGCCGCTGCCGCGCTCGCCCGGGATGACGTACGTGGACAGCCGGGCGCCGTTGGTGACGTCGACGACGTCCACCTGCTGGCCGGGGATGAGGTCGGCCGCGTCGAGCAGGTCCTGGTCGACCGTGAGCGAGCCCACGTAGTGCAGGTCGGCGTCCGTGATCGTGGCCCGGTGGATCTTGCCGAGCAGCATCGGTCGCAGCATGGGTGGCTCTCCTTACGCGTGGGCGGCGGGGGCGCCGACCACGAGGGGAAGGTTGTCGATCAACCGGGTCGCGCCGACCCGGGCGGCCACGGCGAGCAGCGCCTCGCCCCGGTACCACTCGGGCACGTCCTCCAGGGTGTCCGGATGCACCAACGCCAGGTAGTCGACCCTGCTTCCCGGTTCGGCGACCAGGACGTCCCGGGCGGCACGGCGGATGGCGCTGGCGCCCTCCGCCGCGACGTCCCGCCCGGCGTGCAGGGCCCGGGACAGCACGAGCGCGACCTCGCGGTCGAACGGCGTCAGGTAGGTGTTGCGGCTGCTCATCGCCAGACCGTCCGGCTCGCGCACCGTCGGGACGGCCACGATCTCGACGGGGAAGTCCAGGTCCTTGACCATCCGGCGGATCAGCAGGAGCTGCTGGGCGTCCTTCTGACCGAAGAACGCCTGGTCGGGGCGGGTCAGGTGGAGCAGCTTGGCCACGACGGTGAGCACGCCGTCGAAGTGACCGGGCCGCGACGCGCCCTCGAGCACGTCCCCGAGGTGGCCGGCGCTGACCCGCACGCCGGGGTCGCCGTCGGGGTAGACGACGTCCGGGCCGGGCGCGAAGACGAGGTCGACGCCCTCGGCGCCGAGGAGCTGCAGGTCGGCGTCCAGCGTGCGCGGGTACTTCGCGAGGTCCTCGTTCGCGCCGAACTGCAGCGGGTTGAGGAAGATCGTCACCACGACGCTGCCGGCGGTGCGGCGGGCCTGGCGGACGAGCTCGGCGTGGCCCTCGTGCAGGGCGCCCATCGTCATCACCACGGCGACGGGCCCGGCGAGCGCGGAGCGGGCCTCGGCCAGCTCGTCGCGGGTGCGCACCAGGCGGGGGGTCGCGGTCACGGGCCACCACGGTACCGGCGGCCCACCCCTGCCCCCGCGTGACCTGCACCACCCACCCCTTTGCTCACCCAGGCGGGCTTTGCTCACCGGTTGCTCGGTTCAGAGCCCGCAAACCGAGCAACCGGTGAGCAAAGGGGGGTCAGTCGGCGAGGGCGTCCAGGAGGGCCTCGGCCGCCTCCGGGCGCAGCCGTCCGCTGGCCAGGGCCCGCTGGGCGGTCGCCCGGGCGAGGGCCTGGTAGGTCGCCAGGACGTCGGCGGCGTCCGTCGCCGCCGCCACGCCGGCCACGACCGACCGGTGCGCCGCCACCGTCCCGGCGTCGCCGCGCGCTACGGGCCCGGTGAGCGCGTCGTCGCCACGCTGCAGGGCGTTGTCCAGGGCCGCGTGCAGCAACGGCCCGAGCAGCCGGTCGGTGCTCTCCACCCCCGCCCCGCGCAGCAGCTGCGCCGCCTGCGCCACGAGCGTCACGAGGTGGTTGGACCCGTGCGCCAGCGCCGCGTGGTACAGCGCCCGGTGCTCCTCCGCGACGACGACCGGCTCGGCGCCCATCTCCACGACCAGCGCCTGCGCCACCGGCAGCACCGGCCCCGGTGCCGTCACCCCGAAGCAGCAGTCGGGCAGCCGGGACAGGTCCAGCGACGTCCCGGTGAAGGTCATCGCCGGGTGCAGGGCGAGCGGGATCGCGCCGCGGCGCAGCGCCGGCTCCAGGACCGCCGTCCCGTACCGGCCGCTGGTGTGCACGACCAGCTGGCCCGGCTGCCACGCGCCGGTGGCCGCGAGCCCGGCGACGAGGTCGGCCAGGGCGTCGTCCGGGACGCACAGCAGCACCAGCTCGGCGCGCTCGACGACCTCCGGCACCTCCAGCAGCGGGACGCCGGGCAGCAGCGACTCGACCCGGTCGCGACTGGCCTGGGACACCCCGCTGGCCCCGACGACGGCGTGCCCGGCGGCGCGCAGGGCGCTGCCCAGGACGGCACCCACCCGTCCGGCGCCGACGACGCCGACCCCGAGCCGTCCCGGGCGCTGCTGCGGCGGCTGTTCGCTCACCGACGCGAGGCTAGCCGCCGCACCGTCCCGCACTAGGCTCGGCCGCGTGGGACGGCACGACAGGGTGGCGGCGCTGGCGGACCTGCCAGGTGCCAGCGCGGCCCTCGAGGGCGAGGAGCTGGTGGTCGCCGACCTCGGCTGCGGCCAGGGGCGCACGGTGCGGGCGCTGCTCGCGCACGGCCCGGACGTCGTGCACGCCATCGACCACGTCTCCGACCTCGACGACGACCTGCTCACCGACGCGCGCGTGCGCAGCCGGATCGCCGACCTCGACGACCCGCGGCTGCCGCTCGAGCCCGGGACGGTCCACCGGGCCGTGTCCCTCAACGTCGCCGAGCACCTCACCGACCCCGTCGCCCACCTGCTGGCCTGCTACGAGGCGCTCGCCCCCGGCGGGCTGCTCGTACTGGCCCACAGCGACTGGGACACGGCCCTGTTCACCAGCACCGACGACGCGCTGACCCGGGAGCTGGTGGACCGCTTCGTCGCCGTGGTGCCCCGGTGGGCCGAGCGCGCGGACGGCTTCATGGGCCGCAAGCTGCTCGCCCTGGCGGACGCCTCGACGGCTCGCGGTGCGCCGTTCGAGCTCGTGACCGTGGACTCGTGGGCGGACCCGCACCGGCGGTTCGACGACGGGTCGGTGGCGTGGAAGGTCGCGATGGGGATGCTCGCCGCGGCCAAGGAGGACCCCGACCTGGCGGGGCGCGCTGCCGGCTGGGTCGAGGGTCTGCGCAGGCTCGCGGACGCCGGGCAGTTCCTGTTCGCCGTCACCGACGTCGCCCTCGTCCTGCGGCGTGCCTGAGGGCCCGGTCGTGGACGGCCGGCGCCCGTGGCGGGTCGCCTGGGACGACGCCCTGTACGGCGGCGACGGCTTCTACCGGCGCCCGGAGGGCCCGGCGGGGCACTTCCGGACGGCGTCCCACGCGGCCGCGGTACCGCTCGGTCGGGCCCTGGCGCGGCTCGCCAGGGCCGCGGGCTGCACGTCGGTGGTGGACGTGGGCGCCGGCCGGGGGGAGCTGCTGCGCGGCGTCGCCACGGCGGACCCCACGCTGCGGCTCGCGGCGGTGGAACGGGCGGACGCGCCCCCCGGGTGGCCGTCGCAGGTCGCCTGGACCGACCGGCTCCCGGAGCACCTGGACGACGCGCTCGTCGTCGGCTGGGAGCTGCTGGACGTGGTCCCGTGCACGGTGCTGGAGGTCGATGGGGACGGCGTCGCGCGCGAGGTGCTGGTCGGCACCGACGGGTCGGAGCGGCTGGGTGGCGGGGCGGCACCGGAGGACCTGGCCTGGTGCGACCGGTGGTGGCCCCTGGACGCGGCGGAGCCGGGTGACAGGGTCGAGGTGGGCCGAACCCGTGACGAGCTGTGGCGGTCGGTGGTCGACCGGCTGGGGTCCGGGGTGGCGCTCGCCGTGGACTACGCGCACGACCACGCCGCGCGCCCCGCACCGGGGACGCTGACGGGGTACCGGCGCGGGCAGCAGGTGCTGCCGGTGCCGGACGGCGCGTGCGACCTGACCGCGCACGTCGCCCTGGACGCCGTCGCGGCCGGGCTGACGGACGGCGCCACGGCGCCGGTGTCCCGTTCGAGGGCGCCTGCGTCGACGGTGTCGGTGCCGACGGTGCTGACGGTGTTGACGGTGCTGACGACGCAGCGGCAGGCGCTGCGGGCGCTCGGGGTGGACGCCGCCCGGCCCCCGCTCGCGGTCGCGTCGTCCGACCCCGCCGGGTACCTGGCGGGGCTGTCCGCCGCCGGCGAGGCGGCGGAGCTGCTCGACCCGGGCGGGCTCGGCGGGTTCGGCTGGCTCCTGCACGCCGTCGGGGCACCCGCCGTCGAGGGGGTGGCCGGGCTGCTCGGCACGTGACCAGGACCGACACGACCCGGCCCGACCCCCTCGGGTCGGGCCGGGTCCTGTCCGCGGCCGGGTCGACAGTCGGGTCAGCCGCCGGCCAGCCGGTGGTCTGCCGCGGGGTCAGCGGGCGGGACGCAGCTCCTGCGTGCAGCACTTGACGCTGCCGCCGCCCTTGAGCAGCTCGGACAGGTCGACCGGCACCGGGACGTAGCCGCGCTCGGCGACCTGGGCGGCGAGCTTCTCCGCCCGCTGCGGGATGACGACGTGCTCGCCGTCGCTGACGAGGTTGAGGCCCATCACCTCGGCGTCGGTGTCGGACGCGACGACGGCGTCCGGGAACATCCGCCGCAGGATCGCCTGGCTGCCCGCGCTGAACGCCGGCGGGTACCAGGCGATGTTGCCGGCGCCCGGGGTGTCGTCGAGGACCGCGAGGGCGACGTCGAGGTGGTAGTAGCGGGGGTCGACGAGGCGCAGACCGACCACGGGGACGCCGACGGTGTCGGCGAGCTCGGCGTGCCCGCGGGGGTCGGTGCGGAACCCGTAACCCGCCAGGACGACGTCGCCGAGGACGGCGAAGTCGCCCTCGGCCTCGTTGACGTGCTCGGCCTCGGTGACGGACTCCCACCCGAGCTCCGCGGCGTGCGCCCGGTGCCAGGCGACGTGGTGGGCGGCCTCGGCGGTGCGCTCGGCGTTGGCGAAGCGCGCACCGAGCACCCGGCCCCCGACGACCGTGGAGCCGTTGGCCGCGTACACCATGTCGGGCAGCCCGGGCTGCGGCTCGAGCAGGTCGACGCGGTGCCCGAGGCCTCGGTACGTGTCCACGAGGGTCTGCCACTGGGTCAGGGCCAGGTCGTGGTCGACGCGGGTGCCCGCGGTCATCCAGGGGTTGATCTCGTAGAGGACGTCGAAGTGCTGGGGTGCGCACATCAGGTAGTGCCGTGGGGTCGCCATGGTGAACGACGGTAAGGTCAGCGTGGCGCAACGCCAAGCCGCTCCATGGACGTCAGGGGTCAACGATCATGCGTCTTGACGCGACCGACCGTCGAATCATTGCGGAGCTCGTCGAGGACGGTCGGCGCAGCTTCGCCGCCATCGGCGAACAGGTGAACCTCAGCGCACCGGCGGTCAAGCGCCGGGTCGACCGGCTACGGGCGGACGGCGTGCTGCGCGGCTTCACGGCGCTGGTGGACCCCGACGCGCTGGGCTGGACCGTGGAGGCCTTCGTCGAGCTGTTCTGCGAGGGGCGGGTCCCGCCGCCGCGGATCCGGGCGATGCTCGTCGACATCCCGGAGGTGCACGCGGCCTTCACGGTCACCGGCGACGCCGACGCGATCCTGCACATCCGCGCGGCGGACATGGCCCACTTCGAGCGCGTGCTGGAGACGGTGCGGGAGCGGGACCTGGTCCGGATGACCCGCTCGACGGTGGTGCTGTCCCGGCTGTGACGGGCGGTCCGGCCGGTGGCTCAGGCGCCGGGCGGCCGCATCCACTGCTCCGGCCCGGCCGTCGACCGGGCCGCGCGGGCACGCCGGGACTGCTCGAGGAGAAGCTCCCCGGCGGTGGCGGCGTCGAGGTGCGCCACCCGGGGAGACACCGGCCCCGGCGTGGAGTGCACCACGAGCGAGGCGACGTCGAGGCGACGCTGCAGCGGCCCCTGGCTGACGGCGAGCGACTGGGTGCGCTCGTGCGGCACGACGACGAGGTGCCGGGTCAGCCGCCCGCTGCGCAGCACCAGCCCCCGCCCCGTCACGCGGAACCCGTTGCGGCGCCAGGCCACCAGGTCGACCCACCGGGACCTGGGCGGCGCGCAGGTGAAGCCGCCGGCCGCGGTCGTCCCCTCCATCCCCTCGTCGAGGACGTGCTGCGGGCTGTCGACCCCGAGGTCGGGCAGCACCAGGGCGAGCACCGACAAGGCGTCCTGGCGGGTCCCGACCGGCAGCAGCGTGGACTCCGTGCTGTTGCCCATCTCGTCGGCGCCGTAGCCGGCGACGTTGACGTCGACCTTCCACCAGTCCGGCCCGCGCCACAGCAGAGGCTGGGTCAGGCGCACGGCCTGCACCCGGCCGGGTGGGACGGTCTGCGCGCGCGACTCCAGGAGCCCGTGCCGCAGGCGCACGCCGTCCGGCGACTCGGCCACCCGGAAGGCGAACCCGCGCGAGAACGACGACCAGTGCGCTCCGGCGACGCCGAGCACCGCCGGCCCGATGCCGATGAGCACCCCCGGTTGGTCGAAGACGACCACCGCGACGACCAGACCCACCACCGCGACGGCCAGCGCGATGGTGGCGGAGGAGCGCACCAGGCTCATCACCAGGCGGTCGGTGGGGACGTCGAGGACCGGCCGCTCCGGGGCCTCGGGTGCCTCGGAGCCCTCCTCGTACCTCACCCCGGCGGCCCGGGCGAGGAGGGTGTTGCGCAGGCGCTGCGCCTCGGCCTCCCGCAGGTACGCCAGGCGCACCTCGGACCCGGGTCCCCCCGCGACCTCGAGCTTCAGCTCGGACAACCCGAGCAGCCGCGCGAGCAGGGGCTGGACGACGTCCACGGCCTGCAGGCGGTCCAGCCGCGCCTGGCGCTGCTGGCGGAAGAGCACGCCGGTGTGCAGGTGCACCGCCTCGGCCGCCACCTGGTAGCGCATCATCCGCCAGGACAGCCACGAGTACGCCGCCGCGACGAGGGTGGCCGCGAGCAGCAGCCCGCCCGTGACCAGAAGCTCGGTCCGGCCCGGGACGCCGTTGCCGGCGAACAGGTCGTCGGAGCGCTGCTGGACGAAGATCGCCAGCAGGACGGCCAGGACCTTCCACCCGCGCACGACGGGCGTCACCGGGTGCAGCCGGTGCCACTGGCCGTCCGCCTCGGGGGCGCCGTCCGCGCCGCGAGCGCCACTCGCCTCGTGACCCGTCGTGGACGCCGGCGACCCCTCGGCGGGAGGCGGACCGATGGACGACGGGCCATCGGCCGGCGTCGGACCCGGAGGCGGCGTCGGACCCGGGGGCGGCGTCGGACCCGGGGGCGGCGGGAAGGCGAGGGGCGGCGTCGCCGGGGGCGGGAGGTCCACCTCCGGCTCGCGGTGGCGGTGGCCGTCGGGTGGCTGCGTCACAGTCCGGCCAGCCTCGCCTCACCACGTGTGGCCAGGCGCTCGCGCAGGCGCGCCGCCTCCTCCGGCGGCAGGCCCGGGATCGCGGCGTCGGTGCCGGGCGAGGCGGTGTGCAGCTGCACGCGCGCCAGGCCCAGGGCGCGGTCCAGGGGGCCGGCTTGGACGTCGACGTACTGCATCCGGCCGTAGGGGACCACGACGAGGGTCCGGAACATCACGCCCGTGCGGATCAGCAGGTCGTCCTCCTGCTCGGCGTAACCGATGGCCCGCACCTGCCGGCCGATCAGCCACAGGAGCCAGCCGGCCAGCGCCGTCAGCGCGGCCGCGCCGGCCCAGAACCAGGGGGAGACGAGGACGGCCAGGACCACCAGGGCGACCAGGGGCAGGACGACGGTGACGGCGAGGACGAGCCGACGGGCGGTCACCAGCCTCGGCGAGACCGGCGTCCAGCGGACCCCGGCGGGGTCGAACGGGGAGCGCGTCGCCGTCGCCTCGGGGTGGTCGGCCCGGGTTCCGTGGTCGTCGTCCGTGCTCACGCGGTCGATCCTGTCAGACGCCGCCGACGGGCGGGCCGCGGGCGGGGACGCGCAGTGGCAGACTCGCGGGCGTGGTGGACCAGCCGGGGACGTCGGGCACGCGCGAGGTGTCGCTGAGCGTGGGGACGGCGGTGGGGGTCAGCGAGCACGAGCGGGACCTCCCGACCACCGAGATGGTGCTGAACATCGGCCCGCAGCACCCTGCGACCCACGGCGTGCTGCGGCTGCGGCTGCGGCTGGACGGCGAGCGCATCGTGGCCGCCGAACCGGTCGTGGGCTACATGCACCGCGGCGCCGAGAAGCTGTTCGAGGCCCGGGACTACCGGCAGATCCTGGTCCTGGCGAACCGTCACGACTGGCTGTCCGCCTTCGCCAACGAGCTGGGCGTCGTCCTCGGCGTCGAGCACCTGCTGGGGATGGAGGTGCCCGAGCGTGCGGTGTGGGCGCGGACCCTCCTGGCCGAGCTCAACCGGGTGCTCAACCACCTCATGTTCCTCGGGTCCTACCCGCTGGAGCTCGGCGCGATCTCACCCATGTTCTACGCGTTCACCGAGCGCGAGGAGCTGCAGGCGGTGATGGAGGAGGTCTCCGGCGGGCGCCTGCACTACATGTTCAACCGGGTCGGTGGTCTCAAGGAGGACCTGCCGGCCGGGTGGACCGGCCGGGTGGCCGACGCCGTGGCCGGGGTCCGCCGCCGGCTGCCCGACCTCGAGGGCCTGCTGGTGGGCAACGAGATCCTGCGCGCTCGCACCCGTGGTGTCGGCGTGCTGGACCGGCCCACCGCCCTGGCCTACGGCGTCAGCGGGCCGATCGCACGGGCCAGCGGCGTGGACCTGGACCTGCGGCGGGACGAGCCGTACCTCGCCTACGGGGAGCTGTTCGCCCCGGGCGGGCCGGGCCGGGTGGTGACGCGCACCGAGGGTGACTCGCTGGCCCGCTTCGAGTGCCTGCTGGAGCAGGTGCACGTGAGCCTGGACCTCGCCGAGGCGTGCGTCGACCGGCTCCGGTCGCTGCCCCGCGGTCCGGTGAACGTGCGGCTGCCGAAGGTGCTGCGGGTGCCCGAGGGGCACCGTTACACGTGGACGGAGAACCCGCTCGGGATCAACGGCTACTACCTGGTCTCCCGCGGCGACAAGACCCCGTGGCGGCTGAAGCTGCGGTCGGCGTCGTTCAACAACGTGCAGGTCCTCACCCAGCTGCTGCCGGGGTGCCTGATCGCGGACATGGTCGCGATCCTGGGGTCGACGTTCTTCGTCGTCGGCGACGTCGACAAGTGACCGCACCGGCGGCGCGGCCGAGCGACCGAGCCGGCGCGGGGCCGGTCGCCCCCGGGTCCGGGGCGGCCCGCGCAGCGGTCAGGCGGCGTGCCGTCCGCGGCGACGCGAACCCTGCTCGCTCCCCGCGGGCAGCGCCAGGCGCTCCCCGTGCGGCGCCAGCGCGTCGGAGGTCGTGGGTCCTCCCGCGCTGACGGCCGAGTCCAGCAGCCGGGTCAGCTCCACGTGGTCGTGGCGGGCGAGGGCGTCGAACACCCTGTCCTGCAACGTGCCGTGGCGCTTGCGACGGGACGGGACGACCACCTGGGCGCTCGACAGGCCCTGCACGAGCACCGCCTGCTTGCCCTCGGGTGCGGCGGTGACCAGCTGCCCGTCCTCGATGATCGGGACGGCCGGGATGACCGGGAGCGGCCCGGTGTCGGGTCCGGTCCCTGCGTCCCACATGCGCTGCAGCTCGGCCGTGTCGACCCGGTAGTCGACCGGCGTGACGTCGCCGGCGTGACGGCCCCCCGACACGGAGGAGCCGTCCTCGGGCTCGTCGTCGGCGACCGCCTCCGGGGCGTCGTCCAGCGCGTCGTCCAGGTCGACATCCAGGTCGACGTCGAGCCCGTCGTCCACCCCGGCGAGGAGCAGGTCGTCGTCGTGCTCCACGTCCCCGAGCTCCACGTCGGCGTCCGCAGCGGCACTCGCAGCGGGCACGTGCTCCCCGCGGAGGGCGGTCTCCCCGCCGGGCACCAGGGCCACGTCGTCCACCACGCCGTCGTCGAGGACCGGGTCCGCGGCGGCCACGAGGTCGTGCCGCGAGTGGACCACGGGGGCCTCGTCGGCCAGCGGGACCTCGAGCAGGGCACGGCGACGTGCCACGCGCTCGGCGTGACGACGGTGGCGAGCGCGCCCGGCTCGCAGGTCCTGGACGGCGCCGGTGACGCCCGCGGCAGCCAGGCCGGCGGCGCCCCAGAGCGGACGGTCGACGAGGACGCCGGCGACTCCCGCGCCCACGCCGAGCGCGGCCGTCACGGGGGCTGTCATGGACGCCAGCAGAGCGGTGGGTCCCCACCCTCGCCCCGTGCGAGGAGCACGGTGGCGACCACGCGTCGTCGCACCAGACGTCACAGGACTACTCACGAGTCACACCTTATGGGCTCTGGGTCGGCTCCGGGGAGAACTGTGCACCCCGTGTCACGGACACGCCGGAGGCGACACGCCGACGCTTTCGTGACCAACGGTCACCTGTCACTTGTCGTCACACCTACCTTACGGAGCGCCTTCGGCCCGGGGCTGGGAGAGTCGGTCCATGTCGCTCTCGCTCCTGGACTGGCGGCGCCGCGTGTCGGACCTCTACCGCGACGTCAGGGCCCTGTCGGTCGATGACCCACAGGGCGCGCACACGCTGTGGGCGCGCACGCGCTCCGACCTGCTGATGACGCACGAGCAGTCCCCCGTCGCCGCCGCGCACCGCGGTGCCGGCGGGGTGCCGGTGCACCCCTACGACTCGTCGTTCCGCTTCGAGGTGGAGCTGCAGCCGGTCGAGCCGATGCCGCTGGAGGTCCCGACCGGCACGGACGGCGTCGTCCGGTTCGACCGGATCGGCCGGGTGGAGCTGCCGGACCTCGGCGGTCTGGACGTCTGGTGGTTGGCCGGTTACGGCGGTGGCGTGTTCGTGCCGCTGCGGGACGGCACGTCCGGGAACGACGGCTACGGCGGTGGCAGGTACCTCCTGGACACGGTCAAGGGCGCGGACCTGGGCACGTCGCAGGACGGGACCCTGCTGGTCGTCGACCTGAACTTCGCCTACCACCCGTCCTGCGCGTACGACCCTGCGTGGGCCTGCCCCCTCGCCCCCGCCGGCAACCGCCTGGAGGCGGACGCGCCGGTCGGGGAACGGTACGAGGGACCCTGGGCGCACACGTGACGAACCGGACCGGCTCGTCCGTGCCGTCGCCCGAGGGCCCCTCGCCCGGACGCGACGGGTCTCAGCCGATGAGGCCCTTCTCCTCGAGGTAGGCGCGCGCGACGTCGGCTGCCTGCTGCCGCTCGGCGTCCACCTGGGCGTTGAGCTCGGCCAGGTCCTCGGTGGTCAGCACCTCGGCGAGCTGGTTCAGGGCCTCGACGAGCTCCTCGTCCTGCGCCACCTCGGAGTTGACGGCCGGCACGAGGTTGTCGGCGAGCTGCAGCTGCTTGTCGTCCTCGAGCACGACGAGTCCGAACTGCTCGACGGTGGCGTCGGTGCTGCCGACGAGGCCGAGCTGCGCCTCACCGGACTCGACGGCCTGCTTGGTCTGCGGGCTGCTGAAGCCGGTCGGGAGCACCTGGCTGACCTGGATCCCGTACGTCTCGGTCAGACCGGGAGCGCAGAAGGGGCGCTCCGGGCACTCCTCGGTGGCAGCGAGGACCACCGGCTGCCCCAGGGCCCCGAGGTCGGACAGGGTCGTCAGCGAGTTCGCGTCCGCGAAGGCCTGGGTGACCGCGAACGCGTTCTGGCTGGCCGCGTCGGCCGGCTCCAGGATCGTCACGCCCTCCTCCTCGGCCAGCGGGCGCATCGCCTCGACCGTCTCCTGGGCGTCGTTCGTCGCGATCGGCTCGGCGTCCGCCCCGTTCGCGCCGATGTTGAGGTACTCGGCGAGGGTGGCGGCGTACTCGGGGACGACGTCGATGGCCCCGCTCGCGAGCTCGGGGAAGTACACCTCGCGCTGGTCGGCCGTGACGGTCTCCGTGTCGTAACCGGCGTCCTCGAGCAGCTCGACGTACATCGCCTGCATGACGAGCATCTCGGTGAAGTTCGCGCCGCCGACGACGACCGTCTCGCCGCCACCGGAGCCGTTGCCGCCGTCCCCGCCCTCCTCGAACGGGTCGTCACCTCCGCCGCACGCGGTCAGCGTGAGCGCCGCCGCCGTCGCCAGCGCGGCCAGGGAGAACCTCCTGCGCACGATGCGCCACCACCTTCTGTGTCCCGCGGCCGGGCCGCGCGTGTCCGGGGGGCGCCGAGCGGCACCCGTGACCCCACGAGTGAACAACCCTGCACCGACAACGGCACGCCGAGACGATCACGATCGCGTCACACCTGCCGCCCCAGTCGCCGCACCTTTCCACCACGGTGCGGTCCCAGGACCCCACCGACCCGCAGGTCGGTGGAAAGGTGCGGTTCCCGGACGGGACCGACGCGCAGGTCGGTGGAAAGGTGCGGTCGAGGCGGGGGGCGGGTCAGCCACCGCCGGGCCCGACCGGCGACGTCTGCGCCACCACGGCCGGACGGCGGTCGGCGGCGCGGCGCACCCGTCGTCCCGGGTCGACCCGGGCCGAGACCGCCTCGAAGAGCAGCTCGGTGACCAGCGCCAGCAGCGCGATGAGCACCGCGCCGGCGACCACCTGCCCGGTGTCCTGGTTGGCGAACCCCCGGGTGACGATCCGGCCGAGCCCGCCGAAGGCCGCGATCGCGGCGATCGAGACCGTGGCGACGAGCTGGACGGCGGCCAGCCGCACCCCGTTGAGGATCAGCGGCGCGGCCAGAGGCAGCTCCACCCGGCGCAGCACCTGCCAGCCGGTCATCCCCATCCCCCTTGCCGCGTCCACGGCGCCGCGGTCGACCTCGCGCATCCCGACGTAGGTGTTCGTCACGATCGGCGGGATCCCGAACAGCGTGAACGCGGTGATCGCGGTCAGGTCCGAGAACCCGAACGGCTCCCCCGCCACGACGAGGACGACGAGGACGGCGAGCGTCGGCACCGCCCGCCCGATGTTGCTGACCTGCACCGCGAGGACGCCGCCGCGGCCCAGGTGCCCCAGCCACACCGACACCGGCAGCGCCACCACGCACGCGACGAGCAACGAGACCACCGTGAGCCGCAGGTGCTCGACGAGCAGGTTCAGGACCCCCGCCGGACCCGTCCAGTTCGACCCGTCGGCCAGCCACCCGACGGTGTCCCCGACCCACCCCATCAGGCCGCCCTCCCCCGCTGCCACGGTGTGACCGCCCGTTGGGCGAGCAGCAGCAGCAGGTCGGCGACGACGGCGAGCACCACGCAGAGCACGGAGGCCGTCAGCACCTCCGCCTTGAAGTTGGAGCGCAGCCCGCGGGTCAGCACGTCACCGAGCCCGCCGTAGCCGACGATCGTCCCGACCGTGGTGAGCGCGATCGTCGACACGGTGGCGACCCGCAGCCCGGCGAAACCGGCGGGCAGCGCCAACGGCAGCTCGACCCGCCACAGCATCCGCCAGCGCCCGAACCCCATGCCGCGCGCGGCGTCCCGGACCTCCTCGTCGACCGCGTCGAAACCGGCCAGCAGGTTCCGCACCAGGATCGTCAGCGAGTACAGGACCAGGCCGGTGATCGTGGTGGCCGCGGACAGGCCGCTGACCGGCAGCAGCAGGGAGAACATCGCCAGCGACGGGATCGTGTACAGGGCGGTCGAGAACCCCAGCGTCAGGGGCCGCGCTCGGCGCCACTGCTGCGCGAGCACCGCCAGCGGCACCGCCACCAGCACCCCCAGCAGGACCGCGACACCGGTGATGAACAGGTGCTCCTGGGTCTCGGCGAGCAGCTCGTCGGCGCGCGTCCGCACGTACTCGGCGCACACCCACTCGTTGCGGACGAGGCAGTTGTCGGCGAGGGTTGCGGCGTGGACTCCCGGGACGCGCACGGCGTCGACGCTAACGGCTCCGTGATGATCCGGCTCGACGGTGTGGGCAAGACCTACCCCGACGGGACCGTCGCGGTGCAGTCACTCGACCTCGAGGTGAACCGCGGCGAGCTCGTCGCACTCGTCGGCCCGTCCGGGTGCGGCAAGTCCACGACCCTGCGGATGGTCAACCGGCTGATCGAGCCGACGTCCGGCCGGATCGTCATCGACGGCGAGGACGTCACCGACGTCGACGCCGTCGAGCTGCGCCGCACCATCGGCTACGTCATCCAGCGGGTCGGGCTGTTCCCGCACCTGACCGTCGGCGACAACGTGGCCGTCGTCCCGCGCCTGCTCGGCTGGGACCGTCAGCGCACCCGCGAGCGCGTCGACGAGCTGCTCGAGCTCGTGGGCCTCGAGCCCGGCACGTACGCGAAGCGGTACCCCCACGAGCTGTCCGGCGGCCAGCAGCAGCGCGTCGGCGTCGCCCGCGGCCTGGCCGCCGACCCGCCCGTGCTGCTGATGGACGAGCCGTTCGGCGCGGTCGACCCGATCGCCCGCGACCGGTTGCAGTCGGAGTTCCGCCGGATCCAGGCCGACCTGCACAAGACGGTGCTGTTCGTCACCCACGACATCGACGAGGCGGTGCGGCTCGCGGACCGGATCGCCGTGTTCAGCGTCGGCGGCAGGCTCGAGCAGTACGCCGACCCCACGACGGTCCTCGGCGCGCCGGCCAACGACTTCGTCGCGGACTTCGTCGGCTCCGACCGCGGGCTGCGGCGCCTGGCCGTGACACCGATCGAGCGCGAGGACCTCGAGCACCCGCCGACCGTCCTGCTCGGCGACCCGGCGACCGTCGCGCGGCAGGCGATCGGCGACGCGCCCGAGCCGTACGCCGTCGTCCTGGACGACGACGGGCGGCTGCGCGGGTGGGTCTCCGCCCGGCACGTCCAGGGCGGGACGGGCACGGTCGCGGACCACGCCCGCCGGTTCGAGGAGACCGCCGAGCTCGGCGACTCGCTGCGTCGCGGGCTCAGCGAGATCGTCCAGCACGACGCCGGGTGGCTGCCCGTCGTCGAGCGCGGCCGGTACGTCGGCGTGCTGACCCCCGCCTCGGTCTACAACGCCTTGCGCCGCACCGTGCCCGACGGGGGCCACGAGCCCGAGCCGGCGCCGATCGGTGAGCCGGCCTGACCCACCCTGCCCCATCACCAGGGCGCCCTTGCTCACGGGTTGCTCGGTTCAGCGACGTGCAGCCGAGCAACCGGTGAGCAAACCAGGGCCGGGTGAGCAAAGGTCAGGGAAGGGAGGGCCGTCCTGGCTCGCCGTCGGGGTCGTCGTCCCCGTCGGGCAGGCGGCACCACCGCTCCGCCACCAGCCCCGCGGCGACCATGAGGCCCGCGCACAGCACCGCGACACCGGCCAGCAGCAGCCGCTCCCGCAGCGGCTCGATCGCCCAGTCCGGCACCAGGTCGAGGGCCTGGCCCAGGTACCAGCCGACGAGCAGCGCCCCCGAGTGGCTCGACGCCTTCGCCAGGACGGCGGTGCGCGCCGCGCGCAGCGGGTCCAGCCGGCGGGTCCGGTCGCCGCGGTTCCACCGCCGCACGGGCCAGCCGAAGACCAGCACCGCGCCGGCGATCACGACCATCGCCGCCAGGGCCGTGACCGGCAGCGGCATCGACGCGCCGTTGGACGCCAGCGCCCGGACCACCAGCCAGCCGGCCACCACCCCGGCGAGCGCCAGCAGCAGCAGCGTCCGGGGACGCGACGGGCTCACGCCCCCTCCCCCGGCACGACGAGCCGGACGTCGTCACGCGGGCGCACGCCGTCGGCGTCCGCCGCCCGGGCCGCCAGCAGCGCGACGGGCCCGCCGTCCGGTCCGGGCAGCGCCGCCCGGGGGTCCAGCCGCGCCCACGGGGCGAGGACGAACGCCCGGTCGTGGGCGCGCGGGTGCGGCAGGGTCAGCTCCGCGTCGGAGCTGACCAGGTCACCGAAGGCGACCACGTCGACGTCGAGGGTGCGGGGACCCCAGCGGACGGCGCGCTCGCGCCCGAACCGCGCCTCGACGCGGTGGCAGGCGGCGAGCAACCGGCGGGGGGACAGCCCGGTCCGCACCGCCACCACGGCGTTGAGGTAGTCGTCCTGCTCCGGACCGCCGACCGGGTCCGTCTCCACGACCGGGGACACGGCGACGACGTCCACGTCCGGCTCGGCGGCCAGGGCGTCCACCGCGCCCTGCAGCGTCGCGACCCGGTCACCGAGGTTCGAGCCGAGCGCCAGGACGGCGTCCACCGCGGCCCGCGGCGTCGCGTCCAGGTCGACCGGTCGCACCGGGCTCGTCACGGCGCCTCCCGGCGTCGGTGGATGCGCAGGACGACGTCCGAGAAGGGCACCTCGATCGGGGCCTGCGGCTTGTGCACCGCGACGTCGACCGCCTGCACCCGCTCGTGGGCGAGCACCCGGTCGGCGACGCGCTGCGCGAGCGTCTCCACCAGGTCGACCGGGTCGCCGGCGACGACGTCGTGGACCTCCTGGGCGATGACCCCGTAGTGGACGGTGTCGGTCAGGTCGTCCGACGCCGCGGCCGGCCGGGTGTCGACGTGCAGCACCAGGTCGACGACGAAGTCCTGGCCCTCCCGGCGCTCGTGGTCGAACACCCCGTGGTGCCCCCGGGCCCGCAGACCGTGCAGCTCGATCCGGTCCGTCACGACGTCCCTCCCCTGCGCCAGGCTGTGCCGACCTTGACCGCGTCCACCGTCGACGGCACCTCGTGCACGCGCACCCCCCACACGCCGGCGGCGGCGGCGAGGGCGCTCGTGGCCGCCGTCGCGGCGTCCCGTTCGGTCGGTGGCACCGGCTCGCCGTCCGCGCCGGCCAGCAGCGAGCCGAGGAAGCGCTTGCGCGACGTCCCGACGAGCAGCGGCAGCCCGAGCGCGTCGAGCTCGCCGAGCCGGTGGAGGACCTGCCAGTTGTGCTCGCCGGTCTTGGAGAACCCGAGCCCGGGGTCGAGGACGAGCTGCTCCGGCGAGGCGCCCGCGGCGACGAGGTGCTCGACCCGCACGGCCAGCTCGTCCCGCACCTCGGCGACGACGTCGTCGTACACCGCCAGGTCGTCCATCGTGACGCTGTGGCCGCGCCAGTGCATCACCACGTACGCGGCGCCCGACGACGCGACGAACGCGGCCATCCGCTCGTCCGCCAACCCGCCGGACACGTCGTTCACCAGCCGCGCGCCGGCGTCCAGCGCAGCCTCCGCGACGAGCGCGCGGGTCGTGTCCACGGACACCGCGACGCCCTGCGCGGCCAGCGCGGACACGACGGGGACGACGCGGCGCAGCTCCTCCTCGGGCTGGACGCGCGGTGCCCCCGGCCGGGTCGACTCGCCCCCGACGTCGACGACGTCGGCGCCCTGCGCGACGAGCTCCAGGCCGTGCGCGACGGCGGCGTCCTCGTCGAACCAGCGGCCGCCGTCGCTGAACGAGTCCGGGGTCACGTTGACCACGCCCATGACGAGCGTGCGCTGCGCCGCGCCGGGTGCGAGGTCCTGGACCCGCACGGTCAGCGCCCCAGGATCAGGCTGAGCGCCTCCGCCCGGCTCGCCGGGTCGCGCAGCTGCCCGCGCATGGCCGACGTGGTGGTGCGCGAACCCGGCTTGCGGACCCCGCGCATCGACATGCACAGGTGCTCGCACTCGATGACGACGATGACGCCGCGCGGCTCCAAAATCTCCATCAGCGAGTCGGCGACCTGCGAGGTCAGGCGCTCCTGCACCTGCGGGCGACGCGCGAACACGTCCACCAGCCGGGCCAGCTTGGACAGCCCGGTGATCTTGCCGTTGACGGCGGGGATGTACCCGATGTGCGCCACGCCGTGGAACGGCACCAGGTGGTGCTCGCAGGTCGAGAAGACCTCGATGTCCTTGACCAGCACCATCTCGTCGTGGCCGAGGTCGAACGTCGTCGTCAGGACGTCCTCGGGACGCTGGCGCAGCCCCGCGAACGTCTCGGCGTAGGCGCGGGCGACCCGCGCCGGCGTCTCCTGGAGGCCGTCGCGGTCGGGGTCCTCGCCGATCGCCAGGAGGATCTCGCGGACGGCGGCCTCGATCCGCGGCCCGTCGAACCCGTCGGGGACGGCGGCCTGGACGTCGACCGGGGCGCCGGGCTCCAGCGGCAGGTCCGTCTCCGGGTCCGCCCCGGTGCGGGTCTCCTGCGCCACGTCAGCCCTGCTCGCCGGCCGACGGTCCCTCGGCGGACCACGGCTGGGGTGACCAGCCGGGGGTCGCACCGGGGACGTTCGGCTCACCGGCCTCGGCGGCCTCGTCCTGCGGCGCGGGACGGCCGTTGCGCTGCGCGGCGGCCTCCGCGGGCGTGAGGATCGGCGGCTGGTCGGACACGTGCCGGCGGTCGCTGGACAGCCACACCGGGCGCAGCGGGCGCTTGTGCACGGGACGGAAGATCTCGGCCAGCTGCTCCTTGTTGAGCGTCTCGTGCTCGAACAGCTGGCGGACCAGCTCGTCGAGGACGGGACGGTGCTCCATGAGCACCTCCCACGCCTCGTCGTGCGCGGCCTCGATGAGTCGGCGGACCTCGTCGTCGACGACGGAGGCGACCTCCTCGGAGTAGTCGCGCTCGTGGCCCATGTCGCGGCCGAGGAACACCTCGCCGGAGCCCTGCCCGAGCTTGATCGCGCCGACGCGCTCGCTCATCCCGTACTGGGTGACCATCTTGCGGGCGAGCCCGGTGGCCTTCTCGATGTCGTTGCTGGCACCGGTGGTGGGGTCGTGGAAGACGAGCTCCTCGGCGACCCGGCCGCCCAGGGCGTACGCGAGCTGGTCGAGCAGCTCGTTGCGGGTGGTCGAGTACTTGTCCTCCGAGGGCATCACCATCGTGTACCCGAGCGCGCGACCGCGCGGCAGGATCGTCACCTTCGTGACCGGGTCGGTGTGCCGCATCGCCGCCGCCACCAGGGCGTGGCCGCCCTCGTGGTAGGCGGTGATCTTCTTCTCCTTGTCGTTCATCAGCCGGGTCCGCTTCTGCGGGCCGGCGATGACGCGGTCGATCGCCTCGTCGAGCGCCTCGTTGTCGATGACCTTGGCGTTCGACCGGGCCGTCAGCAGCGCCGCCTCGTTGAGGACGTTGGCCAGGTCGGCGCCGGAGAAGCCGGGGGTGCGCCGCGCGACGGCCATGAGGTCGACGTCCGGGTGCATCGGCTTGCCCTTGGCGTGCACCTCCAGGATCTTCGCCCGGCCCTGCATGTCCGGCGGCTCGACGGCGATCTGGCGGTCGAAGCGGCCGGGCCGCAGCAGCGCCGGATCGAGGATGTCGGGGCGGTTCGTCGCGGCGATGAGGATGACGTTCGTCTTGACGTCGAAGCCGTCCATCTCGACGAGCAGCTGGTTCAGGGTCTGCTCGCGCTCGTCGTGGCCGCCGCCCATGCCGGCACCGCGGTGGCGGCCGACGGCGTCGATCTCGTCGACGAAGATGATCGCGGGGGCGTTGTTCTTCGCCTGCTCGAACAGGTCGCGGACGCGGGAGGCGCCGACGCCGACGAACATCTCGACGAAGTCGGACCCGGAGATCGAGTAGAAGGGGACGCCGGCCTCGCCGGCGACCGCGCGGGCGAGCAGCGTCTTGCCGGTACCCGGGGAGCCGTACAGCAGCACGCCCTTGGGGATCTTGGCGCCGACGGCCTGAAACTTGGCCGGCTCGGAGAGGAACTCCTTGATCTCGTAGAGCTCCTCGACGGCCTCCTCGGCCCCGGCCACGTCGGCGAAGGTGACCTTGGGGGCCTCCTTGCTGACGAGCTTGGCCTTGGACTTGCCGAACTGCATGACCCGCGAGCCGCCGCCCTGCATCTGGCTGAGCAGGAACCAGAAGAGGGCGAGGATGATGATCAGCGGGAGCAGGGTGATGAGCAGGCTGCCGAGCAGGGAGTCCTGCGGCACCTCGTCGGTGA
The DNA here is from genome assembly GCF_054781695.1 of Thalassiella azotivora. Classification (NCBI taxonomy): domain Bacteria; kingdom Bacillati; phylum Actinomycetota; class Actinomycetes; order Kineosporiales; family Kineosporiaceae; genus Thalassiella; species Thalassiella azotivora. The sequence continues at coordinate 89,666 of NZ_BAAGTX010000018.1, forward strand.
ACTCCTGCTCGATGTCGGCGGAGTTGACGGCGTCGACCACGTCCGGCCCGCGCGGTGCGACGTAGTAGAACTGCACCTGCTCGCCGAGCTCGTCGCCGTCCTCGGTCGTGTACGGCTCGGTGAGGGTGAGCTCGACGCGCTGCTCGCGGTCGACGATCTTCGCCTGCTCGACCTTGCCCTCGTCGAGGAGCTCGAGGCCCACCGCGGTGTCGACGCGCTGGAAGCCGCCGCCGGAGAAGAACTGGCTGCCGACGAGCAGCACGAGCACGGCGATGAGGATCCAGACCACCGGCCCGCGGAGAATGCGCTTGACGTCCATTGATGCGGGGCTGACGCCCCGTCCCTCCTGCTCGTTACGACGTTGATCGACGGTACACCGCACGCCCGTCCGGCCCGTCGGCCGTGCAGGCCGCGCACGGGCGGTCCGACCGCGTCGTCCGGTCCTGTCGTGCAGAACGGTCCGCACCGACGCCCTGTTCCGGTGCGGGCCGTGTTCGCTGTGGGCGAGCACGGCGTCCACCGGGCCCGGCACGTCCCGCGGGGACCGCCCGCCGGCTCAGGACGCGTACACGTGCGGGGCCAGCGTCCCCACGAACCGCAGCGAGCGGTAGCGCTCGGCGAAGTCCAGGCCGTAGCCGACGACGAACTCGTTCGGGATCTCGAAGCCCGTGTAGCGGACGTCGACCTCGACCTTCGCCGCGTCGGGCTTGCGCAGCAGCGTCAGCACCTCCACCGACGCCGGGCCGCGGGAGCCGAGGTTGGACTTCAGCCAGGACAGCGTCAGGCCGGAGTCGATGATGTCCTCGACGATGAGCACGTGCCGGCCGGTCAGGTCGCTGTCGAGGTCCTTGAGGATGCGGACGACGCCGGAGGACTTGGTGCCCGACCCGTAGCTCGACACCGCCATCCAGTCCATCTGCGCGCCGGGGTGGTGCAGGGCGCGGGCGAAGTCGGCCATCACCATCACGGCGCCCTTGAGCACCCCCACGAGGAGCAGGTCCTTGCCGGCGTAGTCCTCGTCGACCTGAGCGGCGAGCTCGGCGAGACGCTGCTGGATCTGCTCCTCGCTGATCAGGACCTTCTCGAGGTCCCGCCCCATGTCGTTCGCGTCCACGCGCGCGTCACTCCCGCGGTCCGTACCCGGCGGCGGCGGTCTGCTCGTCGCCGACACCGCTCGGCGGCGGCGCCAGGCGAAGCCTCCCACACGCCCGACCGGCCCGGACACGGCCGGGCAGGTGCACCTCCCCCTGGCCGTGCCAGCGGGTGACGAGGGCGTCGAGGGCGCGCACGTGCGCGTGCGAGAGGGTCCCGGCGGGCGCGCCGGCGTCCAGGGCGGCGCGTCGCAGCACCCGGTGCCGGACGGCGTCCGCGAGCCCCGCGAGCGCCGCCACGTCCAGCTCGACGCCGTGCTCGACGCCGTGCTCGACGCCGTGCTCGACGCCGTGCCCGACGGCCAGGAGCGCCTCCCCCGCCAGGGCGTCGAGGGCGTCGGCGTCGGCCCGCAGCAGCGCGGCGGTGCGGGCCAGCGCCTCGGCGACCCCGGGGCCCAGGGCCCGTTCGAGGGCGGGCAGCGCGTCCACCCGCACCCGCACCCGCGCGTACGCGGGGTCGGCGTTGGCCGGGTCGGACCACACGGGCAGCCCCGACGCGGTGCACGCGGCGAGCAGGTCGGCCCGGCGCAGGCCGAGCAGCGGGCGGCGCAGCAGTCCACGCCGCGGCGCCATCCCGGCCAGCGAGCGCGCCCCGGCCCCGCGGGCCAGGCCGAGCAGCACGGTCTCGGCCTGGTCGTCGAGCGTGTGCCCCAGCAGGACGGCGGCCGCCCCGGTCCGCGCCGCGACCTGCTCCAGCGCCGCGTACCGGGCGTCGCGCGCGGCGGCCTCCGGACCTCCCCGCCCGGTGCCGTCGACGGCGACGACCTGGACCGGGGACAGCCCCAGGTCGCGGCACGTCCGCGCGGCCCGCTCGGCGACGTCCGAGGACCCCGGCGACCAGCCGTGGTCGACGACGACGGCACCTGCGCGCAGTCCCGCGCGCGGCGCGACGAACGCGGTGGCGGCGGCGAGCGCCACCGAGTCCGGGCCGCCGCTGCAGGCGACGAGGACGACGTCCCCCGCCTCCAGGTCGGCCAGGGCCGAGCGGACGGCGAGCCGCGTCGCGGCGACGGCCGGAGCCGGACCGCTCACCCGGGCCCCCGCCGACTCACCCGGTCACCCGGTCACCCGTGCACACGGCGCACCCACGCGCCGGGGTCGGGGATCTCCTCGGCCCGCGGGAGCGTCTCCGGCCCCGTCCAGACGGCGTTGAACCCCTCGGTGCCGACGGTGTCGACGACGCCGCGGACGAACTGGGCGCCGTCGGCGTACTGGCGCATCTTCGCGTCGAGGCCGAGCAGCCGGCGCAGCACCCGGTCCAGCCCGGGCTTGCCGGCGCGGCGGGCGGTGAAGCGCTTGCGGATGGTGGCGACGCTCGGGACCACCTGCGGTCCGACGTCGTCCATGACGACGTCGGCGTGCCCCTCGAGCAGGGACATCAGGGCGGTCAGCTCGGCCAGCGCGGCCCGCTGCTCAGGGGTCTGCAGCAGGTCGAGGACGCTGGCGTCACCGGTCCCGCGCAGCACCTCCGGCAGGTGCCGCACGGCCGCGCCGAGCCGGTCGACGAGCGCGCCGGGCTCGCCGAGAAGGTCCCCGACGAGGGACCGGATCCGGCCGACGAGGTGCTCGCGCAGCCACGGGTTGGCGACGAACTGGACCCGGTGGGTCTCCTCGTGCAGGCACACCCAGAGCCGGAAGTCGCGGGGGTCGAGCTCGAGCTCGCGCTCGACGTGGACGACGTTCGGCGCGACGAGCAGCAGCCGGCCCTGCCCGGTGCTGGTGCCGCCCGGGTCGGCGAAGGGGTCGAACTGGCCGAGGACCTTGGACGCCAGGAACGCGAGCAGGGAGCCGACCTCGGCGCCGGTGACCCGCGAGCCCACCGCGGAGACCACCTGGTTGGGCTGCTTCTCGCGGCGGGCGGTGGCCTCGGCGACCGGCGGGGCGAGCAGGCTGCGGAACGCGGCGACGTTGGCTGTGGCCCACCCGACGCGGTCGACGACGAGGACGTCCTCGCCCGGTCGGGCGTGCAGGCCGGTGGTGGCGCCGACGTGGCCGGTGGACGTCGCCGCGTGCGCGCGCAGCTCCTCGACGGCGTCCTGCGCCTCCTGGGCGGAGACGACGGGACCGGGCCGGACGAGGCGCGCGGCGGTGCGGACGGCCAGGTCCCAGTCGACGAGGGCGTCGACGGCGGCCGTGTCCGCGGTCCCGGGGCTCTGGGCGGACGGCGCGGTGGAGGTCACCGGCTCACCGTACGCGGCGTCGTCCCCCGCCGACGCGGGCGCGCTCGGCGCCCGGTGGGAGGACGGGGCGCGCTCAGCGGCAGCCGCAGGCCACCAGCGCGGCGGCGAACGCGTCGGTCGCGGCGCGGGCCGGCAGCGTCTGCGGCGCCTGGTCGGCGAGGACGGCGAACACCAGCAGCCGCCCGTCGGCGGTGACGACGGTGCCGGCGAGGGTCGTCACCCCGGTCAGGCTGCCGGTCTTGGCGCGCACCTGGCCGGCCGCCGCCACCTGGCCGCCGAAGCGGTCGCCCAGGGTGCCGTCCAGGCCCGCGACGGGCAGTCCGGTCAGCAGCGGTCGCAGCCGCGGGTGGTCGTCCGAGGCCGCGGCGGTCAGCAGCTCGGTGAGCGTGCCGGCCGGCAGGGCCGAGCCGTCCGCCAGGCCGCTGCCGTCGGCCAGCCGCGCGCCGGTCGTGTCCACGCCGAGCGCGGCGACCTGCTCGAGCACCGCGGGCGCGGCGTCGGCGAACGTGGCCGGGCGTCCGAGGTCCAGGGCCACGAGCCGGGCGAGCACCTCCGCGACCGTGTTGTCGCTCGCCCGCAGCATGTGCCCCACGACGTCGCCGAGCGGGGCGGACTCGACCTCCGCGAGGACGGGGGCGTCGGGGGGCGCGACTGCCCGGGCCACCGGCCCTGCGACCGTCACGCCGCGCTCGGCGAGCAGGGCCGCGAACGTCGTCGCCGCGGACAGGGCCGGGTCGGCCTGGCGCGGGGCGTAGTTCTCGGCGCTGGTGCGGCCGGCGTCCACGGCGACCGAGGTGACCGGCGCGACGTACCCGGCCGCGACGTCGGAGGGGGACCACCCGGGACTGGTCGCCGGTCCGGTGAAGAGGGTGTCGTCGAGGCGGACGCCGACCGTCGTGCGCCCCTCGGCGGCGAGCGCGGCGGCCGTGGCGTCGGCGAGGTCGGCCAGCCCGGCGCGGCCCACGACGGCGTCGGGGTCCCCCTCGCCGACCGCGAGCAGGACGTCGCCACCACCGACCAGCACCACCTCGTCGGGCGTCACACCCGAGACGACGCGGGTCCGGGTCACGGCGGCGGGTCCGAGCTGCTCGAGGACGGCGGCGCCGGTCAGCAGCTTGACGACCGACGCGGGCTCACGGGGGACGGAGCCGTCCCGCGTCCACAGCACGTCGCCGGTGAGGGCGTCGACCACCTCGGCGGACACCGACGGGCCGAGCGCGGGGTCGGCCGCGAGCGGGGCGAGCACGGCGCCGAGGGCGTCGGGCGCGGGCACCGGCGCCGACGCGTCGACGGCGTCCACGACCGGTTCTGGCTGGTCGGGGGCCCGCGCCCCCGGGGCGGTCGGGAACGGTTCGGGCGGTGGTGGGAGCGGTGCGTCGGTGAGGACGCCGGGGACGACGTCCGCGACGTCCGCGACGGCGTAGCCGCCGACGAGCGCCACGCCCAGCGCGAGGGCACCCGCGACCAGCCGCCGTCCCACCGTGCCTCCTCGTCACCGCCCGCGTGCCCAACGTCACCCCGGGGAGACCCCCGGCGCGCGGCGCGGCCGTCCCCCGTGGTGGACACTAGCGTTCCGTCGCCGGCCAGCAGCGACCCGCACACGACGCCTCGACCGGGAGGGCACTGATGGAGTTCGACGTCACGATCGAGATCCCCAAGGGGACGCGGAACAAGTACGAGGTCGACCACGTGACCGGCCGCATGAAGCTGGACCGGACGCTGTTCACCGCGACCCGCTACCCCAGCGACTACGGCTTCATCGACAACACCCTCGGCGAGGACGGCGACCCGTTGGACGCCCTCGTCATCATCGACGAGCCGACGTTCCCCGGCTGCCTGATCCGCTGCCGCGCGATCGGCATGTTCCACATGCGCGACGAGGCCGGCGGCGACGACAAGGTGATGTGCGTCCCGGCGGGCGACCCGCGGCTGGACCACATCCAGGACCTCGACGACCTCGGCAGGTTCCACCGGCTCGAGATCCAGCACTTCTTCGAGACGTACAAGGACCTCGAGCCCGGCAAGTCCGTCGAGGGCGCGCACTGGACCGGCCGGGAGGGCGCCGAGGAGGAGATCCGGCGCTCCTTCCAGCGGCTGAAGGACCAGGGCGGCGACGGCCACTGACTCCAGGCCCCGCCCGGCACGACGCGCGACGGCCCCCGACCTCGGTCGGGGGCCGTCGTCGTCCCGGCGCGCTGGCCGGCCGTCGTGGTCGGTCAGCTGCCGTCGCCGCGGTGGGCCGCCCGGCCCTCCGCGAGCAGCACCAGCCGGCGCAGCGCCTCGTCGTTGCGGATCCTCAGCGCCGGGTGCCGCAGCACCCCGGGGACGAGCGTGCCCGGCCCCTCGCTGGCGTCCTCGGTGATGGTGACGAGGCAGCCGTCCGCGTTCGGCTCGACCTCGACGAGGACGTCGGCCTCGCCCGCCGGCCAGCCGCGGGCCGTGAGCCGGATCCGGCGACCCCGCTCGTACTCCACGCAGGACGTCGTGTCGTCGATGAGCAGCGGCCACAGGCCCACCGAGTGGTGCAGCCGCGCACCCGGCTCCGGCCAGCCCGGGTCCACGTCGCGCATCCGCGACGCCCCGACCACCCACAGCGGGTAGGTCCAGCCGTCGTCCAGGACGTCGAACACCTGGTCGGGCGTGCAGCGCGCGGGCTTGCTGGTGGTGGCCACGCGCTCAGTGTCGGCGCGGTCGACCCGGCCCGCCACCGCGCGGCTGCGGACCGCCGCCCGCGGCCGCCCGTCGTCCCCTCGTGGCCGCGCGGCAGCGACCTGCTGTCCCAGCGGGGCGGACGCACACGCCGTGACCGGTTCGCCGCTGACGGCGTGTCCGTCCGTCTCGCGGGTGGGGTCCGACGGCACCAGACTGCCCCGGAGACCGCCAGCGACCGACTGCCGCACCGGAGGACGACGATGCCCACCGCGCGCGAGCCCGCTCCGTCGGAGCGGCTGGTCCGCGTCGGCCGGATGGCCTGGGCGGTGGTCGGCCTGCTCGCCGTCGCCTGGGCCGTCCTCTACGTCGCCGGGCGCGTCAGCGTCGTCGTGGTGGCCGTGGTCATCGCCCTGTTCCCCGCCGCGCTGCTCGACCCGGTCGCGGCCCGTGTGCGGCGCAGCCGGGTGCCCGGTGCCCTCGGCGCCCTCCTGCTCGTCCTGCTGCTCGTGCTGGTCTTCGCCGTCCCGGCGTGGCTCGTGGTCCCCCGGGTGGTCGACCAGGTGCCTGCGCTGGCCGACTCCGTGGTGCGGGGGCTGGAGCAGCTGGAGGACGCGGTGGACCTGCGCTCGCTGCCCGGCAGCCCGGGCAGCCCGGGCGAGCTCGCGCAGCAGGCCTTCGACCGGATCGGCAGCGGCACCGTCGTCGACCAGGGGCTGGCCGCCGTCGCCGCGGTGACCCGCGGCCTGACCGGCACGCTGCTCGTCCTGGTCGTGCTCTTCTTCTGCCTCAAGGACGGACCGCGGCTGTGGCGCCCGTTCGTGGAGCTGGCGCCCGCCCGTCACCGCCGGACGGTGGACGCGGTCGGCGGGCAGGTGTGGTGGACCCTCGGCGCGTTCCTGCGCGGGCAGCTGCTGGTCGCCTTCTTCGACGCGCTCTTCATCGGGCTCGGCCTGTGGCTGCTCGACGTCCCGCTCGTCCTGCCGCTCGCGGTCCTCGTGCTGTTCGGCGGGCTGTTCCCGATCGTCGGCGCGTTCGTCTCCGGGCTGGTCGCGGTGCTGGTCGCCCTGGCCGACGGCGGGCCGGTGAAGGCGCTGCTCGTCCTGGGCCTCGTGCTGCTCGTGCAGCAGATCGAGGGCAACGTCTTCCAGCCCTACGTGATGAGCAGCATGATCTCGCTCCACCCGCTGCTCATCATCCTCGCCGTGACCTCCGGCGGACTGGTGCTGGGGGTGCTGGGGGCCTTCCTCGCGGTGCCGGTGGCCGCGGCCGTGTCGCGGACCGTGGACATGGCGCGGGGTCGGACGCCGTCCACCGGTCCCGTCGGCCGCGAGGCGGCGACCAGCGTGACCGCACCACGGGAAGCAGGGCCACGAGGAGCGGACGCGCGACCACCCGACCCGGCCTAGGGTTTGTGGGACGAGCAGCACCACACCGACCACGGAGGTGAGGCACGTGACCGAGGCACCGATGGAGCGGCGGGACGACGTCGACCCGGCGGACCGCTGGGAGCAGGAGCTGCCCGCCGGTGGCCCTCAGGACGACGAGGAGGTGCCGGCGCCGGAGGCGAGCGAGCACGCCGTCCCGGAGGCGTCCGAGGGCGACCTCGCGGAGTCCGCGGTCGAGGTCCCGCTGGACGAGGACGACGAGGCCCGCTGACCCCGTCGGGTGCCGGCGTCCGGTTCGGGACCTCGGTCCCCTCGCGCGGGGTGGTGGGCCACGGGATGCTGGCGGCGGTCCGCGGTGGAGCCGCGGCCCGCACACCGGTGACCGACGAGCGCGCCACCAGGAGGCCCCGTGTCCACCGCCACGAGCGACACCGCGAACCGCCCCGCCCCCCGACCGCTCGACGACGAGCAGGTCGACGCCCTGGAACGGTGGTGGCGAGCCGCCAACTACCTGTCCGTCGGGCAGATCTACCTGCTGGACAACCCGCTGCTGCGCGAGCCGCTGCGGACGGAGCACGTCAAGCCGCGGCTGCTCGGGCACTGGGGCACGACACCGGGCCTGAACCTGCTGTGGGCGCACGCGAACCGCTGCATCCGCGAACGCGACCTCGACGCCCTGTTCGTCACGGGCCCGGGTCACGGCGGTCCGGCGGTCGTGGCGAGCACCTGGCTGGAGGGCACGTGGTCCGAGGTGTACCCGGACGTCACCCGGGACGCCGCGGGGATGCGGAAGCTGTTCCGGCAGTTCTCCTTCCCCGGCGGGATCCCCAGCCACGTCGCGGCCGAGGTCCCGGGCTCGATCCACGAGGGCGGTGAGCTCGGGTACGCCCTCGCCCACGCCTTCGGGGCGGCGTTCGACCACCCGGACCTGACGGTGTTCTGCGTCGTCGGCGACGGGGAGGCCGAGACCGGGCCGCTGGCGACGTCGTGGCACTCGAACAAGTTCATCGACCCGCGCCGTGACGGCGCGGTCGTGCCGATCCTGCACCTCAACGGCTGGAAGATCGCCAACCCGACGCTCCTGGCCCGCATCCCCGAGGAGGAGCTCGTCGCGCTGTTCCGCGGGTACGGGTACCGGCCGGTGCTGGTCAGCGGACCACAGGACGGCGAGACGAGCGCCGACGTCCACCGGCGGCTGGCCGCGGCGATGGACGAGTGCCTGGACGAGGTGGCGCGGATCCAGTCGGACTTCCGCGACGGTGACGTCCCCGCCGACCGCCCGGCGTGGCCGATGATCGTGCTGCGCACGCCGAAGGGGTGGACGGGCCCGCAGGTCGTCGACGGCCACCGGGTCGAGGGCTCGTGGCGCTCGCACCAGGTCCCGGTCTCCGACATCCGCGAGAACCCCGAGCACCTGGCCGAGCTGGAGCGGTGGCTGCGCTCCTACCGGCCGGAGGAGCTGTTCGACGACGACGGCCGGCCCGTCGACGACGTCCTCGCGCAGGCGCCGCGCGGCGAGCGGCGGATGAGCGCCAACCCCGTCACCAACGGCGGCGCGGTGACCCGCCCGTTCGAGCTGCCCGACGTCCACCCGTTCGCGGTCGAGGTGACGGAGCCGGGGACGACGTTGCACAGCCCCACCGGGGTGATGGGCGGCTGGCTGCGCGAGGTGGCTCGCGCCAACCCGACGACCTTCCGGCTGTTCGGCCCGGACGAGGTGGCGTCGAACCGGTTGCAGGCGGTGCTGGAGGTCACCGGTCGCACCTGGGCCGAGGACGCCGCGGACGACGACGCGCACCTCGCGCTCGACGGCCGGGTGATGGAGGTGCTGTCCGAGCACCTGTGCCAGGGCTGGCTCGAGGGCTACCTCCTGACCGGGCGGCACGGGCTGTTCACGAGCTACGAGGCGTTCATCCACATCGTCGACTCGATGGTCAACCAGCACGCGAAGTGGCTGAAGGTGACGCGGGGGCTGGACTGGCGCGAACCGCTGCCGTCGCTGAACTACCTGCTGTCGTCGCACGTGTGGCGCCAGGACCACAACGGCTTCTCCCACCAGGACCCCGGCTTCCTCGACCACGTGGCGAACAAGAAGTCCGAGGTGGTGCGGATCTACCTGCCGCCGGACGCGAACACCCTGCTGTCGACGACCGACCACTGCCTGCGCAGCCGGCACTACGTGAACGTCGTCGTCGCCGGCAAGCAGCTCGCCCACGACTACCTGTCGATGGACGACGCGAACGAGCACTGCCGCCTCGGCCTCGGCCGGTGGGCGTGGGCGAGCACCGACTCCGGCGACGGTGACGACTGCGACGTCGTCCTCGCGTGCGCCGGGGACGTGCCCACCCTGGAGGCGCTGGCCGCGGCCGACCTGCTGCGCACGCACCTGCCGGACCTGCGGGTGCGGTTCGTCAACGTCGTCGACCTGATGCGCCTGCAGCCGGACACCGAGCACCCGCACGGGATGAGCGACGAGGACTTCGACGCGGTGTTCACCACGGACAAGCAGGTGCTGTTCGCGTGGCACGGCTACCCGTCGCTGGTGCACCAGCTGACGTACCGGCGCACGAACCACCGCAACATCCACGTCCGCGGGTACAAGGAGGAGGGCACCACCACGACGCCGTTCGACATGGTGATGCTGAACGACCTGGACCGCTTCCGGCTCGTGATGGACGTCATCGACCGGGTGCCCGGTCTGGCCGGGCGGGCGGGCGACGTCCGGGCGGAGATGGAGCGGTTGCGGGCCGCGGCGCACCAGCACACGCGCGACCACGGCGAGGACGACCCGGCGATCAGCGGGTGGCGCTGGCCGCACGGGACGTCGGCATGAGGGTCCTGACCGTCAACGCGGGGTCGTCGTCGCTGAAGCTGCGGGTGCTGCGCGAGGACGGTTCCGCGGCACCGGGTTTCGCCGACGAGGGGACGTTCGAGGACCTGGACGGCGCGCTGGGCGCCGGGCCGTTCGACGCGGTCGGTCACCGGGTCGTGCACGGCGGCCCGCACGTGAGCGCCCCGACGGTCGTGGACGCGGAGGTGCTGTCGGCACTGGAGCGTCTGACCCCGTTGGCGCCGCTGCACCAGCCGACGGCGGTGAGGGCGGTCCGCGCGGTCGCGGACCGCCTCCCCGGTGTGCCGCAGGTGGTGTGCCCGGACACCGCCTTCCACCGGGACCTGCCGCCGGAGGTGGCGACGCCGGCCGTGCCGGTCGAGTGGCGGGAGCGGTGGGACCTGCGCCGCTACGGGTTCCACGGCCTGTCGGTGCGGTGGGCGGTGCGGCGGGTCGGCGAGCTGGTCCCGGACGCGCGGCGGGTGGTCGTCGCTCACCTGGGGTCCGGCGCGTCGCTGACCGCGGTGCGGGACGGGCGCAGCGTCGACACGACGATGGGCTTCACGCCCCTGGAGGGCCTGGTGATGGCGACCCGCAGCGGCACCCTCGACCCGGGGCTGCTGCTGTGGCTGGTGCAGCAGGGCGAGGCGCCGCACGACCTCGTGCACGCGCTGGAGACCCGCTCGGGTCTCGCCGCGCTGGCGGGGACGAAGGACATGCGCGAGGTGCTGGCCCGCCGCGAGGCGGGGGACGCCGACGCGGCGCTCGGCCTCGACGCCTGGGTGTGGTCGTTGACGCGGCACCTCGGAGGCCTGGTCGCCGTCCTGGGCGGGCTCGACGTCCTCGTCCTGACCGGCGGGATCGGCGAGCGCTCACCGGTCGTGCGGGCGGCCGCCGCCGACGCGCTCGGCTTCGCGGGCGTCCGGCTCGACGTCACGGCGAACGACGCCCTGGCCGACGGCAGCGGCGTGGACGACGTCGAGGACCTCACCGGTGAGGGCTCGACCGCCCGCGTCCTGTGCCTCGCCGCGCGCGAGGACGTCGAGATCGCGCGCGGGACCTGCGAGGCGCTCGCCCGCGCGTGAGCGCGCGGCCCCCCGGACGAGTGAGGGGGACCGGTCTGCACGCGGGCGAGGTGCGGCGCTGACAGGATCGACAGGTGTCCGTCAGACCGCTCGCCGACGAGCTGGCCGCAGCGCGCCGCCACCTGGCCGCGCTCGATCCCACCGCCCCGCAGGCCCTCCCCGACAATCGCCCCGGAGACGTGGCGAGCTGGCTGGCCACCGCGCACGCCGCCGCCGAGCAGCACCTCGAGGACTCGGGGACCTTCTACGTATGGCTCAACGACCTCGGCATCAACCACGACCAGTGGTTCGTCACTGCGATCGCCAACGGGCCGGGCCGTACGCAGCGCGGTGTAGGGGACTACCGGGACTCTCGCACCGGTGACCAGGTCACCGAGCTGCTGGGCGTGCCAGACCTGACCGTCACCGGGGTGAAGCCCGTCCAGGCATGGTTGTCGAGCGCCCCCTTCGACACCCCGGAGCGGGACGCGGTCGAGGCGGTCGCCGTCCTCGCCGTGTTCGACCTGGTGCAGCGCGGCCTGCGCAACCTGCCCGCACCCCCCGCCCACCGGGTGGCGATGAGCCGCGGTGAGGAGTGGCGGGTGTGCGTCTGGGAGGACCCCACCGCGGTGCCCGTGGTCCACACCTGGCACCCGTCAGCACCGGACTGACCGCAGAGCCGAAGTCAGCGGGTGACGAAGACGTGCACCCCGATCCACTGGCCGCGGGAGTTCTTCACCGCGGCGCTGCCGATGGCCGTGTAGGAGCCGCGCAGGATGTTCTCGCGGTGCCCCTGCGAGTTCATCCACATCTGGACCATCGACGGCGCGCTGCCCGACGTCATGGCGATGTTCTCGCCGACGCCGCGGACGCCGCACTGGCGCAGGATCGTGCCCATGTCCTGGTGCTCGAACCTGCCGGTCGCCGCGAGGTGCTCCGCCCACTTCTGCGCGGACTGCTGGGCGCACTCGTCGACGGTCAGCGGCCGCAGGCCCCGAGCCGTCCGCTCGGCGTTGACCCCGTCGACGAGCTCCGCGGCGTAGCCGCTGACGCCCGGGGCCGGTGCGGGTGCCGGGGGCGCCGGGGCGGGCGCCGGCGCGGGTGCGGGCGCCGGGGCGGGCCGCTCCTCGGGGACGGGCGTGGGCGTGGGGGTCGCGGCCGCCTCAGCGGC
>NZ_BAAGTX010000019.1:0-122450 GCF_054781695.1 Thalassiella azotivora
GTGGCCCGCGGCGGGGTGGTCGCCGCGGCGGTCGGCGCCACGGGCGGCCGAGAGCCAGGCGACCAGGGCGCGCTGGCGGTCCCTGGCCGCCTCGAGGTGCTCGGCGGCGACCTGCGGGTCACGCGCGGCGGACGCCAGGACGCGGTGCACGAGCACCAGCCGGTCCTGCGGCAGCACGTCGACGGCGACCTCGCCGAGCAGCGGGTGCTCGGGTCCGACCGCAGCGGGCAGGTCGGCCGGGAGCACCACGCCGGTGCGCAGCGCGCGCCGCAGCGCGGCCCGGGAGCGCTCACCCAGCACGGCGTCGAGCACGCCGTCGAGGTCCCGCTGCCAGGGGGCGAGGGCCGCGGCGGCCACGACCGTCGTGACGTCCGGCCCGGCGGCGCGCAGCCGCTCCAGCAGGCTGCGGCGCAGCGTCCCGGGCAGGTCCCGCGCCCCGGACAGCAGCGCCGTGGCGAGCTGCCGACCGTAGTAGGGGTTGCCGCCGGCCCTGCGGACGACGGCGGTGACCTGGCCGGGGTCCGCGCGTCCGCCGGCCCCGGCCACGACGGCCCGCACGAGGTCGGCGCTCGACCGGTCGTCGAGCGGCCCGAGCGCGAGCACCTCGCCCAGGCCGGCCGTCACGAACGGGCCGGGTGCCGCCCAGGCCGCCGGGTCGACCTCCGGGTCCACCGCCGGCTCCACTCCCGTGACGGCCGTGCGCGCCGTGGTCACCAGGAGCAGCCGACCGTCGGCACCGCCGGCGAGGTGGACCAGGAGCTGGAGGGTGGCGGGGTCCGCGTGGTGCACGTCCTCGACGACGAGCACGAGGCCGCGCGGCGACGCGACGTGCTCCAGCGTCCGGTCGACCTGGTCGAGCAGCCAACCGCGCGCGACGTCCGCGGGCAGCTCCCCGAGGCCGGACAGCGCCGTGAGCAGAGCGGCGAACGGCGGGCCGCCCACCCGTTCGATCTCGCGCCACGCCTCGAGCACGGGAGCCCAGGAGGGGCCGTGCGTCGCGCCGGCGGCACCCCCGTCGACCGGTGCGCGGCAGGTGCCCCACGCGACCGGGCACCCGCCCGCGGCCCAGCGCGACGCCGCCGCGCGGACCAGGTGGGACTTGCCGATGCCCGCCGGGCCGGTGACGTGGACGGCGCGGCGGGTGCCCGTCATCGCGCCGGCGTGCGCGTCGTCCAGCCGGCGCAGCTCGTCGTCCCGCCCGACCGGCTGGTCGCCCCCGAGCCCGACCCACCCCACCCGGGCATGGTGCACCCGGGCCGCCGCTCGCCGGAAGGTCACCGGTGCGAGTTCGCCCCGGACGACGTCGGGCGTCACCGCCCACCCCTAGGGTCGGGCACCGAGGGCACTCGGCAGCGAGGCGGGGAGCGACCATGGCGAAGCTGACCTACGCGTCGAACGTGTCACTCGACGGCTGCACCGAGGACGCGCGCGGGGCGCTCGACTGGGCGCCCCCGGACGACGACGTCTTCGCGGCCGTCACCGAGGTCATGCGCTCCGCCGGGACCTACCTGTACGGACGTCGCATGTACGAGGTCATGGCCGTGTGGGAGACCGACCCCACCCTGGCCGCGCAGTCGGACCTGCGCGCCGGGTTCGCCACCGTGTGGCAGGCGGCCGACAAGGTCGTCCACTCCACCACCCTGGCGGCCCCCCTCACGGCACGGACCCGGCTCGAGCGCCGCTTCGACCCTGCCACCGTCCGCGACCTGAAGGCCACCGCCGTCAGGGACCTCCTGGTCGGCGGCCCGGACCTCGCCGCGCAGGCCCTCGCCGCCGGGCTGGTCGACGAGCTGGTCCTGTTCGTCTGGCCGGTCGTCCTGGGCGGACGCAAGCCCGCCCTGCGGACCGACGCGCGCGTCGAGCTCGACCTCCTCGACGAGCACCGGTTCGCCCGCGGCGTCGTCCGCCTCCGGTACCGGGTCCGGTGACCACCGACCAGGCTCGCGGCGGTGGAGCCGCTAGCCGCGGGCGGTGAGCACCAGCGGCCCGTCCTCGGTCACGGCCACGGTGTGCTCGCTGTGCGCACCGCGCGACCCGTCGGCCGACCGCAGCGTCCAGCCGTCCGGGTCGTGCACGACCCGGCCGGTCGTCTCCATCACCCACGGCTCGATCGCGACGACCAGACCCGGCTGCAACGGGTAGCCCCGCCCCGGCCGGCCGTCGTTCGGCACGTGCGGGTCGCCGTGCATCTCCCGGCCGACCCCGTGGCCGCCGAAGTCGGTGTTGACCCGGTACCCCGCCCCCTTGAGGACGGCCCCGATGGCCGCGGACAGGTCACCCGTCCGGTTGCCGGGGACGGCGACCGCGATCGCGGCCTGCAGCGCCTCCTCCGTCGTCCGCACCAGGCGCTCGTCGGCGGCGGCGCGCTCGGGTGACAGCGGGGTCCCGACCACGAAGGTCGTCGCCGAGTCGCAGACCCAGCCGTCCACCGACGCCGCGAAGTCGATCGAGAGCAAGTCCCCGTCACGCAGCACGCGGTCGTGCGGCAGACCGTGCAGCACCGCGTCGTCGACCGACAGGCAGATCACCTTGCCGAACGGCATCGCACCGAACGAGGGGTGGTAGTCCACGTAGCAGGACGTCGCCCCGCGCTCCCGGATCATCCGGTGCGCCAGGGCGTCGAGGTCGAGCAGGTTCACTCCCGGTCGGGCCGCCTCCCGGACAGCTGTCAGCACCTCGGCGACGAACCGTCCCGCCGGCCGCATCTGCTCGATCTCGTCCCGCGTCCTCAGCTCGACCACGTCACCCGTCCCCTGCTCACGGCACCGACCACCCGCCGAGGTTACGGCGTCGTCCGGCACGCCCGTCCCGGCGTCCGGCCCGGAATCCCCCGTCCTCGCGGCACGTTCCGTCTCCGAGGACGGGAGGGCCCCATGAGAGCCACGTGGAACGGCAAGGTCCTGGCCGAGGGCGACGCGACAGTGGTCGTCGAGGGCAACCACTACTTCCCCCCGGACGCGGTCCGGTGGGACGAGCTCGTGGAGTCGGACGAGACGAGCACCTGCCCCTGGAAGGGCAGGGCCCGCTACTGGTCCGTCGCCGGTGCCGGCGACACCGGGCAGGCCGTCGCCTGGGAGTACCCCGAGCCGCTGCCGCCCGCGCGGCGGATCGCCGGCCACGTCGCGTTCTGGCGAGGCGTCGTCGTCGACGAGGGGTGACTCCGCGATCGCGACCCGGCGGTGGGCGCGCGACAGTGGGTGCGTGACCAACCGGCTGGCCGACGCGACGTCCCCGTACCTGCTCCAGCACGCGGACAACCCCGTCGACTGGTGGCCGTGGTGCCCCGAGGCGTTCGAGGAGGCGCGCCGGCGCGACGTCCCGGTGCTGCTGAGCGTGGGCTACGCCGCCTGCCACTGGTGCCACGTGATGGCGCACGAGTCGTTCGAGGACGACGCCACCGCGGCAGTGATGAACGAGCTGTACGTCAACGTCAAGGTCGACCGCGAGGAGCGCCCCGACGTCGACGCGACGTACATGCAGGCGACGACCGCGATGACCGGGCACGGCGGGTGGCCGATGACGGTGTTCCTCACCCCGGACGCGCGACCGTTCTACGCGGGGACGTACTTCCCGCCCCGGTCGGTGCAGGGGATGCCCGCGTTCACCGACGTCCTGCGCGCCGTGGGGCAGGCGTGGACCGAGCGCCGGGACGAGGTCGACGGGCAGGCGGGCCGGCTCACCGAGGCCCTGCGCCAGCGGGCGGACGCGACGGCCTCGGCCGGGCGGCGGGCGCCGACGACGGAGCGGCTCGGGCGCGCGGTCGAGGTGCTCGCCCGCGAGGAGGACGCGGTGCACGGCGGCTTCGGCGGCGCGCCGAAGTTCCCGCCGTCGATGGTGTGCGAGTTCCTGCTGCGGCACGCCGCCACGCGGGCCCCCACCGCCGACCGGGCGCGCGGGCTGGCCGAGCGCACGCTGCGGGCGATGGCCTGGTCGGGCACGTACGACCAGGTCGCCGGCGGCTTCGCCCGGTACAGCGTCGACGCCGCGTGGGTGGTGCCGCACTTCGAGAAGATGCTCTACGACAACGCCCTGCTCGCCCGCGTCTACCTGCACTGGTGGCGGTTGACCGGTGACGGGACGGGCCGACGGGTCGCGCTGGAGACGTGCGACTGGATGCTGGCCGACCTGCTCACCCCGCAGGGCGGGCTGGCCTCGTCCCTGGACGCAGACACGCCCGTGGACGGTCGGGCCGTGGAGGGCGCCACCTACGTGTGGACGCCGGACACGCTGCGAGAGGCGCTCGGGCCGGACGACGGCGCGTGGACGGCCGGCCTGCTGGGCGTCACACCGGAGGGGACCTTCGAGCACGGGACGTCGACGGCGCGGCTGACCAGGGACGTGTGGGCGGACCCCGCCGAGCGCGAGCGGTGGGTGCGGGCGCGTCAGGTGCTGCGCCAGGCGCGCGCCGCGCGCCCGCAGCCCGCCCGCGACGACAAGGTCGTCGCGGCGTGGAACGGGCTGGCGGTGGCCGCCCTGGCCGAGACCGGGGCCCTGTGCGACAGACCCGACCTGGTCGCGGCGGCGGAGCGGGTCGCGGACCTGCTGGTCGCCGTCCACCTCGACGACCACGGGCACCTGCGGCGCGTCTCCCGGGACGGGGTGGTCGGCGACCCGCCGGCGGTCCTCGAGGACCTCGGGGACGTCGCCGAGGGGCTTCTCGCGCTGCACGCGGTGACGGGAGAGCGGGCCTGGGCGGACGTCGCGGGCGGCCTGGTCGACACGGTCCTGGAGGAGTTCACCGACGGCACCGGCGGCTTCCACGACACCTCCTCGCGGGCGGCCGACCCGGCGCTGGAGCCGATGGGGCGCGGTGGCGACCCGTCGGACAACGCGACCCCCAGCGGGTGGACGGCGGCGGCGGGTGCGCTGCTCACCTGGTCGGCGCTGACCGGGTCCGCCCGGCACCGGGAGGCCGCGGAGGCGGCGCTGGGGGTCGTGGACGCCCTGGGCGGCAGCGCCCCCCGGTTCGCCGGGTGGGGGCTCGCGGTCGCCCAGGCGGCCGTGGACGGCCCGTTGCAGGTCGCGGTCGTCGGCCCTCCGGGCGACGACCGGACGGCCGCCCTGCACCGGGTGGCGCTGGCCTCCCCCGCGCCCGGTGCCGTGGTGGCTGCTGCGGACGGGGCCGCACCGGACGCGCAGCGGCTGCCGCTGCTGCGCGACCGCGGGCCGGTGGACGGCGGCCCGGCCGCGCACGTGTGCCGGGGGTTCGTCTGCGAGCTGCCCAGCGGCGACCCCGCCGCCGTGGCCGTCGCGGTGGGCGCGCTCGCCGTCGAGCGGGCCCCCGGCCGCTGATTCCCGTCCCGTGACGCCGACGCCGACGTCGCGGGCAGGTTCAGACGGCGGCCGCGAAGTCGGCCAGCATGGCGGGCAGGTCGTGCGCGCCCACCCGGGCCTCCACCAGCGTCAGGACGTCGTGGGACCACGCCTCGCGCAGCGCGCGGTCGAGCTCCCCGACCGTGCGCGCCACGGCGGTCGCGACCGGCGCGGTGGGCGCGATCGACCGCAGCAGCTCACCCCAGCTCCACCCGGGGACGTCGTGGTAGCCGGCCTCGGGGCTCTGCAGCGCGCGCTCGATGGTGTAGCCGGCGTTGTCCACCACGAGCACCACCGGCGTCAGGCCGTGGGCCGCGATCGTGCTGAGCTCCTGGACGGTCATCTGGGCCGCGCCGTCGCCGATGACGAGCAGCGGGCGGCTCCCTGGGTCGGCCAGCGCCAGACCGAGCGTCGCGGGCAGCGTGTAGCCGATCGACCCCCAGACGGGCTGCGCGAGCACGCTCGCGCCGTCCGGCAGGTCGATGGCGGCGGCGCCCCAGAAGGACGTGCCCATCTCGGCGAGCACCGTGGTCCCGGCGGGTAGGTGCGCCTCGACGCCCTCCCAGAGCAGGCGCTGGTCGAGGACCGCGCCGGGGTGCGGCGCCGGCGCGTCGAGGTGGGCGGACCGTTCGGGTCGCCCCCGCCCGCGCGGCGGGCGACGGTTCACGACCCCCAGCAGCGCGCCCAGGGCCGCCTCCACCGGCACGTCGGGGAACCGCCGGCCCGCGACGACGGCGTCGCGGACGCCGAGCGTGATGGTCCGCGCCGGGTCGTCCCGGTGGCTGAAGGCCCCCGTGACGGCGTCCGTCATCGCGGTCCCGACGTGCACCAGGACGTCGGCGTCGTCGACCGCCCGACGCGCCTCCTTGTCCCCGAGCGCACCGCAGTACGTCCCGGCGTACCACGGGTTCGTCGAGGGCACGACGCCCCGGCTGGCCACCAGGTCCACGACGGCCAGGCCACCGGCCGCCGCCAGCTCCTGCACCCCCTCCTGCAGGCGGCGGCGCAGCACCACGTGACCGGCCAGGACGGTCCCGGTGGCGGCGTCGTCCAGCAGTCCCGCCGCTGCGACCGCGAAGGCCTCGCAGGAGGCCGGGTCGACGGGGGCGGACGTGCTGAGCGGCGTGGCGAGCCGGCCGCCGTCCACCGCCGCCGTCGCGACGTCCACGGGGACGGCCAGGTACACGGGTCGCAGCTCGCGCACCGCGGTCTCGAGCGCGGCGTCGACCTGCTCGGCGGCGTCCCGGGCGTCGAGCACGACCGCGGCAGCGGTCACCTCGCGGTAGCAGCGCACGAAGTGCTCGAGGTCGCCGTCCGCGAGGGTGTGGTGCAGGAGGTCCCCGGCTGCTGCCGCGCGCGTCGGTGGCGCCCCGGTGACCTGGACGACGGGCACGTTCTCGGCGTAGCTGCCGGCCACCGCGTTCAGGCCGGACAGCTCGCCCACGCCGTACGTCGTCACCAGGGCCGCCAGGCCGCGGCGACGGGCGTACCCGTCCGCGGCGTACCCGGCGTTCAGCTCGTTGCGCGCGCCGACCCACCGCTGGCACCCGGTGGCCAGGGCTCCCTCCAGCAGCGGGAGGTTGTAGTCGCCGGGCACCCCGACCAGGTGCTCGACGCCGAGCTGGCGCAGCCGGTGCGCCAGGTACGCGGCGACGGTCGTGGGCGGGGTCGCGGGGTGCGCGCTCATGGCCTCATGGGAGCGGTCGCCACGCAGAGTGCGCAAGACCACCTCGTCTACCTGCGCATAATGCTCATGATCCGAACCCGCACGCACTCCGAGGTGATCAGGATGACGAGGATCGACGCGATCGACGCCCGGTTGCTCCTGGCGCTGGACGAGGACCCGTCCGCGTCGACGCTGGCCCTGTCCAGGTCGTTGGGGCTCGCCCGCAACACCGTGCACGCGCACCTGTCCCGGCTGGAGGGCGGGCGGGCCCTCGGCCCCGTCAGCCAGCGGGTCAACCTGCCCGCCCTGGGGTACCCCCTGCTGGCCTTCGTCAGCCTGCAGATCAGCCAGGGGGACATCGAGGAGATCGCGGGTGCGCTGGAGCGCATCCCGGAGGTGCTCGAGCTGTACGCGGTGACGGGGGACGCCGACGTGGTGGCGCGGGTCGTGGCCCGCGACCCCGAGGACCTGCACCGGGTGACGCGCGTGATGCTGCAGTCCCCCGGCGTGGAGCGGACGAGCACGGTGCTGGCGGTGCGCGAGCTGGTCGCCCACCGGGCAGGGCCGCTCCTGGAGCGACTGCTCCGGCAGGGGTCCGGACGGGACCACCGACCCTGACCGGCGGCCGGCCCGGCCGGACACGATGAGGGCGACCGCACGGGCGGTCGGATCCGGGAGGATCCCTCGGCACGACAGGGAGGGCGCCGTGGACGCGCAGCGGGAGCACCGGTTCGAGGTCGCGCCCACCGGGGTGGTGGTCGGCTACGACGGCTCGCGGACGGCGGGTGGCGCCGTCGCCTGGGGGGTCGCCGAGGCGAGGCTGCGCGGCCTGCCCCTGCACGTCGTCCGGGCGTGGCGGGTCGGCGCGGCGGTCGCCGCGACGGACGCCCCCTTCGGGACCGTGCCGAGCTGGCGGGAGTGCGAGGAGGCGATGACGCGCTCGATGGACGAGGCGCTGGCCGCGGTCGACCTCGACGGGGTGGAGGTGCACCGGCACGTGGTCCACGGGCCGGGCGCCAAGGTGCTCGTCAGCGCCTCGCAGGACGCGGACCTGCTGGTCGTCGCCCACCGGGGCGCCGGCGGGTTCGCCGGTCTCGTCGTGGGGTCCACGGCCGAGCAGGTCGTGCGCCACGCCGCCTGCACCGTCGTCGTGGTCCGCCCCGGCCGGGACGAGCGCTGAGGTCGACGGGACGCCGGCGCTGCGCCGCCGGGCTGCTCGCCCAGCCGGTCGGTCAGCCGGGCGGTCAGCCGGTCGGGCCGGCGTCCCCGTAGACCGCCAGCGAGACGCCCACGTAGTGGGTGATGAACGCGACCACGGTCAGCGCGTGGAACACCTCGTGGAAGCCGAACCAGCGGGGGCTGGGGTCGGGGCGCTTGAGGCCGTAGACGACCCCACCGACGGTGTAGAGCACCCCGCCGACGACGACGAGGGTCAGCACCGCGGGCCCGCCGCCGCGCAGGAAGTCGGGCAGGAAGGCGACGGCGACCCAGCCCATCGCCACGTAGGCGGGGACGTACAGCCAGCGGGGCGCGCCGACCCAGAAGACGCGGAAGGCGATCCCGGCCAGCGCCGCGGCCCAGATGACCCACAGCAGCACCCGCCCCGGCCCGGGCGGCAGCAGGAGCACCGCGAACGGGGTGTAGGTGCCCGCGATGATGAGGAAGATGTTGGAGTGGTCCAGCCGCTTGAGAACCCCCTCGACCCGCGGTGACCACGTCCCGCGGTGGTAGAGGGCGCTGACCCCGAACAGCAGGGCCGCGGTGAGGCCGAAGACCGCGACCGCCCACCGGCTGCGCGCGTCGGGCGCCAGCGCCACCAGGACCACCCCCGCCGCGATGACCAGCGGGAAGGTGCCCAGGTGGATCCAGCCGCGCAGGCGGGGCTTGATGGCGCGGCCGACGTGCTCGGCGGCGCTCTCGACCGACTCCGCGGCGTCTCGCAGGGAGGAGTCGAGGGACGGACGGCGGCCGGGAGCCTCGTCGTGCTTCTCGCGCTGCGGTTCCATACCCCGAGCGTACCGCACCTACGCGTCAGTAACCTACGTGACCGTAGGTTTGCGTCCAGGTGGTGTGGACGAGTCGTGGCGGTGACGTGCAGGTGCGCCCACCCGTGGTCGCCGAGGCCCCGCAACCGCTTCCCGCGGGAGTAGCGTGGCCCCGCCGCGGACGACGGGCGCCTGCTGACCGGCCACCCGCGGTCCGCCCCAGACGACCGCAGCGGAGGACCCGATGCCCCGACCGAGCCTGCTCTACGGGCTCTACGAGCGCCGCCTCGCCGCCTCGCTGTCCCCGCAGACGATCCCGCACCACGTCGGCGTCATGCTCGACGGCAACCGGCGGTGGGCCCGGCAGTTCGGCGCCGAGGCCAGCGAGGGCCACCGCAAGGGCGCCGACAAGATCCAGGAGCTGCTCACCTGGTGCGAGGAGGTCGGCGTCGGCGTCGTCACCCTGTACCTGCTGTCGACGGACAACCTCAGCCGGGACGAGCGCGAGCTCACCGAGCTGATCGGCATCATCGAGGACGCCGTCACCCGCATCGCGGCCTCGGGCCACTGGCGGGTCCACCCCATCGGCGCCCTCGACCTGCTCCCCGACCGGACCGCCCGCCACCTCAAGGAGCTCGAGGAGACGACCCGCGGCGCACAGGGCCTGCACGTCAACGTGGCCGTCGGCTACGGCGGCCGCCGGGAGATCACCGACGCCGTGCGCTCCCTGCTGCACGAGCACGCGGCGCGGGGCACGAGCATCGAGGAGCTCGCCGAGCACCTCGACGTCGAGCACATCGCCGAGCACCTGTACACCAAGGGCCAGCCCGACCCCGACCTGGTCATCCGCACGTCCGGCGAGCAGCGGCTGTCCGGGTTCCTGCTGTGGCAGAGCGCGCACAGCGAGTTCTACTTCTGCGAGGCGTTCTGGCCCGACTTCCGCCGCGTCGACTTCCTGCGGGCGCTGCGCTCCTACGCCGAGCGCGAGCGCCGCTTCGGCGTCTGAACCGCGAACCGACACCGTCACGAACCGGGACACACCGGTCGCACGGGAGTAGCGTCGTCGTCCGTGGCGAGCACGCGCGGGACGGACGAACGACCCGGCAACCGGCGGCAGGGCCCGGACGACCCGGCCGCCAGCACCGAGGACCGGCGGTCCCCCACCACGGTGTGGGCGTTCCGCGGCCTGGGCCTCGGGGTGGCCGCCGCCGTGTGGCTGGCGCTGGGCTCGGCCACGCAGATCACCCCCGAGGCGCGCACGGTGGCTGCCGTCGGCGCCCTGATGGCGACCTGGTGGATGAGCGAGGCGATCCCGCTGTCCGCCACGGCGCTGCTGCCGATCGTGCTCTTCCCCGCCACCGGCGTCCTCGGCGTCGGGGAGGCGACGGCCCCGTACGCCGACCCGATCGTCTTCCTGTTCATGGGCGGCTTCCTCATCGCCATCGCGATGCAGAAGTGGCAGCTGCACCGGCGGATCGCCCTGCTCACCCTGCGCGCGGTGGGCACCCACCCGCGGCGCATCGTCCTGGGCATGATGATCGCCACGGCGTTCCTCAGCATGTGGGTGTCGAACACCGCCACGACGCTGATGATGCTGCCCATCGCGATGAGCGTGCTGACCCTCGTGGTCGAGCGCACGGGCGCCGCCTCGTCGACGGGCGACGCCGGCGCCGACGACCACGACGTGGCCCAGCGGGTCGCCGGGGGCGAGTCGATCACGGACGTCGTCGACGACCGCGCCGTCAAGGTCTTCGGCGTCGGGCTCGTGCTCTCCATCGCCTGGTCGGCGTCGATCGGGGGCCTGGGGACGCTGCTGGGCAGCCCGCCGAACGCGATCGTCGCCGGTTACGTCAACGAGCAGCTGGACCGCCAGATCGGCTTCCTGGAGTGGATGCAGCTCGGGGTGCCGATCGTCGTCGTCTTCGTGGCCGTCGCCTGGGTGCTCATCACCCGGGTGCTCTACCGATCCGGCCTGGAGGAGGTCCCCGGCGGCAGGGAGATGATCACCGGCCAGCTGGAGGAGATGGGACCGCCCAGCCGCGGCGAGAAGGTCGTCCTCGCGGTGTTCGGCTCCGCCGCCTTCCTGTGGATCGTGCCCGGTCTGCTGATGAACGTCGGCGCGATCGAGCGGGCCGCCCCGTGGCTCGGCGAGCTGGACGACACCGCGATCGCGATCGCGGCCGGGATCGTGCTGTTCATGCTGCCAGCCGACCGCCGGGGCACCATGGCGCTGCAGTGGGACGACGCCCAGAAGGGTCTGCCGTGGGGCGTGCTGCTGCTGTTCGGTGGGGGCCTGTCCCTGGCGTCCGCCGTCGCGGCCAGCGAGCTCGACGCGTGGTTCGGGGCGCAGGTCGAGGGCCTGGGCGTGCTGCCGACGGTCCTGCTCGTCGGAGCGGTCGTCGCGATCGTGCTGATGCTGACCGAGGTCACCAGCAACACCGCGACGGCTGCCACGTTCATCCCCGTGCTGGGCGGCGTCGCCCTCGGCATCGGCGCGGACGGGATGACGCTGCTCGTGCCCGCGGCGCTCGCGGCGACCTGCGCGTTCATGCTGCCGGTCGGGACGCCGCCGAACGCGATCGTGTTCGGGTCGGGTGCGGTGACGATCGGCCAGATGGCGCGCGGCGGGGCGGTCCTCAACGTCGTCGGGGTCGTGCTCATCACGGTCATGGCGTGGCTGCTCGGCGGGTGGGCCCTGGGCCTGCAGTTCTGACCGCCGTCCCGCTCAGCGGCGCAGGTCGTCCCCGCTCGCCGTGCCGGGGTCGTCGGCCACCGGGCCGGGGTCCTCGAGGCTGGACTCGGCGGCCCGCTCGGCCGGGCCGTGGTGCCCCTCGGACGCCGGACGCGGCAGACCACCCCGGTCCGGGCCCCCGCCGTCGGCGGAGGTGCCCGTGGGCGCGCCCTGCGGACCGGCGCCGCCCGCCCCGGCGGCCGGCTGGTCCTCGTGCTGCGCCCGGTGCTGCACGCCACGCAGCCGCCGGTTCATGGAGACGAACACCACCACAGACGCCAGGACGACGGCGAACGTCGCGAGGAACCCCACGAGGCCGGGGCTGATCGACGTGGGGTCGGGCTCCTGCTCCGTGGCACCCGCCAGGACCGTCGCCGCCGAGCCGACGGCCGCGACGGCCTGCAGGGCGAGCGCGCTCACGACCGGCCCGCCAGCGCGCTGCCGCCGTGCGCCACCAGGTCCGCGTGACCGCGGACCCCCGCGAAGAGGTCGTCCTCCGGCACGTGGCTGTCCACCAGGCTCCGGCCGATCTCGAAGTCGTCGGTGGGCCACACGTCGGCCTGCATCTCCCGGGACACCGCGAAGAAGAAGCCGTTCGGGTCCACCTGGGTCCGGTGCGCGATCAGCGCCCGGTCCCGCGTCTCGAAGAACTCCGAGCAGTGCACCCGGCAGTGGATGGGCCGCTCCTCGCGGTCCTCCCAGCGCTTCATCCAGTCCCCGAACGGGGACTCGTGGCCGCCCTCGACGAGCGCGTCGTGCAGGGCCTGGATGCGGGAGCGGCTGAAGCCGGCGTTGTAGTAGAGCTTCAGCGGCTGCCACGGCTCCCCCGTCCCCGGGTAGCGCCCCGGGTCACCGGCCGCCTCGAAGGCCTCCATCGAGACCCGGTGGCACATGATGTGGTCGGGGTGCGGGTAGCCGCCGTTCTCGTCGTACGTCGTCATCACGTGCGGCCTGAACTCGCGGACCACCTGCACCAGCGGCCCCGCGGCCACGTGCAGCGGCTCCAGCGCGAAGCACCCCTCCGGCAGCGGCGGGAGCGGGTCGCCCTCGGGCAACCCGGAGTCGACGAAGCCGAGCCACGTGTGCCGCACCCCCAGGATGGAGATCGCGTCGGCCATCTCCTTGCGGCGCACCTCGGAGATGTCGCGCAGGACGTCGGGGTCGTCCTTGAGCTGGGGGTTGAGGATGTCGCCCCGCTCCCCGCCGGTGCACGTCACGACGAGGACCTCCACGCCCTCGGCCGCGTACTTCGCCATGGCGGCGGCGCCCTTGCTCGACTCGTCGTCGGGGTGCGCGTGCACGGCCATCAGCCGCAGCGGCTCGACCGTCGGATCGGTCGTCGACGAGGAAGTGGTGCCTGGCACGTCGGTCCTCCCGGGAGGTGTGCGATGTCGGGGCCCGCGAGACGCGCCCGCGCGCCCCCAGGGGAGAATCATCCCCGACGCGGCACCATTCCACGCCGCGGCCCCGTCCGACGTCGCGACCGGACCCCGCGTCGCGACCCGCACCCCGAGGACACCGGTGGACCACGAGCACGGCAGCAGGCCGACACCGCCGCCCGGCCGACCCGGCGACCGGCGGCCGGAGGCGGTGACCCGCCCCGGGGGGTCGCTGCCGAGCCACCTCGCCGAGCGGTACGGCGACGCCAGCCCGCCGTGGCACCGCACGCTCGCACGCACGGGCGCGGTGGTCGCCGGGGCCGTCGCGCTGGCGTGGGTGGTCTGGGCGGGGATCGGGCTGGGCGACCGGGACGTCGTCCACGACGACGTCGGCTTCGCCGTCCTCAGCAGCAGCGAGGTGCGGGTGACGTTCGACGTCACCAAGGACGAGGACGCCACGGTCCGCTGCCGGCTGGAGGCGCTCAACGCCCAGTACGCGGTCGTGGGCGTCGCGGACGTCGAGGTCGGACCCGCCTCCTCGCGGACGGTCCGCACCACCACCGTGGTCGCCACCCAGGAGCGCGCGGTGACCGGCCTGGTGGAGAGCTGCGCGACCACCTGACCCAGCCGTCCCGCGGCCGTCCGCCCCCCGGTGCGGTCCCCGTGCGATGTGCCCGGCGCGCCCCGATCTTGCTAACCTGGACGTTTACCACGTCGCCCCCCGGGGTCCAGCAGCGGGCACCCGGGCGCTCGACGTGCCGAACCGTCCGAGCGCAGTGCCCGGCGAGCAGGACATGGCCGAGGCCGACAGGACGACCGCACCGAGGAGACACCGTGACCGAGACGAGCAACGCCCCCTGGCTGACGCAGGAGGCGTACGACCGCCTGAAGGCCGAGCTGGACCAGCTCTCCGGCCCGGGGCGGATCGAGATCGCGCGACGGATCGAGGCGGCCCGCGAGGAGGGCGACCTCAAGGAGAACGGCGGCTACCACGCCGCCAAGGAGGAGCAGGGCAAGCAGGAGGCCCGCATCCGCCAGCTCGAGCAGCTGCTGCGCAGCGCCAAGGTCGGCCAGGCGCCGCCCGACGACGGGGTCGTCGAGCCCGGCATGGTCGTCGAGGCCGAGGTCGGCGGGGCGTCCATGCGCTTCCTGCTCGGCAGCCGCGAGGTCGCCGACGGCGCCATCGACGTCTACAGCGAGAAGTCGCCGCTCGGCGCTGCCATCAACGGCAAGAAGGCCGGCGACAGCACGAGCTACACCGCGCCGAACGGCAAGGAGATCAGCGTCACGATCGTGTCCGCTCACCCGTACACGGCCTGACGGACCGGCTCCACCGACGACGAGACCCCGCCCCCGGTCAGCCGGGGAGGCGGGGTCTCGTCGTCGGTGCTCCCGTCGGCAGCGCGGTGCCCGGGCCCTGCGCAGGAGCCGCAGCGGCCGTCAGCGGCTGGTGGACCGCCGGTACTGCGCGTTGGCGAGCGGGACGAAGACCAGCAGGACGAGCGCCGCCCAGATCAGCGTGTAGAGCTCCGGGTTCTGCAGCGCCCAGGAGGTCGGCTCCTGCGCCGCGGGGTTCGGGTCCGGGTTGCCGAAGAGCGTGCGGGCCGCCTGCGTGACCGCCGACACCGGGTTCCACTCGGCGAACGCCTGGAGGGGACCGGGCAGCGTGTCGAGCGGCACGAACGTGTTGGCCACGAACGTCAGCGGGAAGATGACGACGAACGACGCGTTGTTCACCACCTCCGGGCTCGGGACGAGCATCCCGATCCACGCCATGACCCAGGAGATGGCGTAGGCGAACACGAGCAGCAGCACGAACCCGAGCAGCGCCTCCGGCACCGACGTCCGGATCCGCCAACCGACCGCCAGACCCGTCACCGACATCACGACGAGCACGATCACGTTGTTGACCACGTCGGAGAGCGTCCGGCCGGTCAGCACGGCGGACGGCGCCATCGGCAGCGAGCGGAACCGGTCGACGATGCCCTTCTTGACGTCCTCGGCCAGCGCCGTGCCCGTGATGGTCGCCCCGAAGACGACCGTCTGGGCGAAGATCCCGGCGATGAGGAACTCGCGGTACCCCTGCCCGCCCCCTGCCTGGTCGATCGCGCCACCGAACACGTAGGCGAAGAGCAGCACGAACATGATCGGCGACAGCGTCGTGAACACGAGCAGGTCGGGCACCCGCTTGATCTTGATCAGGTTGCGCTTGGCGACGACGGCGCCGTCCTCCACGGCACGCAGCAGGCTCATCGCGCGTCCTCCCCCGCACCCACCGGCTCACCGGCGCTCTCGGCACCGTCAGCACGGTCGGCGT
Organism: Thalassiella azotivora; assembly: GCF_054781695.1. NCBI lineage: Bacteria > Bacillati > Actinomycetota > Actinomycetes > Kineosporiales > Kineosporiaceae > Thalassiella > Thalassiella azotivora. Next base: position 15,392 of record NZ_BAAGTX010000019.1, read on the forward strand.
CCGTCGATCGCGGGTCGTCGGCGCCGTGACCGGTCAGGGTGAGGAAGACGTCGTCGAGGGTCGGCCGGCGCAGGCCCACGTCGTCCAGCGCGATGCCCTCGGCGTCGAGGCGCCGCAGCGCGTCGGTCAGCACCGCCGCGCCGCCCGCGACGGGCACCCGCAGCGACCGCCGGTGCGCGTCGCGGTGCGTCGGGCCGACGGCCAGCGGCTCGAGCAGGCGCTGCGCGTCCTCGAGCCGCGTGACGTCCTCGACGGTGACGTCGAGGCGCTCACCGCCCACCTGGGCCTTCAGCTGGTCGGCCGTCCCGCGGGCGATGACCCGCCCGTGGTCGATGACCACGATGTCGTGGGCCAGCACGTCGGCCTCCTCCAGGTACTGGGTGGTCAGCAGCAGGGTCGCGCCGTCGGCCACGAGGGACTGGATGACCTCCCACATGCCGGTCCGGCTACGCGGGTCGAGCCCCGTCGTCGGCTCGTCCAGGAAGATCACGGGGGGCCGGGCGACCAGCGCCCCCGCCAGGTCCAGGCGGCGGCGCATGCCGCCGGAGTAGGTGCGCGCCGGCCTGTCCGCGGCGTCCTCCAGGCCGAACTGGGCCAGGAGCTCGCGGGCCCTGTCGCGGCTGCGGCGGCGCCCCAGGTGGTAGAGACGACCGATCATGTCGAGGTTCTCGAACCCGGTCAGGTACTCGTCGACCGCCGCGTACTGACCCGACAGCCCGATCCGCTCCCGCGCGCCGCGCGGGTCGCGCAACACGTCCACCCCGGCCACCTCGGCGCTCCCGGCGTCGGGGACCAGCAGCGTCGTCAGGACCCGCACGCACGTCGTCTTGCCCGCCCCGTTCGGCCCGAGAAGGCCCAGCACCGTCCCCCGCGGCACGTCGAGGTCGACCCCGTCGAGCGCGACGACGTCCCCGTACCGCTTGACCAGGCCCCGAGCCCGGACCGCGACCTGCGGCACGCCGCCACCCGCCCGGCCACCCCCACCCGTCCCGCTCGCCATGTCACCCGCACCGTCGTGGTCCACACCGGCACGCTAGGCCCCACCACCGACAGCCCGTCCACGGGTTTTCCCGTCCCGCCGCGACCGACGCGCCGGCCGTCACGCGCGCAGGTGGTAGCCCGCGTCCCGCAGCGCGCCGACGACCTCCTCGCAGTGCTCCGGGCCCTTGGTCTCCAGCTGGAGCCCGATCTCCACCTGGTCGACCGCCAGGGTCGCCCCGGTGCGCACGTGCTCGACCTCCAGCACGTTCGCGTCGCTGTCGGCCAGCACCGCCAGGAGCCGCGCCAGGGCACCCGGGCGGTCGGGCGTGACCACCCGCAGCTGCAGGTACCGCCCCGCGGCGGCCATGCCGTGCCGGATGACGCGCAGCATGAGCAGCGGGTCGATGTTGCCGCCGGACAGCACCGCGACCACCGGCGGCTCGAAGCGCTGCGGGTCGGACATCAGCGCCGCGACGCCGGCCGCACCCGCCGGCTCGACCACCAGCTTGGCCCGCTCGAGCAGGTGCAGCAGCGCGCGGGACAGCTGCTCCTCCCCGACCGTGACGACGTCGTCCACCAGGTCGGCGACGAGCCGGAACGGCACGTCCCCGGGGCAGCCCACCGCGATGCCGTCGGCCATCGTCACCATCTGCCGCAACGCGACCGGGTGACCGGCGCGCAGCGAACCGGGGTACGCCGCGGCCCCCTCGGCCTGCACGCCGACCACCCGGACGTCGGGCCGCACCGCCTTCACCGCGGCCGCCACACCGCCGAGCAGCCCCCCGCCGCCCGTGCAGACGACCACGGTCCGCACGTCCGGGCACTGCTCGAGGACCTCGAGCCCGACCGTCCCCTGGCCGGCGACCACGTCGACGTGGTCGAACGGGTGGATCAGGACGGCGCCGGTCTCCTCCTGGTGCGCGCGGGCGCGCTGCAGGCACTCGTCGACGGTGCTGCCGTGCAGCACGACGGTGGCGCCGTAGCCGCGGGTGGCGTTCAGCTTGGGCATCGGCGCACCGGTCGGCATGTAGACCGTGACGTCGATCCCCAGCAGGGCACCGGCGAGGGCGACCCCCTGGGCGTGGTTGCCGGCGCTCGCGGCGACCACCCCCCGCGCCTTCTCCTCCCCGGTCAGCCGCGACATCCGCGTGTACGCACCGCGGATCTTGAACGAGCCGGCGCGTTGGAGGTTCTCGCACTTGAGGTGGACGTCCCCGCCGACCAGGGCGGACAGGGCGCGGCTGTGCTCCAGCGGGGTCGGGCGGATCACGCCCGTGAGCAGGTCGCGGGCGGACTCGATGTCAGCGAGGCCGACCGGCAGCGTCGTCGGTGCCATGGGCGCATCCTGGCAGAGGTCCCGGCCGGCGCCCTCAGCGCACGACGGCGGCGGCCACGCGGGCCGCCGTCACCGGGTGCTCCGCGGCCAGCAGCCCCGCGGCGAAGAGCAGGTAGCGGCGGTCGACGGCCACGCGCGGCGCGCGGGGCACCCGCCACCCACCGGCGTGGTCGCCCGTGGCCGGGGCGAGGACGCCCGCCGCGTCGTCCGGGCCGGCGTGCCGCAGCACCCCGCCGGATCCCACGACCGCCGTCACGTCCCGCAGGTCCCGCCCGGCCGCCGTCGGACCGCTCGGGCGCGCGTGCCGGCGCAGGGCCACCGTGACGGCGAGCTCGGCCAGCCGCAGGTCCGCGGACCGCTCCGCCTCGTCCGCCGGCAGCAGCGAGGGGTCCTGGGCCCGACGCGCCGCGGCCCCGCGCAGCCCCTGCTCCTCGCCGTCGTGCAGCAGCCGCTCGACGAGCGCGGCGTCGACCACGCCCGGCGCGCCCCAGCGCATCCCCAGGTCGCCCTCGACGGTGCGGGTCCGCCAGGTGGGGGCGACGACCTCCTTGCGCAGGGTGGCGTCCTCCCCGTCCGGGGTGAGCACGGAGTAGACGTCCGTCGTGGCCCCGCCGACGTCGACGACGAGCACGTCGCCCGCACCGGGCACACCGGCGTGCGAGGCGCCGTCCGCGAGGACCTCGACCCCGGCGAGCACCAGGTCGGGTGTCGCACCGCGCACCAGGGACGCGAACCGGCCCCCGCGGGACAGGCCCTTCCCGCCGATGACGTGGCGCAGGAAGACCTCGCGGATCGCCTCCCGGGCCGGCTGGGGGGCGAGCGTGCCGATGGCCGGCAGCACGTTCGCGGCGACGACGACCGTGCGGCCCGCCGCCCCCAGGACGTCGGCGACCTCGGGCGCGGCGTCCGCGTTGCCCGCGACCACGACCGGCACGCCGACCCGGGCCCGGGCGAGCCGGGTGGCGTTGCGCCGCAGCACGTCCGCGTTGCCGCCGTCCGTCCCGCCGACGAGCAGGACGACGTCCGGCCGGGCCGCGCGCAGCGCCGTCACGCCCGGCCCGTCGAGCTCCCCCGCGTGCACGTGGACGACCTTGCCGCCGGCGGAGAGCGCGACCCGGTGACCGGCCTCGGCCGTCACCACCCGCTCGTACCCCACGACCGCGACCCGCAGCCCACCGCCCGCGCTCGAGCAGGCCAGCACCTCCCCGGCGGCGCCGTGCCGGCCGGTCAGCTCGGCGACGACCGCGTCGAGGCCGTCGAGGACGTCACCGACCCGCCGCCCACCGGTCACCACCGGCAGCGTCGTCGGGTGCGACGCGGTGCCGATCACCGGCTCGGTCGCGTCGGGGTCGACGTCGACGAGCACGCCCTTGGTGAACGTCGAGCCGACGTCCACGCACGCGACGAGCCGCCCGCCGGCGCGGCGGGACGGGACCGGGCGGGTCACCCGAGCGCGTGGTCGAGGTCGGCGAGCAGGTCCTCGACGTCCTCGATCCCCACCGACAGGCGCACGAGGTCGTCCGGGACCTCGAGCGCCGAGCCCGCGACGCTGGCGTGCGTCATCAGGCCGGGGTGCTCGATCAGCGACTCGATCCCACCGAGGGACTCGGCCAGGGTGAAGACGCGGGCGCGCTCGCAGACCTGCAGCGCCCGGTCCCGTGAGCCGACGCGGAACGACACCATCCCGCCGAACCGCCGCATCTGGCGGGCGGCGACGGCGTGCTGCGGGTGCTCCGGCAGGCCCGGGTAGATGACCTGCGTGACGCCGTCGCGACCGTGCAGCCAGTGCGCGACCCGCTCGGCGTTGTCGCAGTGCCGGTCCATCCGCACGGCGAGCGTCTTCAGCCCGCGCAGGGTCAGCCACGCGTCGAACGGCCCGGCGACCGCGCCGAGCGCGTTCTGGTGGAAGCCGAGCTGCTCGCGCAGCGACTCGCCGGTGCCGGGGACGACGGCGTCGTCGCCGACCACCAGGGCACCGCCGACGACGTCGGAGTGACCGCCGCAGTACTTGGTCGTGGAGTGCACGACCACGTCGGCGCCGAGCTGCAGCGGGGTCTGCAGGTAGGGGGTGGCGAACGTGTTGTCCACCACCAGCAACGCGCCCACCTCGTGGGCGACCTCGGCCAGCGCGCGGACGTCGGCGACCCCGAGCAGCGGGTTGGTGGGCGTCTCGCACCAGACCACCTTGGTCACCCCGGGCCGGACGGCGGCCCGCACGGCGTCCAGGTCGGTCAGGTCCACGGGGGTGTGCTCCACGCCCCAGCGGGTGACGACCTTGTCGACGAGGCGGAACGTGCCGCCGTACGCGTCGTCGGGCAGCAGCAGGTGGTCGCCGGGGCGCAGCACCGTGCGCAGCAGGGTGTCCTCGGCGGCGAGCCCCGAGGCGAACGCGAACGCGGCGGCGCCGCGCTCGAGCGCCGCCAGGCACTCCTGGAGGGCGTCGCGCGTCGGGTTGGCGGACCGGGAGTACTCGTACCCCCCGCGCAGGCCGCCGACGCCGTCCTGCTTGTACGTCGACACCTGGTAGATGGGCGGGACCACCGCACCCGTCGTCGGGTCGGGGTCGGACCCGGCGTGGATCGCCCGGGTGCTGAACCCGCTGGCGTCCCAGGTGGTGGTCGGGGGCTGCTGGCCGTCGGTGCTGCTCACCCGCCCGAGGGTAGTCCGAGCCGGTCAGCGCACCCGACGGCGACCGAGGGCGACCGTGCCGACCACCACGGCGAGCGCACCGAGGCCGGCGGCGACCAGCACGGCGTCGGGCAGCCCGCCGGCGGCGTCGTCGGCGACGAGCGCCGCGGTGACCGCGACGGGCAGGACGACGACCTGTGCCAGCGCCCACCGCCGCAGGGACGGCACCAGCGCGGCGGGCTCGTACGCCGTCCGCGGCGTCCCCAGCGCGCACAGCGACGCCAGCAGGTGGACGGCGTGCAGCAGCGCCGCCAGCAGCACCAGCTGCACCGGCCCGGCGTCGCCGCGGAACAGGACGCCCGCGGCGACGAGCAGGAGGAAGGCGGTCGGCACCAGCGACGCCGGCGCCAGCGTCGTGCCGGCCACGATCAGCGTGCTGAGCACCAGCGTCCACGGGTCCAGCGGCTCCGGCGCGCCGGTCAGCGCCACCAGCAGCGCCAGCACCGCCGTCGTGGCCAGCAGGGCGCGCAGGTGCAGGCCGGTGAGCCGGCGGGCGTCCGGCCGGGTGCCCGCCGGCGCGTCCCGTGGGGCGTCGGGCCTCATGCCGCCCTCCCGCGCTGCCGGACGGCACGCTGCAGCAGGACGGGCACCAGCAGCGGGTCCCAGTCGGTGACGAGCACCCCGTGCTCGGCGAGCGCCCGCAGCCGCTCCTGCCGCTCGGCCATCATCAGCCGGAACGCCGTCCGCTCGGCGCCCGAGCGCGTGGGCGGCTGCAGGCCGCCCGGCAGGACGTCGAGCAGCACGACGTCGCGGCAGCGGCGGCGCAGGCTGACCGCGAGGTCCGCGGCGGCCTCGTCGAGCACGGGTGAGACGAGCACCGCCACCGCGGCCGGCGGGACGGTTCCGTGCCGCAGCACGAGGCGCCGGGCCTGCAGGTGCACCCCCACCTCCGCGAGCTGGCGGCGGATCCTGCGCAGGTGCCGGACGCCGGTCCCGCGCGGCACGTTGAGCTGCGGGCGGGTGAGGTCGAGCAGGCTGACCCGGTCGCCCTGGCGCAGGAAGGTCTCGGCCAGCGTCAGCGCCGCGCGCACGCTCACGTCGAGGCTGCTGCCGACCCGGCTGGAGCCGGCCGCGCCCAGCCCGGGCGGCGACGGCCAGGACGCGACGTCCGCCCCGACGTCGTAGCGGGTGTCCAGGCAGAGCACCACCTCGGCGTCGGCGTCGACGGCGGTGCGCCGCACGTGCAGGGACCCCCTGCGCGCGCTGACCCGCCAGTCGATCCGGCGCATCCGGTCGCCCGCACGGAACTCGCGGACGTCGAGCAGGTCCGACCCGTCGCCGGGACGGCGGGTGCGGTGGACCCCGACCAGCCCCGCGGCACGCGGTGGCAACGGGGCGGGCGCCGTCCGCTCGGGTGCCGGCAGGACCGCGACGCGGCGGTCGAAGCCCGGGTGCGGACCGTGCAGCAGCAGGCCGTCCGGACCGGCGACGAGCAGGTCCGGGCGCGCCGCCGTGGCCACCCCCCACCGCCGCAACCGGGCCGTGGCGCGGACGCGGGCGGTGCCGTCGACGACGGGGACGGCGACCGAGCCGCCGTGCGGCAGGTCGTCGCCGTCCGGCACCTGGACGACGGCGAGCTGGGCGCCGTGGGCGTGCCACACGTCCACGCGGACCGGCAGGTGCGCGCCCTGGGCCGCCGACAGCGGGGCGGTGGCCGTCGCGACCGGCCACGGCCGGGGACCGTCCTGGCGGGCGGCGGCCCGGGCGCGCCGGGTCACCTCGGGCAGCCCGTCGCCGAGGGCCAGCACGGTGCCGGCCAGCAGCGGCGCGGCGAGCAGCAGGCCGTCGGCCCGGCCGGTCAGCAGCGCGGCGGCGAGCAGCGTCCCGGTGACGACGACGACCCGCTGCAGCGCGGGACCGACGCGCCAGCCGCTGCCCTCGTCGAGGTGCTCCGTGCCGGTCGCCTGTCCGTCGTCGTCCGGGTCGAGGTCCGCCTCGTCGTGGGTGTCGTCCCACGCACCGGCGGCCGTCCCACCAGCGGACGGCGCCGCGGGGTCGTCGGGCAGCACGTCGCCCGTGCCGCCGTCGTCCTCGTGGTCGCGGGACCTGCGCCGCACAGGCCGGGCCACCTCAGCCACCTCAGCCCCGCGTCGCGGCGGCCCGGGGGTCCGGCTGCGCGTCGCCGGGCGCCCGGCCCTCGCCGTCGCCGGACGCCGCCCGCCGCGACGGCGGGGTCGGCACGCGGTCGAGCAGGTCCCGGACGACGTCCACGGCGCTCGTGCCGCTGGACCAGGTCTCGGTGGTCAGGGTCAGCCGGTGCGCCAGCGCCGGGACGGCGCACGCCTTGACGTCCTCGGGCAGGACCGCGTCGCGGCCGTCCAGCACGGCCAGCGCGCGGGCCACCAGGACGAGCGCGAGCGAGCCCCGCGGCGAGGCACCGACCTCGACGAGCCGGTGGCCGCGGGTGGAGGCGGCCAGGCGCACGCAGTAGTCCACGACGTCGGGGTCGACGTCCACGGTCTCGACCCCGCGCTGCAGGCGACGCAGGCCCTGCGCGTCGACGACGGCCTCGACGGTCGCCTCCTCCTGGCGGCGGGCCAGCCGGCGGTCCAGGACGCCGACCTCCTCCTCGTGGCCCGGGTAGCCGAACGCCAGCCGCAGCAGGAACCGGTCGAGCTGGGCCTCCGGCAGCGGGTAGGTGCCCTCGTACTCGACCGGGTTGGCCGTCGCCAGGACGTGGAACGGCTGCGGGAGCGCGAACGTGCGGCCCTCGACGGTGACCTGCCGCTCCTGCATGGCCTCCAGCAGCGCGGACTGGGTCTTCGGTGGCGTCCGGTTGACCTCGTCGGCGAGCAGCAGGCCCGTGAAAAGGGGGCCGGGGTGGAAGACGAACTCGGCCTGCCCCGGGTCGTAGACGAAGGACCCGGTCACGTCGGCGGGCAGCAGGTCGGGGGTGCACTGGAGCCGGCGGAAGTCGAGGCCCAGCGCCGACGCCAGGGACCGGGCGGCCAGCGTCTTGCCGATCCCGGGGACGTCCTCGAGCAGGACGTGCCCGCCGGCCAGGACGGCGGCCAGCGCCAGGGTCATCGGCTCGCGGTGGCCCACGACGACGGACCCGACGCGGTCGAGGACCCGCGCGCCGACGGAGGCGACGTCGGCCACCGTCGCCGCCTCGACCGGTGCAGCCGCGACCGGTGCCGCCTCGACCGGCGCCTCGCCCGGTGTCGGGGGGCGAGCGGGCTGCTCGGACGGGTCGGGTCCCGTGCCTGGTGCGGTGCTCATCCGTGGAGGTCCTCTCGAAGGGGCGGGACGGCGGTCGGGGTCTGCGCCCCGCTGGTGGTTCGCGGGACGACGTCGGTCGCGCGGCCCCGGCCGACCGGCCGGGGCGGGTCGATCTCGTCGAGACGGTCGAGCAGCCGCTGCACGACCTGCCCCGGCCGCCGGGGGGCCCGGCCGGGTCGCAGCGCGTCGTACAGGTCGGCGCCGAGCAGGTCCCGCGTGGCCGGTGACGCGGGGTCGTGGCCGGCGGCGCGCAGCCGCCCGGTGGCCAGCACCCGCAGGCGGGGGGCGACCACCCGCTCGAACCGGTCCCCGTCGCGCTCGCACTCGGTCAGGGCGCGCGCCTGCAGCTGGACCAGGTGGCAGCCCGTGCCGCTGGTGTCCTCCGGGGCGGGCGGCCACGTGCCCTGGGACCCGCCGCCCAGCGCGCGGGCGGTGGCGACGACCAGCAGCACGGCCACGGCCACGAGCACGGCGTGGCCGACGTCCGCGCCGGCCACCCACGCCAGCGCACCGGCCAGGGCGGCGGCCAGCGCCGGGACGGTGACGCGGCCGAGCACCCCGGGGCCGCCGTCCGCGTCACGCACTGGCCGTCCCCTGGTCGGCGGGAGCGACGGGTCCGGCGGGGCGCGCGGCGTCACCGTCCCCGGTCGTGGCGTCGGGCAGGCTCGCGGCGATCCGCTCCAGCGCCCGCCGGGCCGCGGGCACGGCCTCGCCCGGCAGGGGCGTGGAGCCGAAGCGGGCGCGCTGGTAGAGCCGGAGCAGCTCGGCCGTGGCCTCGCGGTCCGCGGCCACCGCGCCGAGCAGGGCGGCGGTGAACTCGGTGGGCGTCTGGGCCGGCAGCCGCCGCGCGCCGGTCCGGCCGGCCGCGTCCTCGAGCGCCAGCCAGCAGGCGACGACGGCGTCGTCGGCGGAGCGGCCGCCCCCGGGCAGGTCGAGCTCCTCGTGGGCCCGCCGGACGCCGCGCCGGACGGCGCCGACCGTCGCGCGGGCGTCGCCGCCGGCGACGTCCTCCTCGGGTGAGCCGTCCCGCGGCTCGTCCTCGCCCGCCAGGGCGGCCAGGACCCAGCGGACGGCGACCACGACGACGCCGAGCATCGCCATCAGCCACGCCACCGCCGTCCACCCCGGCAGCCCCCGGGGCTCCTCCTCGTCGGGCGCGGGAGTGGACGCCGGGTCGGCGGGCGCCTCCTCGTCGCCGAGGCCGACGAGGACCTCCAGGCCGAAGCCGGTGACGCGCGGCCGCTCGATCGAGACCGGCCCCGCGGCGGTCACCACGACGGTGACGCCGACGAGGACCACGACGAGCAGCGCGACCAGCGGCCAGGGGCCGGGGTCGCGCGCGGGTCCAGGGCGCCCGGCTCGGGCGCCCACGGGTCGCGTGCTCACGGGCGGCACCCTGGCACACCGGGACCCGGGGACGGAACGCCACCGCGCCGTCCGTGACCTCACCGTCACCGGCCGGGGGAACGCACGGCGGGCCAGCGGTGTTGGCACCGGGGACGACACCCGAGGAGCAGGAGAACCATGTCGCTGTTCGGCAGCAAGCTGGCCCGCACGATGGTCACGGCGGACGAGGCCCTGCCCGGCCGCGCCCACCGGCCCTACGAGGTGCCCTCGACGCACGCGGTGCTCGGCACGCCGCTGGAGGGCCCCTGGCCCGACGGCACGGAGGTGCTGTACGTGGCGATGGGGTGCTTCTGGGGCGCCGAGCGCATCTTCTGGCAGCTGCCCGGTGTGGTCACGACGGCGGCGGGCTACACGGGGGGCTTCACCGCGCACCCGACGTACGAGGAGACGTGCACCGGGCGGACGGGCCACACCGAGGCGGTCCTCGTCGCCTACGACCCGCGGCGCACGTCCCCCGAGCTGCTGCTGAAGGCCTTCTGGGAGAACCACGACCCGACGACGGCGAACCGGCAGGGCAACGACGTCGGCACGCAGTACCGCTCCGCGGTGTACTGGACGACGCCCGGCCAGCAGCGCGCCGTGGAGGCCACCCGCGAGGCGTTCCAGAAGGAGCTCGACGCGCACCGGCTGGGCCGGATCACAACCGAGCTGCGTCCGGCGCAGGAGGCGGGGCCGTTCTACTACGCCGAGGGCTACCACCAGCAGTACCTGCACAAGAACCCGGGCGGGTACTGCAACCACGGGCCGAACGGGCTGACCTGCCCCGTCGGGCTGCTGCCGCAGGACGAGGTGCCCGCGCAGACGGACGTGCTGCCGCCGTCCTGACTCAGGCGGGTCCCAGCATCCCGTCGAGCAGGACCTTCAGCGTGGCGCCGAGGTCGGGGGCGAAGTCCACGCACACAGCCTCGTAGCCGGGCTCGGCCAGCACCTGGCGCACGACCGGGGTCGGTGTGGCCATCGGCCACGCACCCGCCACCAGGACCCACACAAGCCCGGCCAGGCGCGTGGCCTGCTGCGGTGCGAGACCGGGGACGGCGTCGGCGAGCAGGCGGCCGAGCCGCTCGGTCCGCTCGAGCGCCGCGGTCTTGAACTCCCGGGCCGTCTCGAGCGGGACGTTGCGCTCCAGCACCGCGGGCGCGGCGGCGACGAGGGCGCACAGCCGGGGGCGCTCGGCGAGGGTCCCGGCGACCACCTCGGCCGCTCGCGCCCGGGCCGCCGCCGGCGGCCCCGGCCCGCCCGGACGAGCCAGCCGCTCGCCGACGTCCTCGAGCCAGTCGGACCAGTCATCGACCAGCACCGCGAGGAAGACCGCCTCCCGCGTCGGGAAGTAGCGGACGACGTTCGAGGTCGCGAGCCCGACGCGGCGACCGAGCTCGCGCAGGCTGATCTCGGCCAGCGGCCGGCTGTCGAGGAGGTCGCGGGCGGCGTCGAGCACGGCGCGGCGTCGCTCCTGCTGCTGCTCCGGCGTCCTCGCGCGCTGGAAGCCCGGGGTCGTCACACGGCGAGCCTAACAGGACGGTGTCGCTTTACATGCTGAGCTCCCGGCCCTACGCTCCCGAGATAACAGATCACTGTCCTCTTGAGGAGAAGCCATGACCGCACCCCCCGTCGCCCTCGTCACCGGCGCCTCGTCGGGCATCGGCGAGCAGACCGCCGTCCAGCTGCAGGACAAGGGGTTCACGGTCGTCGCCGCGGCCCGGCGCGTCGACCGCATGCAGCCCCTCGCCGCCCTCGGCGTGGACGTCAGGCGACTCGACGTCACCGACGACGCGTCGATGACCGCCTGCGTCCAGGGCGTGCTCGCCGAGCACGGACGGGTCGACGTCCTCGTGAACAACGCGGGCTACGGTTCGTACGGCGCCCTCGAGGACGTGCCGATGGACGAGGCCCGCCGCCAGCTGGAGGTGAACGTCGTCGGCCTCGCGCGGCTGACCCAGCTCGTCCTGCCGGGGATGCGCGAGCGCCGCCAGGGCCGGGTGGTCAACGTGTCGTCCGTCGGCGGGCGCATCTACGAGCCGCTGGGCGCCTGGTACCACGCCACCAAGTTCGCCGTGGAGGGACTCAGCGACAGCCTCCGGGTCGAGCTCGCGCCGCACGGTGTCCGATCGCCCGCCAGGGGATGCTCGACCGGTCGGCCGGTTCGGCCTACGCCGACCAGGCCCGCGCCGTCGCCGCGGTGCTGGAGCGCGTCGACAGCAGCCCGGTCACGGCGGCCAGGCCCGAGGCTGTGGCGCGCACGATCGTGCGCGCGGCGACCACACCCCGCCCCCGCCCCCGCTACGCCGCCGGCAGGGGCGCCGGGACCATCCTGCGGACGCGCCACCTGCTGCCCGACCGCGCCTTCGACGCACTCGTCCGCCGCGTCTACGGGCCATGAGGCGGTTCGCCCCCGCGCGACGTCGGCAGGCCACCCCCGTCCGACCGTCACCCACCCGCACGACCCGACCTGGGCCGCCCGTCACGCAGCCGGCGGTTCTCCTCCTCGAGGTCGAGCACCATCGCCACTCCGGCGAGGTTGAGGCCCTCGGCGAGCAGCACGGTGATGCGGCGCACCCGGACGACGTCGTTCTCGCTGTAGCGCCGGGTGCCGCCCGCGGTGCGCTGCGGGTCGAGCAGACCCCTGCGCTCGTACGCACGGAGGTTCTGGACGCCGGTGCCGGCGAGCTCGGCGGCCACGCCGATGCCGTAGACCGCGGCGTCGTCGTCCCGGCCGGACGGTCGCGCCTCCGCCACCCCGCACCTCCGTGGTCGTCGAGTTAGCACTCTCCATCGGAGAGTGCTTGCACGGCCGCCTGGCCGGTGCTATAAGAAATGTGTACCAGCCAGCATAGATCGACCGAGGCTCGTCGAGGTTGCGGGCGGGCGCAGGTCCTGGCTGGGAGTGCGCGACGCATGACCCGTGTACTCAGGAGGTGTTCACCGTGTTGATGCGCACCGACCCGTTCCGCGAGCTCGACAGGCTCACCCAGCAGGTGCTCGGCACCACCAACCGCCCGGCCGTCATGCCCATGGACGCCTGGCGCGACGACCACTCGCTCGTCGTCACGTTCGACCTGCCCGGGGTCTCCCCCGACGCCATCGAGCTGGACGTCGAGCGCAACGTGCTGACCGTCAAGGCCGAGCGCAAGGCCTCGGCGGGCGACCGCGAGATGGTCGTCAACGAGCGGCCGACCGGCGTCTTCAGCCGGCAGCTCTTCCTCGGCGACACCCTGGACGTCGACCGCGTCGAGGCCTCGTACGAGGCGGGCGTCCTGCGGCTGACGATCCCGATCGCCGAGCAGGCGAAGCCGCGGAAGATCGAGATCAAGGCGCCGACCGAGGGTCGGCAGGCCCTCTCCGGCTGACCACCGGACCCGGTCCGACCAGCCGGTGACCCGCTCGGCCGGCCGGCGTCCCCCCGGGGCGCCGGCCGGCCCGTGCCCGTAGCGAACGGAGGGCGACGTGGTCCCGCGCGCACCGCACGAGGTGCTCGGCGTGCCCGAGGACGCCTCCCGCGAGCAGGTCCGGCGCGCCTACCTGCACCACCTGCGAAGCCACCACCCCGACAGCAGCACCCGGCCGGGACCGACCGAGGATCTGGACGAGGTCCGGGCCGCCTACCGGCGGCTGCTCGAGGCCCTGGCCGGCCGAGGCCCGACGCCGTCCCCGGCCCGCCACGGCGACCGGCCGTCCCGCCCGACCGAGGAGCCGCTGCTGCGCGTCGGCCCCGTCGTCCACCACCGGCCCTGACGGCAGCAACGCCAGCACCTCGCCCGCTGCCGGACGGCTGATGGGGCATGGGTAGCGTCGCGGCGTGACCAGCACCCGGGACGATGCCTGCTCGCGGGTCTCGCTGGACCTCGGCGAGCCGCTGGCCGGCAGCGCCGCCCCCGCCGGTGGGTACGTGCTGCTCGAGCACGGCGGCCCCTGGCAGGCGCGGGCCGTGGAGGGACTGGGCGCGCACGGGCAGGACCTGGTCGACCGGCTCAAACCGGCCGGCGTGACCCCGCTGCTCGTCCGGCGGCACCGCGCGACCCCCGGGCCGGCCGGCCGCCCGCGCGTCGGGCTGGTCGCCGTGACGGCGACCGGGGGCGCCGGCGCCTGGATGCGGGTCGACAGGCTGGACGACGTGACCCGCTGGGACGTACCCGCCCTGCTCGACGACCTGCGCGACGGGCGCCTGCCGGACGGCGCGACCGCCATGGGCACCACCTACCTGGTCTGCACCAACGGCCGTCGCGACGTGTGCTGCGCCGAGCTCGGCCGCCCGCTGGCCGCCGTCCTCACCGGCCTGGCCCCGGACGACACGTGGGAGGTCACGCACCTCGGTGGCCACCGGTTCGCGGCGACCGCCCTGGTCGTGCCTGACGGCCTGGCGTACGGCCGGCTCGTCCCGGACGACGCCCTCGACGTCGTCACCGCCCACGCGCAGGGCCGGCTCCTCGTCGAGCACCTGCGCGGGCGCGCCGCGCTCGCCCCCGCCGGGCAGGTCGCCGAGGTCGCCCTGCGCCGTGCCCTGCACGACCGGCACCCGACCCCTGACCAGCGGGACGCAGTCCGGCTCACCGCGACCTGCACGCACGACGTACCCGACGGCGGGGGCACGGCCGAGGGGACCCGGACGCAGACGCACTGGGCCGTCGGCGACCGCACCTGGCGGGTCGTCGTCGACACCGTCCCCGGCTCCGGTGCGCCGCGCCCGGCGTCCTGCGGCGCCGAGGCCGCCCCGGAGCCCGCCCGGCACGTCGTCGTCGAGGTCACCGACGTCGAGGACGCCGGGCGCGGCGCCGCGGGCTGGGACGACGCGCACGCCGCCTCGGTGGCCGACACCGCCCCGAACCCCCTCGTCGTGGCGGAGGTGGAGGACCTGCCGGCGGGCAGCGCGCTGGACGTGGCCTGCGGGCTGGGCCGCCACGCCCGCTGGCTCGCCGCCCGCGGGTGGCGCGTCACGGGGACGGACTTCTCCCGCACCGGCCTCGCGCGCGCCGCCGACCTCGCCCGCGACGAGGGCCTGGACGTCGACTGGCTGCTCGGCGACGTGAGGTCCCTGGACCTGCCGGAGCACGACCTCGTCGTGCTCGCGTTCGCGCACGTGCCCGACGTCGCCCGGCGTGCCCTCCGGTGGCTGCGGCCCGGTGGGCGGCTGGTGCTCGTGGGGCACGCGCTGCGCAACCTCGCCGAGGGCGTCGGCGGGCCGCAGGACCCGCGCCTGCTGCACGACCCGACCGCACTGCGCCGGGACTGCGAGGACGCCGACCTGGAGGTGCTGCGGTGCGAGGAGGTCGAGCGGCAGACCGGGGACGGCGTGGCCGTGGACGCCGTCCTCGTCGCTCGCCGTCCGGCCTGACGCGACGTCAGCCCGGCGCGACGTCAGCCCGGCGCGACGGCCGGCGGAGCGGCGCCCGGTTCGTCGCCGCGGCGCGGCGACCGGCCCAGCGGCACCTCGAACCGCGGCAGCAGCTCGTGCACGAGCGGGCCGATCGCCAGGGCGAACAGCACCGTGCCCGCGCCGAAGGTGCCACCGAGCGCCCACCCGACGATGACGACGACGACCTCGATCCCCGTGCGCACCAACCGGACCGACCCACCGGTGCGGGCCACCAACCCCGTCATCAGCCCGTCCCGCGGGCCCGGGCCGAACCGCGCCCCGATGTACGCGGCCGTCGCGAGCGCGTTGAGCAGCACCCCGGCGACGAACAGCCCCACCCGCCAGCCCAGCGGGAGGCCGGTGGGGACGACGGCGAGCGCGACGTCCACCACCGGGCCGATGACGAACGCGTTGCTGACCGTCCCGAGGCCCGGCCGCTCCCGCAGCGGCAGCCACAGCGCCAGGACCGCCACCGCGACGAGGACCGTGACGGTGCCGAAGGACAGCCCGGTCGAGCGGGCGACGCCCTGGTGCAGCACGTCCCAGGGGATGTTGCCCAGGTCGGAGCGCACGATCATGGCCATGCTCGCCCCGAACGCGACCAGCCCCAGGTAGAGCTGGACGAGGCGTCGGGGCAGCCGGCGGCCCGCCGGCGCCGGCCCCGGGCGGCGGCCCCTCACCTCCGCGGCGTCACGAGGCGAGGTACGCGAGCAGGTCCGCCCGGGTGAGGACGCCGGCGGGCTTGCCGTCGACGACGACCATCACCGCGTCGGCCTTCATCAGCGCCGAGCGCACCTCGGTCACGGACTCGCCTCCGCCGACGAGCGGCAGCGGCGGACCCATGTGCCGGTCGACCGGGTCGGCGAGCTGCGCCGTCCCGGAGAAGACGGCGTCGAGCAGGTCCCGCTCGCTGACCGAGCCGGCCACCTCGCCGGCCATCACGGGCGGCTCGGCCTTGACGACCGGCATCTGCGACACGCCGTACTCGTGCAGGATCTCGATCGCGTCGCGGACCGTCTCCGACGGGTGGGTGTGCACCAGCGCCGGCAGGTCACCGGTCTTGCCGCGCAGCACGTCGGCGGCCGTGGCCTCCGCGTCGGCCTCGGCGAAGCCGTAGGACGCCATCCACCGGTCGTTGAAGATCTTGCCGAGGTAGCCGCGTCCGCCGTCCGGGAGCAGGACGACGACCACGTCGTCCGGGCCGAGGTCCCGGGCCACCTCGAGGGCCGCGACGACGGCCATCCCGCAGGACCCACCGACGAGCAAGCCCTCCTCGAGGGCGAGCCGCCGGGTCATGGCGAACGAGTCGGCGTCGCTGACGGCGACGATCCGGTCCGGCACGGACGGGTCGTACGCGGTCGGCCAGAAGTCCTCGCCGACGCCCTCGACCAGGTACGGGCGGCCGGTGCCGCCGGAGTAGACCGAGCCCTCCGGGTCGGCGCCGACGACCTGCACGGGCCCGCCGTCGCGGTCGGCGGAGACCTCCTTGAGGTACCGGCCGGTCCCGGTGATCGTGCCGCCGGTGCCGACACCGGCGACGAAGTGCGTCACCCGGCCGTCGGTGTCGCGCCAGACCTCCGGCCCGGTCGTGGCGTAGTGGGACGCCGGCCCCTCCTGGTTGGAGTACTGGTCCGGCTTCCAGGCGCCCTCGATCTCGCGGACGAGCCGGTCGCTGACCGAGTAGTAGGAATCGGGGTGGTCCGGGGCGACGGCGGTGGGGCAGACCACGACCTCGGCGCCGTACGCCTTCAGCACGTTGCGCTTGTCCTCGCCGACCTTGTCGGGGCAGACGAAGACGCACGAGTACCCGCGCTGCTGCGCGACCAGGGCCAGACCGACCCCCGTGTTGCCGGAGGTGGGCTCGACGATGGTGCCGCCGGGGCGCAGGGCGCCGGAGCGCTCGGCGGCGTCGACCATGCGGATGGCGATGCGGTCCTTCACGGACCCGCCGGGGTTCACGTACTCGACCTTCGCGAGCACGGTGGCGGCGATGCCCTCGGTGACCTTGGACAGCTTGACCAGCGGCGTGTTGCCGATCAGGTCGAGAACGGAGTCGGCGTACTTCACCGGCCCATGCTCGCACGTGACGAGCAGGTGACGACCCTCCGGGCGGCCCGCGGCCACGGGGGCTGGAGGGTTAGCCTCATGATCACGGTCCGCGCAGCCGCGCGCCGCCCGAGGAGGAGGTCCGGTGTCCCGAGCCAGCAGGGCCAGGCGTATCGCCGCGGCCGCCGCGTTCGGCGGGGGCGGGCTGACGGCGCTCGGCGCCCTGGGCGTCGGGCTCCTGGCGGCCGAGGCGAAGCACGCCCGGTGGCGGATCGGGCAGCCGTTCGGGGTGGACCACCCCCCTGCGGACGGTCTGTACGGCTCCGGTCCCGGTACGCCGCTCGAGCTCGCGGTGCTCGGCGACTCGACCGCCGCCGGTCTGGGCGCGGACACCCCGGAGCAGACGCCGGCGGCCATCCTCGCGACGGGGCTGGCCGCGGTGTCGGGGCGCACGGTGCGGCTGACGACGGTCGCGGTGGTGGGCGCGCAGTCCGCCGCCCTGGGCGAGCAGGTGGACCGGCTGCTGGGGGCCGTGCCCTCCCCCGACGTGTGCGTGGTCATGGTCGGCGCGAACGACGTGACGCACCGGGTCAAGCCGACCGACGCCGTCCGGAGCCTGACGCGCGCGGTGCAGCGGCTGCGAGACGCCGGCGCGCAGGTCGTCGTCGGCACCTGCCCGGACCTGGGCACGGTGCGGCCGCTGGCCCAGCCGCTGCGCGCGGTGGCCCGCCGGATGAGCCGCGAGCTCGCGGCTGCCCAGACCATCGCGGTCGTCGAGGCGGGCGGGCGGACGGTCTCCCTGGGCGACGTCCTCGGTCCGGAGTTCGACGCCTCGCCGCACGAGCTGTTCAGCGAGGACCGGTTCCACCCGTCGGCCGCCGGGTACGCGCGGTGCGCGTCCGCGCTGCTCCCGAGCGCGTGCGCCGCCGCGGGGTACTGGCCGGACGGCGGGGCGGAGCGGGCTCCGGAACGCAGGCGCGGCGAGGGCGTGGCCCCGGTCGCGACGGCGGCGGTGGCCGCGGTCGACCAGCCCGGCACCGAGGTCACCGGGACGAGCGTCGGCGGCAGCGAGCGCGGGCGGGCCGGTCGCTGGGCGGTCCTGCTGCGACGGCGCCGCCAGCCGCTGCCGGACGTCGAGGCGCCGCACCCGGAGGCGACCGGCGCCCCGGACGGCCCGGCCGAGGACGGGGCCGCACCCGTGGCCCCACCCCGCGGCGACCGGGGTGCCCGGGCCACTGCGACACCACCGGCCCCGGCCGGGCCCCTGGACGAGGAGGGCCGGCCGTCCTCGGCCGTGGCCGCCGCGACGGTCCCGGACGAGGCCGAGGTGCGGGCGGCCCGTCGTGCCGGTGCGCGCCGCCGTCCCGTGCCCTCGGCCCGGGTGGCGACCGACCTCGACGCCGACGACCGGGACGACGAGGACCCGGGCGACGAGGACCGGGACGACGAGGGGCGACCGGCGGCCGGCCTGAGCCGCTGACGCAGCGCACCCACCTGGCGGTGGTGACCTCCCCCACGTCCTCCTCACCGGACGGCCCGGGTACCGGTCAGTAGCATCGAGGTGACCCGACCGACCGGTGGCCGACGCCGCCGCAGCACCGAGGAGCACCCGTGCCCGAGGCCGTCATCGTCTCCACCGCCCGCTCGCCGATCGGGAGGGCCTTCAAGGGCTCCCTCAAGGACGTCCGCCCGGACGACCTGGCGGCGACCATCGTCAAGGCCGCCCTGGACAAGGTCCCCGGCCTCGACCCCGCCGAGCTCGACGACCTCTACCTCGGGTGCGCCGAGCCGTGGGGTGAGCACGGCATGAACATGGCGCGCGTCGTCGCCGTCCTCGCCGGGTACGACCACCTGCCCGCCTCGACCGTGAACCGGTTCTGCGCGTCCAGCGTCCAGACCACCCGGATGGCCTTCCACGCCATCAAGGCCGGCGAGGGCGAGGCGTTCGTGTCGGCCGGCGTCGAGATGGTCTCCCGGTACAAGAACTTCGCCGGGGCCGGTCAGGGCACCGACGACTGGCTGAACCCGGTGTTCGGCGACGCGCAGGCCCGCAGCGCCGAGCTGGCCCGCACCAACGAGACGTGGACCGACCCGCGACAGCAGGGCAACCTGCCCGACGTCTACCTGGCGATGGGCCAGACCGCCGAGAACGTCGCCACGTTCAAGGGGGTCAGCCGCCAGGCGCAGGACGAGTGGGCGGTCGAGTCGCAGAACCGGGCCGAGAAGGCGCAGGCCGACGGGTTCTT
The DNA here is from genome assembly GCF_054781695.1 of Thalassiella azotivora. Lineage (NCBI taxonomy): Bacteria > Bacillati > Actinomycetota > Actinomycetes > Kineosporiales > Kineosporiaceae > Thalassiella > Thalassiella azotivora. Next base: position 34,665 of record NZ_BAAGTX010000019.1, read on the forward strand.
CGCCCGCGAGATCACCCCGGTCACCGCGCCCGACGGCACCGTGGTCGACACCGACGACTCCCCGCGTGCCGGCGTCACCCTGGAGGCCGTGCAGTCCCTCAAGCCCGTCTTCCGCGAGGACGGCACCGTCACCGCCGGCAACTGCTGCCCGCTGAACGACGGCGCCGCGGCCCTCGTCGTCATGAGCGACAGCAAGGCCCGCGACCTCGGCCTGACCCCGCTGGCGCGGGTGGTCTCCACCGGCGCCACCGGCCTGTCCCCGGAGATCATGGGCCTCGGCCCGGTCGAGGCGTCTCGCCAGGCTCTCGCCCGCGCCGGGATGACCGTCGACGACATCGACCTGTTCGAGATCAACGAGGCGTTCGCCGCGCAGGTCCTGCCGAGCGCCGACGAGCTCGGCATCCCCTACGACAGGCTGAACGTGCACGGCGGCGCGATCGCGCTCGGCCACCCGTTCGGCATGACCGGCGCCCGGATCACCACCACGCTGCTCAACGGCCTCCAGACGGCCGACAAGCAGTTCGGCCTGGAGACCATGTGCGTCGGCGGTGGCCAGGGCATGGCGATCATCTACGAGCGCCTCAGCTGACCTGAGTCACCCGGCGACCACGCCGGTCGCCCGCACGACAGCGGCGCAGTTCCGGTCCCCCTCAGGGACCGGAACGGCGCCGCTGTCGTGTCCGGGGCGAGCGCCGGGCTGCGGCACAGCCGCCGCCTGACCGACCTCATCACGGCCGCCCTCCGTGCTCACCCACCCAGCGTGCGACGCCGGCTCCGGCCACGGCGTCGACGCGCACGGACGCGGCCCGGAAGCAGATGCGACAGTTCAGCGTCTGCAGAGTGAACGTCGACGCGCCGTCCCAGTCCAAGCCGCTCACCTGGCCCGAGGGGTCCTGCGTCACCTCGCGCGTCAGGCGCGGCGGCTCGTCGTCCTCGACCCACTCGAGGACCGTCGCCCCTGTGAACTCCATGACCACGAACGGAGTACGCTCGAGCGCCGTCGGCGCCCAGCCGTCGGACCACTCCAGCACCAGGAGGATGGTCGCCGCCGCGCCGGGTCGCCACACCAGGCTGCGCAGGTCCATGTCGTGCAGCCGTACCGGCGCACCACCCTCGAGTCGGAACTCGTACAGCCCTTCGTCGCGGCGGACGTCGTGACGAGGTTCCCTCGATACGCCGAGGAACCGGGTGACCTCAACCGGGCCAGTCTCGCCCCGCGCGCGGGAGGCACCTTCGCGGTAACGCTTCACAACGAGCGGCGGAGGGCGACCAGGCGGGCGTGGACGTCGTCCAGCGCGTCGTCCCGGACGGCAGGGTCGCCGTGGTCGAGCGCCGCCGCGACGGCGTCCCGGGTGAGGACGACGAGCTGGTCGGCCAGGGCGTGCGGGGCCAGCTCGGGGACGGCGCGGCGCGGCTCGCCCTCCAGGTCGGCGGCGAGGTCGGCCAGGTACGCGGCGAGGGCGCGGACCCTCCCCTGGGGGGTGGGGTCCGCGCCCTCGTGGCCCTCGGAGGGCCGGGCGAGCCGCGCCGGGCCGAGCGAGACGACCCGCTCGGCGACCCGGCGCAGCTCGCGCTCGACGTCGTCCTGGGTGGTCACCGCGGAGTGGTCGTGCAGACCGGCTGCGTCAGTCGTCGCCGCGCAGGATCGCGATGAGGCGCAGCAGCTCGATGTACAGCCAGACCAGCGTGACCACGAGGCCGAACGCGGCGGTCCAGGCGTACTTCTGCGGCAGGCCGCTCTTCACGCCGCGCTCGATGAAGTCGAAGTCCATCACCAGCGAGTAGGACGCCAGGCCGACCGCGAACAGGCCCACGGCGATGCCGAGCGGCCCCTCGCGCAGCGGGCCGAAGGTGCCACCGCCGACGCCGAAGAGCATCAGCCCCAGGTTGGCCAGCGAGAACAGCAGGTAGCCGCCGATGGCGATCATGAAGACCTTGCGCGACTTCGGCGTGACGCGGACCTTGCCGCTCTTGAAGGCGAACAGGGCGACCGCGAACACCGCGAGCGTCGCGAGCACGGCCTGCTGGACGATGCCCTCCCACTGCGAGCCGAACAGGAAGCTGATGCCGCCGAGGAACAGGCCCTCGAACCCGGCGTAGGCCAGGATCAGGGCCGGGACGGGCTCCTTCTTGAAGGCGTTGACCAGGCCGAGCACGAGACCGACACCGAGCCCGACGAACATCAGCAGCGCGCTCTGGGACCACCACGAGAACGCCGCCGCCGGCAGCAGCACCGCGAACATGATCCCGGTGCGCATCACGACGTCGTCGTAGGTCATCCGCCCGGTCTGCGCCGGACCCGCCGGGGGCTGGGCGTACATCTGCTCGAGCTGCTCGGGCGAGTACTGCTGGCCCTGCTGGGTGGCCTGGCCGTACTGGGGCGCCTGCGGGGCCGCGTACGGGTTCTGGCCGTACTGCGGAGCCTGCTGCGTGCCGTACCCCTGCTGACCCCCGGTGTTGAACGTGGCGTAGCCGCCGCTCCGGAACTCCTCGCTCCGGGCGAAGACGGGGTTGTTGCTCCGCATGTCACTCCTTCGTCGCGATCCGCTCGCGGCACCGAGCACCGTCACCTCGACGGCGCTGTACCCAACGTAATGCGTGGGGCGTGCGGAACGTTCCCCGAGACCGTGAAGATCACGTCACGATGCGGCGACGGCACCCGGTCGGACGACGGCGGGGCACCCGACGCGCTGGTCACCCGGCGGGGACGTGCCCTCGGTGGGACTCGAACCCACAACCCGGCGAGTTTAAGTCGCCTGCCTCTGCCAGTTGGGCCACGAGGGCGTGGCGCCAGGCTAGTCGCGCGGCGGGCCGGGCAGCGGCCCGTCGGCGGCCGGCGCTGGCAGGTCCGCGAGCGCCCGCGCCCGCAGCAGGACGGCGTCCAGCATCGGCTCGGTGAGCCGGCCCGTGAAGGTGTTCTGCTGGCTGACGTGGAAGGTGCCCACCAGGTGCACCGCCTCGCCGCCCGGCCGGTGCAGCAGTGCCTCGGCCCCGTGCCCGAACCGGGGCGCGGGGCGGGGCACGTCCCAGTCCGCGGTCCGCGCCGCACCCAGGAAGGCGGCCCACCCGATCGCGCCGACCGCCACGACGGCCCGCACCCGCGGCAGCAGCCTCAGCTCGGCGTCCAGCCAGGGCGCGCAGGTGGCGCGCTCCTGCGGCGTCGGCGCGTTGCCCGGCGGCGCGCACCGGACCGCGGACACCATCCGCGCGCCGGTCAGCGCCAGCCCGTCACCGGCGTGCGCGCTCGTCGGCTGGTTGGCGAACCCCGTCCGGTGCAGCGCGGCGAAGATCCAGTCCCCGGAGCGGTCGCCCGTGAACAGGCGCCCGGTGCGGTTGGCCCCGTGCGCGGCCGGCGCCAGGCCGACCAGGAGCACCGGGGCGTCCGGGTCGCCGAACCCGGCCGCCGGCCGACCCCAGTACGGCTCCTCGGCGAACGCACGCCGTTTGGCGCGGGCGACGTCCTCCCGCCAGGTCACCAGCCGCGGGCACGCCCGGCACACGCTCGACCGCGCGTCGACGACGTCCAGGGAGCGGGCGGACGCCGCCAGCCGCGCGACCTCCCCGGCGTCACGGGCCCGTCGGGTGCGCGGCCGGGCCGCGTCACCCGGCCACCCCGTCCCCGGCGGCACCGGGGACGGGAACGGCTCGCCCGTCAGGGGGTGGGGCAGCACGCCGCGCGTCAGCCCGTCGTGGCGCGGAAGCCGCGCAGCCGCAGGCTGTTCGTCACCACGAACACGGACGAGAACGCCATCGCCGCACCCGCGAGCATCGGGTTGAGCAGCCCCGCCATCGCCAGCGGGACCGCCGCGACGTTGTACGCGAACGCCCAGAACAGGTTGCCCTTGATCGTGCCGAGGGTCCGCCGGCTGAGCCGGATCGCGTCCGGCACGACCAGCAGGTCCCCGCGCACCAGGGTCAGGTCCGCCGCCTCGATCGCGACGTCGGTGCCCGTGCCCATCGCCAGGCCGAGGTCGGCCTGCGCGAGCGCGGCGGCGTCGTTGACGCCGTCCCCCACCATCGCGACGACCTTGCCCTCGCCCTGAAGGCGCGTGACGACGTCCACCTTGTCGGCGGGCAGGACGTCGGCGACGACCTCCTCGATGCCGACCTCGGCGGCCACGGAGCGCGCCGCGGCCGCGTTGTCCCCGGTGAGCAGCACCGGCGTCAGCCCCAGCCCCCGCAGCCGCCGGACCGCCTCCGCGGACGTCGGCTTCACGGTGTCCGCGACGACGAGGACCGCGCGGGCCCGGCCCTCCCAGCCGACGAGGACGGCGGTGCGACCGTGCCGCTGGGCTGCGCCCACGGCCTCCGCGACCTGGTCGGGGACGGTCATGCCGCGGTCGGCGAGCAGGCCCGGCCGCCCGACGACGACGTCGACGCCCTCGACCCGCCCGGTGACGCCGAGCCCCTCGACGTTGGCGAACCCCTCGACACCCGGCAGGTCCGCGCCGCGCTCACGCGCGGCGTCGGCCACGGCGCGGGCGATCGGGTGCTCCGAGGCGTCCTCGAGCGCACCGGCGCGGCGCAGCGCCACCTGCGCGTCCTCGCCGTCCGCCGGGACCACGTCGTGCAGCGTCATCCGGCCGGTGGTGACCGTCCCGGTCTTGTCGAGCACGACGGTGTCGACGCGGCGCGTGGACTCCAGCACCTCGGGGCCCTTGATGAGGATCCCGAGCTGGGCGCCACGACCGGTCCCGACCATGAGGGCCGTCGGCGTGGCCAGCCCCAGGGCGCACGGGCACGCGATGATGAGGACGGCGACCGCGGCGGTGAACGCCCCGGACGCACCGGCTCCGTTGCCCAGCCAGAACCCGAGGGTCGCGGCCGCCAGCGCGATGACGACGGGGACGAACACCCCGGAGACCCGGTCGGCGAGCCGCTGGACCTCCGCCTTGCCGTTCTGGGCGTCCTCGACGAGCCGCGCCATCTGCGCGAGCTGGGTGTCGGAGCCGACCCGGGTGGCGCGGACGACGAGCCGGCCGCCGGCGTTGACGGTGGCGCCGGTGACGTCGTCCCCGACGGCGACCTCGACGGGCACGGACTCGCCGGTGAGCATGGAGGCGTCCACGGCGGACGTGCCGTCGACGACGACGCCGTCGGTGGCGATCTTCTCCCCCGGGCGGACGACGAACTCGTCGCCGACGGCGAGCTCGGCGACGGGCACCCGGACCTCGACCCCGCCGCGCAGGACGGCGACGTCCTTGGCGCCCATCTCCAGCAGCGCGCGCAGCGCGGCGCCGGCGCGGCGCTTGGACCGCGCCTCGAAGTACCGGCCGAGCAGGATGAACGTCGTCACCCCGGCGGCTGCCTCCAGGTAGATGTTGGCCAGGCCGTCGCCGCGCTCGATCGTGAGCCGGAACGGGTGGACCATGCCGGGCACGCCTGCGGTGCCCCAGAAGAGGGCGACGAGCGACCACCCGAGCGCCGCGAGCGTGCCCATCGACACGAGGGTGTCCATGGTCGTGCTGCCGTGCCGCAGGTTCGTCCAGGCGGCCTTGTGGAACGGGTACGCCCCCCAGACGACGACCGGCGCGGCCAGCGTCAGCGACAGCCACTGCCAGTACGTGAACTGCCAGGCCGGCACCATCGCCATCGCGACGACCGGGACGGTGAGCACCGCCGAGACGACGACCCGTCGGCGCAGCGCGGCCACGGCGTCGTCCGCGGGCGAGGCCGCCGCCTCGGCGTCGGCGGTGGAGCCCGGCGCGGCCGGCGGGGCCGGCACCCGGGCGCCGTACCCGGCGGACTCCACGGTCGCGACGAGGTCGTCGGTCGTGACCCCGTCGGCGAAGGTGACCTTCGCCTTCTCCGTCGCGTAGTTCACGGTCGCGGTGACGCCGTCCAGCTTGTTGAGCTTGCGCTCGATCCGGTTGGCGCAGGACGCGCAGGTCATGCCGCTGATCGACAGCTCGATCTCGCCGGCGGCGGGGCCGCCGAGCGTCCCGACGGCCGGGTCGGGCGTGGTGCGCGTGCTCACGAGGTCACCTCTTCGGTCAGCTCCACGGTCAGCTCGGCGGTGCGGACGACGCCGTCGTGCTGGAAGTCCAGGTACAGCCGGTAGGTCCCCGGCGAGGGGGCGGTGGCGCGGAAGGCGACCTGCGCGTCGTCCGCGTGGTCGTCGGTCGCGTCGTCCGCGTGGTCGTCCGCGTGGTCGTCGGCCGGCTCGTCGCCGTGGTCGTCGGGGTGGACGTGCAGGTAGGCGACGTCACCCTGCCGCAGCGCGACGAGGTGCCCGAGCGAGCCGAGGTACGGCTCGAGGTCGGTGACGGGCTCGCCGTCGCGGCTGACGGTGAACGACAGCGTCGACTCCCGGCCCGCTCGGAGCCCGCCGTCGACGTGCACGGTGTACCCGTCCACCTCGGTGGTGGCCGCGGCCGCCGGCAGCGGCTCGGGTGCGAGCGCGCCCGGGACGACGAGGTCGGCGCCCAGGACGAGGCCGTCGTCCCGGCCGGCCGGCACGAAGTCCGCGAGCACGCGGTAGGCGCCGGGGACGGACAGGTCGACGGGGACCGTCCAGGTGCCGTCGGCGGACATCACGGGGTGGACGTGCTGGTAGCCGGACAGGTCCCGGCGGACCAGCACGAGGTGCAGGTCCTTCTCGTGGGCCTCGGTGTAGGCGGTCACCGGTTCGCCGTCGGGCCCCAGGACGCGGAACGCGAGGTCGGCGGACGCGGCGGCGGGCACCACGTCGGCGACCAGGTCGAGGCGGTAGCCGTCCTGGGCCACGAGCAGGCCGCCCGGCGGCTCCGTCGCCGCGGCGTCCGCGCCCGGTTCGGGACCGGTGGCGTGACCGCCGTCCGCGGCGTCGGCGTGCGCGGGCGGTTCGGCGGCCAGCGGGTCGAGGGCGGCGCCGAGCCCGAGGGCCGCGGCGAACGCGACGGCGAGCGCCGCCACGTACGCCACGAGCCGGACGGGGGTGCTCACTGGAGGGTGTAGCCGGCCTCCTCGACGGCGCCGCGGACGGCGGACTCGTCGAGGGGGGACTCGCTCGTGACGGTGACGGCACCGGTGGCGAGGTCGACGTCGACGGACTGGACGCCGTCCAGCTCGGAGATCTCCTCGGTGACCGAGCTGACGCAGTGGCCGCAGGTCATGCCGGTGACGGTGTAGGTGGCGGTGCTCATGGGTTCTCCTCCGGTGGGTGGTCGGGTACGGGTCAGGAGCGGACGGTCAGGAGCGGACGAGCCGGGCGATGGCCTCGGAGGCCTCCTTGACCTTGGCGTCGGCCTCGGGCCCGCCCTTCGCCGCCGCGTCGACGACGCAGTGGGCGAGGTGGTCCTCCAGCAGCCCGAGGGCGACCGACTGCAGGGCCTTCGTCATCGCGGAGACCTGGGTGAGGATGTCGATGCAGTACTTCTCCTCCTCGACCATGCGCTGCAGGCCGCGGGCCTGCCCCTCGATCCGGCGCAGGCGCTTGAGGTAGTCGTCCTTGGCGCTGATGTAGCCGTGCCCCTCGTGCTCCATGCGCAACACCATACCCCCCTACCGTATGCCCGACAACCCGTGGCGCACCGAGTCGGACGGACGCGCCGTCCGGACGCGCGCGGCGACGGCGTGTCCGTCCGACCCGGGCTGGTGGTGCGGATCGGGCGTCGGGCGGGGCGGGGCGGGCGTCGGGGGCGGGTCAGGCGACGCTGAGGGCGATCCCGTCGAGGATGTCGTGCTCGCTGGTCACGACCTCGGACACCCCCGACCGGTCCGCGACGCGGGCGACGACCGAGCGCCAGACCAGCGCCCCGGCGCCGATGACGTCGACCCGGCCGGGGTGCATGAACGGCAGCGCGGCGCGCTCCTGCCTCGTCATGGCCAGCAGGTCCGAGCAGGCCGCGACGACGTCCCCCACCGGAAGCACGGCACCGTGGATGCGCTCCGGCCGGTAGGCGTCCAGGCCGAGGGCGTGCGCGGTCACCGTGGTCACCGAGCCGGCCAGACCGACCAGGGTCGCGGTCCGCTCCAACGGGACGGAGCCGGCGGCGAGGTCGAGGGCCGCCGCGACGTCGCGCTCGGCAGCGGCCACCTCGGCGGCGGTCGGCGGGTCGCCGTGCAGGTGGCGCTCGGTCATCCGCACGCAGCCGACGTCCACGGACCGGGCCGCCAGCACGGCGTCCTCGCCCAGCACCAGCTCGGTGGACCCACCGCCGAGGTCGACGACGAGGTACGGGGCCGCGTGCCGCCCGTGCAGCTCACCGGTCGCCCCGACGAACGACAGCTGCGCCTCCTCGTCACCGGAGACCACCTCCGGCTCCACCCCGAGGGCGTCGCGGACGCCGGCGACGAACTCGGCCGCGTTCTCGGCGTCCCGGCTCGCCGACGTGGCGACGAACCGCGTGCGCTCCACGCCGAGGTCCGCGCAGACCGCCGCATACCGCCGCGCGGCGTCCAGCGTCCGGGCCATCGCCTCGGGGGCGATCCGGCCCGTGCGGTCCACGCCCTGCCCGAGCCGGACGACCTCCATCCGCCGGTCGAGGTCCGTCAGCGCGGACCCGTCGACGTCCGCCACGAGGAGCCGGATGGAGTTGGTGCCGCAGTCGATCGCTGCCACGCGCGTCATGCCGTCACCCTCCCAGACCCGCCCCCCTCCCCTTTGCTCACCACGGCTCAGTTCACTCACCGGTTGCTCGCCACGACGGCCGGGCACCGAGCAACCGGTGAGTGATCCGGGTGGCCGTGAGCACAGGGGGTGGACCTGCGGGGCAGGGGCGCGCGTGGCAGAGTCGCGACGGTGAGTGACTCCGTGGACGCCGTCGTCGTCGGCGCCGGGCCGAACGGGCTCGCGGCCGCCCTCGTGCTCGCCGGGGCGGGCTTGGAGGTCGAGGTGCACGAACGCGCCTCGACCATCGGCGGTGGTGCGCGGACGGCGGAGTGCACCCTGCCGGGCTACCGCCACGACGTCTGCTCCGCCGTGCACCCGATGGGCCTGGCGTCGCCGTTCTTCCGCGCGTTCGACCTCGCCGCGCACGGGGTCGAGATGCTCGTGCCGGAGGTGCAGTACGCCCAGCCGCTGGACGGCGGCCGGGCCGGCCTGGCCTACCGCGACGTCGAGCGGACGGCCGAGGGCCTGGGCCGCGACGGCCCCGCGTGGCGCTCGCTGCTCGGGCCCCTGGCCGAGCACTGGCGGGGCCTCGTCGACGCGGTCCTCGGCGACTACCGGTCCGTCCCGCGGGACCTGCCGACCTTCGTCCGGTTCGGGTTGGGGGTGCTGGAGCAAGGCAGCCCCGCGTGGAACGCCCGGTTCGCCGGGGACGTCGCCCCCGCGCTGCTGACCGGCGTGGGCACCCACGCCATCGCCCCGCCGCGGGGGCTGGGGCCGGCCGGCGCGGCGCTGATGCTGGGGGCGGCCGGGCACGCGCTCGGCTGGCCCATCCCCCGCGGCGGCAGCCAGAGCATCGTCGACGCCATGGCCGCCGAGCTGGTGCGACGGGGCGGCCGGGTGGTCACGCACTCCGAGGTGACCACCCTGGAGGAGCTGCCCCGCGCCCGCGCCGTGCTGTGCGACGTCGCCCCGCCCGGGCTGGTGCGGATCGCCGGTGAGCACCTGCCGGCCTGGTACACGCGCTGGCTCGGGACGTTCCGCTACGGCGGCGCGACGTGCAAGGTGGACTACGCGCTCAGCGGCCCGGTGCCGTGGGAGGCACCCGGGGTCGACCTCGCCGGCACCCTCCACCTCGGCGGCACCCGCGAGGAGATGGTGGCCGCCGAGGCCCAGGTCGCCGCCGGACGGCACTCGGACCGGCCGTTCGTCATCGCCAGCCAGCCCGGCGTCGTCGACCCGTCGCGGGCGCCCGAGGGCCACCACACCCTCTGGGCCTACGGGCACGTGCCCCCCGGGTCGACCCGCGACATCGGCGAGGAGGTCACGGACCAGGTCGAGCGCTTCGCGCCGGGCTTCCGCGACCTGGTGCTGCACCGCACCGTGACGACGGCCGCCGAGACCGAGCGGCACAACCCCAACTACGTGCACGGCGACATCGCGGCGGGGGCGATGACGCCGTGGCAGGTGGCGATGCGCCCGCTGCCCACGTGGGACCCGTACGCCACGCCGGTGCCCGGGCTGTACCTGTGCTCCTCGTCGACGCCGCCCGGGCCCGCCGTGCACGGCATGTGCGGGGTGCACGCCGCCCGGCGCGCCCTGCGCCAGCGCTTCGGCATCGACCGCGACCCGCTCGAGCTGGTCGCCGGCTGACCGCGCGGCCGGCGCAGCCCAGTCGGGCCAGCCGCTCAGCCGGACGCGCCGCTCACCCGGGCCAGCCGCTCAGCCGGACGTCGTCCCGCCCTCTGGCGCGCACGGACCCGCCGCGCCCCAGTCACCCAGCCCCTGCGCACGCAGCTCGGCGAGCGTCTCGTCACCGAGAGGGTTCACGCCCGGTCCGGCCGCGAGCGAGTGCGCGACGAGCACGTGCAGGCACTTGACGCGGTCCGGCATACCGCCCGCCGAGACCCCGTCGATCTCCGGGACGTCGCCCAGGGCCGCCCGGCGTCGTAGGTAGTCCTCGTGCGCCTGCCGGTACCGGTCGGCGAGGTCGGGGTCCTCGGCCAGGCGCTCGGACATCCGGCGCATCAGGCCCTGCGACTCCAGCGTGCTCACGGCGCCGGTCGCCCGGGGGCAGGTGAGGTAGAACGTGGTCGGGAACGGCGTCCCGTCGTCCAGGCGGGGCACGGTCTCCACGACGTCCGGCTGCCCGCACGGGCACCGGTGCGCCACCCCGACGACCCCGCGCGGCTGTCGGCCGAGCTGGCGCCCGACGGCCGCCAGGTCCTCGGGGTCGGGGCCGGTCACGGCTCGGGCGCCGGCACGGGGGCCGGCGCCGGGTCCGCGGGCTCGCCGCCCACGCCGGTGGCCCGGTCCGCCTCCTGCACCGACTCCCAGAGGACGCCGAACCACGGGCGCTCCGCCGACGCCTCCCCCGCACCCGCCGCCCCCTCGGCCACCACGTCCGGGTCCTGCGGCCCGTCGAGGACGACGTAGCCCACCTCACCGGGCATGACGTACGTCAGCCGCTCCCGGGCCTGGGCGCGGACGAACGCCGGGTCGTCCCAGCGGGCGAGCTGGCCCTCCAGCTCGGCCACCCGGTCCCTGCGCTGGGCGACCTCGCGCTCGAGGGCCGCGATCTCCGCGTCCTGGTTCACCGCGTCACGCAGGAAGGGCGCCACGGCGAGACCCACGACGAGCAGCAGCGCCGCCAGCACCGCAGCCCTGCGCGACAGGCCACGCGGCACGGTCAGCGGCGGCGCCGGCTGGCTGCGGGCGCGAGCGGCGCTGGCCGGCCGCCGCGAGGTCGGGCCGGAGGACACCCGTCCGCTCGGGCGCGCGGGGCGTCCCGCGGCGGCGGTGCCCCGGACCCCGGGCGCGGGGGACCGACGGCCCGGCTCGCCGCCGCGCGGTGCCGTCGGTCGCCGTCCTGCCACCGGTCCCCCTCCTCGCCCTCTACCCCGTCAGCCCGTCGACCCGTCAGCCCGTCGACCGCTCAGCGCGCGTACCGCGGGAACGCCGACCAGCCCGCGTAGCGGGCGGCGTCGTCGAGCTCCTCCTCGATCCGCAGCAGCTGGTTGTACTTGGCCACCCGCTCGGAACGCGCGGGGGCGCCGGTCTTGATCTGACCGCAGTCGGTCGCGACGGCGAGGTCGGCGATCGTCGTGTCCTCGGTCTCCCCGGACCGGTGGCTCATCATGCAGCGGTAGCCGCTGCGGTGGGCCAGCGCGACCGCGTCGAGCGTCTCGGTGAGCGTCCCGATCTGGTTGACCTTGACCAGCAGGGCGTTCGCCGCGCCGCCGTCGATGCCGCGGCGCAGCCGCTCCGGGTTCGTCACGAACAGGTCGTCGCCCACGAGCTGGACCTTCGAGCCGAGGGCCTCCGTGAGCGCAGTCCAGCCCTCCCAGTCGTCCTCGTCCAGCGGGTCCTCGATGCTCACCAGGGGGTAGGCCGCCACGAGCTCGGCGTAGTAGTCGGCCATCTGCTCGGCCGTGCGGGACTGCTTCTCGAACGCGTAGGCGCCGTCCTGGCAGAACTCGGTGGCGGCCACGTCGAGCGCCAGGGCGATGTCCTCACCCAGGCGGAAGCCCGCCTTGTCCACCGCGGTGGCGATGAGGTCGAGGGCGTCGCGGTTGCTCGGCAGGTTGGGCGCGAAGCCGCCCTCGTCACCGAGGCCGGTGGACAGGCCCTTGCCCTTCAGCACGGACTTGAGTGCGTGGTAGACCTCGGCGCCCCAGCGCAGCGCCTCGCGGAAGGACTCGGCGCCGACCGGGGCGATCATGAACTCCTGGACGTCGACGTCGCTGTCTGCGTGCGCGCCGCCGTTGATGATGTTCATCATCGGCACGGGCAGCGTGTGCGCGTTCGGGCCACCCAGGTAGCGGAAGAGCGGCAGGTCGGCGGACTCCGCGGCCGCCTTGGCGACGGCCAGCGACACCCCGAGGACGGCGTTGGCACCGAGGTTGGCCTTGTTGTCCGACCCGTCGAGGTCGAGCATCGTCGCGTCGACGAGCCGCTGCTCGTGCGCGTCGAAGCCGACCAGCTCGGGGCCGATCTGGTCGAGCACGGCGTCGACCGCCTGCTGGACGCCCTTGCCGAGGTAGCGCCCGTCGTCGCCGTCACGCTTCTCCACGGCCTCGAACGCGCCGGTGGACGCACCCGAGGGCACCGCGGCGCGGGCCAGGGTGGAGTCGTCGAGGAGGACCTCGACCTCGACGGTGGGGTTGCCGCGCGAGTCGAGGATCTCGCGGGCTCCGACGGCCTCGATGGTGGCCACGGGTGCTCCTTGGAGTGGACGGCTGGGACGGGGGCTCGCGGCGTGCGGTCCGCCGCGCGCGGCCAGCCTAGTGCGCCGCGCCCCCGACCCGGCCGACCCGGTCGGGCGTGGCGAAGCCGGCGCGACGGAGGGTGAGGGAGGGCACCGCCGAAGCGTGTCGCCGTCCGCCCCAGGGGGCCGTGGCCACCCGCGGACCCTCCGTGATGTGAGCCCGCTCACAGAGCCGGCCGGGAGCGGCTCCTTCCTACCGTCGCTAGCCTTCGCGGCCCGACTCCCAGCCCCACGACGGAGGACCCGTGCACCGGACGACCACACCCACCAGGCGCCGGGCGGCCGGCGGCAGGCGCGCCAGCGCCGCCGTGACCGCCGCCGGCGCCGCGGCGCTGGTGGCCGCGACCGCGCTCGTCGCCGCACCGGCGGACGCGGCCGGCGTCGACACCGCCACCTGGTACGTGCTGGAGAACCGGCAGAGCGGCCTGGTCGCGGACGTCCGCGGCGGGTCCACCGCCGACGGCGCCCCGGTCATCCAGTGGCCGCGCAACGACCGGCCCAACCAGCAGTTCCGGCTGGAGCCGTCCGGCGACGGCTACCAGCTGGTGGCCCGGCACTCCGGCCGGGTCCTCGACGTCTGGCGGTGGAACCGCGACGAGGGCACGCAGCTGCGGCAGTACCGGGACCTGGACGGCGCCAACCAGCGGTTCCGCCTGGCGACCTCCAGCGGCGGGTTCGTGCGCCTGCTGGCGGCGCACTCCGGCCAGGCCGTCGGGGTGCAGGGCCGCTCCCGCGACGCGGGGGCCCCGGTGACGCAGGAGCAGGACCGGCACCAGTACAACCAGCAGTGGGAGCTCGTGCCGGTGGGCTCCGGGGCGCCGGCACCTGCCCCCGAGCCCTCGGCCCCCGCTCCTACGCCGGCTCCCCCCGCTCCGGCACCACCTCCCGCGCCGCCCGCGCCCCCGGCACCCCCCGTGCCGGGCGACGGCCCCCAGGGCTGGGCCTCCCAGGGCGGCGGGACGACGGGTGGCGGCTCAGCCGCACCGACGACCGTGACCAGCGCGGACGCCCTGGCCGCGGCCGTGGCCGGTGACGCGCCCAAGGTCGTCCGGGTGTCCGGCACCATCCGCTGCTCCGGCATGCTGCGCGTCGGGTCCAACACGACCGTGCTGGGTGACGGCCGCGCCGCGGCCGTCACCGGGTGCGGCCTGAGCGTGTACGAGGCGCGCAACGTCGTCATCCGCAACATCGCCTTCAGCGGCTGGGACGACGACGCCGTCAACATCGAGGGCTCCACGAACGTCTGGGTCGACCACAACTCGTTCAGCCACGGCTACGACGGCAGCGTCGACACGAAGCGCGGCTCGGACCTCGTCACCATCTCCTGGAACCGGTTCTCCGACCACGACAAGAACTCCCTCGTCGGGCACAGCGACGGCAACGGGAGCCAGGACCGCGGCCGGCTGCGGGTGACCTACCACCACAACTGGTTCGACGGCGTGAACCAGCGCAACCCCCGGGTGCGCTTCGGCAACCCGGTGCACGTCTACAACAACTACTACGACGGCGTCGGCGCGTCCGGCGGCTACGGCGTCGCCTCCACCACCGAGGCCGGCGTCCTCGTCGAGGGCAACTACTTCGAGGACACCCGCGACCCGTTCCACCTCGGCGAGGGCTCGTCCCCGGACGGCTCGCTGGTCGCCCGGGACAACCACTTCGTCGGCTCGGGCGACGGCGAGCAGGGCGGTCAGGTGGCCCCCGTCCCCTACCGGTACCCGCTCGACCCCGCCACGTCGGTGAAGTCGCTCGTCACCGCCGGCGCCGGGGCCGGCCGACTCTGACGCGGGGGCCCGGGAGCACGCGCGGCTACGGACGTCGTTCGTGCTCCCGGGCCCGGCGCTCCAGGTCGCGGACCGCCCGGCGCAGCGCCGCCTCGGCGTCGACCCCGCCACGACGCGCCGCCACCACGAGGGCGAGCAGCCTGTCGCCGACCGCCGCCGCGTCGGCCGGACCCTGCTCCGGCTCGGGCACGGGGGCGCCCACGCGCTCCACCCGCCCGAGGACCTTGTCCGCCCGCGCGAGCGCCGGCAGCGCGAGGGGGACGCCGTCCAGCACCGACTCGCGCTGCTTCTCGGCCGCCTTGATCTCGTGCCAGGAGGCCTCCACCTCCTCAGGCGTGGACGCCGCCCCGTCGGCGAACACGTGCGGGTGACGGCGGCGGAGCTTGGTGACGATGCCCTCGGCGACGTCGTCGACGTCGAACGGCTCGTCGACGTGCTCCGCGGCGACGCGGGCGTGGAAGACGACCTGCAGGAGCAGGTCCCCGAGCTCCTCGCGCAGGTGGGTCCGGTCACCGGCCTCGACCGCCTCGGCGAGCTCGAACGCCTCCTCCAGCGCGTACGGCACGAGCGAGGCGTGGGTCTGCGCGGCGTCCCAGGGGCAGCCTCCCGGGGAGCGCAGGCGGTCCATCACCTCGACGAGCTCGAGCAGCCGCGCCCCGGGCGGGTCCCAGCCGCCGACGAGCACCTCGACCTGCGCACCGGGAGCGGCGCCGCGGGCCAGCGCGGCGGTCAGCGCCTCCGCCAGCCCGCGGTCCCCGTCCGGCGACACCAGCCAGACCACGGACTCGCCGCCCACCACCGTGGCGAGCAGCCGCCGGGCGAGGTCGCCCGCCGCCCCGCGCGTGACGGCCTGCAGCGGGACGCCCGCGTCGGCGAGGGCCTGCTCCCACCGCGGGTCCATGTCCGCCGCGGCGACGAGCGTCGCCTCGCGCAGCGCCTGCCACGCGGGCCAGCTGAGCGCGCCCGGCGGCGTCGCGACCGGCGTGACCAGCAGCACCAGGCGGCCCGGTTCGTGGAGCGGCCCGTCGAGCGGTTCGTCGAGCGGTTCGTCGGCGGGGACGTCGGACACGTATGCACGCTACCGGGCGTGTGCGAAGGGTCACCCGGCGGTCACTGCTGTGCCGGACGGCCGTCCCGCGCCCGGCCCGACCGCCTACCCTGACCGGGCACGGCACGCCCGCCGAGGGGCGTCCGGGACGAGCGAGGGACTGAGCGGATGCGCGTCGGAGTGGTCGGGTGCGGGTACCTGGGGGCGGTGCACGCGGCGTGCATGGCCGACCTCGGGCACGAGGTCGTCGGCTACGACGTCGACGGGGCCAAGGTGCAGGCCCTCGCCGGGGCCAAGGCGCCCTTCTACGAGCCGGGGCTGGACGAGCTGCTCGAGCGCGTCGGCGCCACCGGCCGGCTGACGTTCACCGACGACCCGGGGGCCCTGCGCGGGAGCGACGTCGTCTTCGTGTGCGTCGGCACCCCTCAGCGCAAGGGCGAGCTCGCCGCGGACGTCACCTACGTCGACGCGGCGTTCGCCATGCTGGCCGCGATGCTCGACGCGCCCTGCGTCGTGGTGGGCAAGTCCACCGTCCCGGTGGGGACCGCGGCGCGGACGGCCGAGGCGCTGGCGCGTTCGGCCCCGCACCTGCGCCTGGCCTGGAACCCCGAGTTCCTGCGCGAGGGCTACGCCGTGGAGGACACCCTGCGGCCCGACCGGCTGGTCTTCGGTGTCGCCGACGGTGACGCCGACAGCGAGCAGGCGCTGCGAGACGTCTACGCCGGGCCGCTGGCCGACGGCACGCCGCTGGTCGTCACGGACTTCCAGACCGCGGAGCTGGTGAAGGTCGCCGCCAACGCCTTCCTGGCGACGAAGATCTCGTTCATCAACGCCATGGCCGAGGTGTGCGAGAGCGCCGGCGGGGACGTCGTCCAGCTCGCCGAGGCGATCGGCTACGACGAGCGGATCGGCCGCCGCTTCCTCGGCGCCGGGCTCGGCTTCGGCGGGGGGTGCCTGCCCAAGGACATCCGGGCCTTCATGGCCCGCGCCGGCGAGCTGGGCGCCGACCAGGCGCTGAGCTTCCTGCGGGAGGTCGACCAGATCAACCTGCGCCGTCGCTCGCGGATGGTCGACCTGACCCGCGAGGAGTGCGGCGGGTCCTTCGTCGGCCGCAAGGTGGCGGTGCTGGGGGCCGCCTTCAAGCCGAACAGCGACGACATCCGTGACTCCCCGGCCCTCAACGTGGCCGCGCAGATCCGGCTCCAGGGCGGTGACGTGGTCGTCACCGACCCGCAGGCGCTGGACAACGCCCGCCGGACGTGGCCGGACCTGACGTACGCGGCCACCGCCGAGGAGGCCTGCGACGGGGCGGACGTCGTCCTGCTGCTGACCGAGTGGGCGCAGTACACGCGGCTCGACCCCGAGGCGCTCGGGGGCGTCGTCCGCGAGCGCCGCGTGCTCGACGGCCGCAACGCCCTGGACGCCGGCCGGTGGCGCGCCGCGGGGTGGACGTACCGCGCCCTGGGGCGCCCGGGCGCCTGAGGTCGGTCAGCCGCGGGCGGCGGACGCCGCGCCCGCGGCGACGTCGTCGAGCAGCACGGCGCGCAGCAGCTCCCCCGCCCAGTCCAGCACGGCCTGGTCGCGCAGCGGCTTGCCGCCGATCCGAGCCGTGGTGGGGCGGGGTACGAGCACCGACCGCACGGCGGGCTTGACCAGGGTGCCCGGGTACAGGCGCTTGATCCGCAGCTGCTGGGAGTCGCGCAGCTCGACCGGGGCGAACCGGATGTGGTTGCCCTGGGCGCTGACCTCGGTGACCCCGGCCTGCCGGGCCAGGACGCGGAAGCGGGCGACGGCGAGCAGGTTCTCGACCGGCTCGCCGGGCTCGCCGTACCGGTCGACGAGCTCGGCGCGGACCTCCTCGACCGCCGCGTCGGTCTCGGCGGCGGCGAGCTTGCGGTAGGCCTCCAGCCGCAACCGCTCGTGCGGCACGTAGTCGTGCGGCAGGTGGGCGTCCACCGGCAGCTCGATCCTGATCTCGGGGAGCTCGGCTCCGCCCTCGCCCCGGAAGTCCGCGACCGCCTCGCCGACCAGGCGCACGTAGAGGTCGAACCCGACCCCGGCGATGTGCCCGGACTGTTCGCCCCCGAGGAGGTTGCCCGCCCCGCGGATCTCCAGGTCCTTCATCGCGACGTGCATACCGGCCCCGAGGTCGGTGTGCTGGGCGATGGTCTGCAGCCGGTCGCTCGCGGTGTCGGTGAGCGGCCGCTCCGGCGGGTAGAGGAAGTAGGCGTAGGCCCTCTCGCGACCCCGTCCGACGCGCCCGCGCAGCTGGTGCAGCTGGGAGAGCCCGAGCAGGTCGGCGCGCTCCAGCACGAGGGTGTTCGCGTTGGAGATGTCGAGGCCGGTCTCCACGATCGTGGTGCACACCAGCACGTCGACGCGCTTCTCCCAGAAGTCGAGGATGACCTCCTCGAGCTTGTGCTCGCCCATCTTGCCGTGGGCGGTGGCGATGCGGGCCTCGGGCACGAGGTCCCGCAGCCGGGAGGCGGCCTTCTCGATGGTCTCCACCTTGTTGTGGACGTAGAAGACCTGGCCCTCGCGCAGCAGCTCGCGGCGGACCGCCGCGGTCACCTGCTTCTCGTCGTAGGCGCCGACGAAGGTCAGGACGGGGTGGCGCTCCTCGGGCGGGGTCGCCAGCGTCGACATCTCCCGGATGCCGGTGACGGCCATCTCCAGGGTCCGCGGGATGGGCGTGGCGCTCATCGCGAGCACGTCCACGTCCGTGCGCAGCGCCTTGAGGGTCTCCTTGTGCTCGACGCCGAACCGCTGTTCCTCGTCGACGATGACGAGCCCGAGGTCCTTGAACCGCACGTCGCCGGTGATGAGGCGGTGGGTGCCGATGACGACGTCCACGCTGCCGTCGGTGACGCCCTCGGTGACCGCACGCGCCTCGGCGTCGGTCTGGAAGCGCGAGAGCGCCTTCACGGTGACCGGGAACGGGGCGAAGCGCTCCGAGAACGTGTCGAGGTGCTGCTGCACGAGCAGCGTCGTGGGCACCAGCACGGCGACCTGCTTGCCGTCCTGCACGGCCTTGAAGGCGGCCCGCAGGGCGATCTCCGTCTTGCCGTACCCGACGTCGCCGCAGATCAGCCGGTCCATCGGGACCGGCTTCTCCATGTCGGCCTTGACCTCGTCGATGGACGCCAGCTGGTCGGGTGTCTCCACGTACGGGAAGGCGTCCTCGAGCTCGCGCTGCCACGGGGTGTCGGGGCCGAACGCGTGACCCTTCGTGGCCATCCGCGCGGAGTAGAGCCGGATCAGCTCACCCGCGATCTGCTTGACGGCCTTGCGGGCGCGGCCCTTCGTCTTCGCCCAGTCCGCCCCGCCCATCCGGTTGACCGTCGGCGACTCGCCGCCGACGTACCGGGTGACCTGGTCGAGGGTGTCGCTGGGGACGAAGAGGCGGTCACCGGGCTGGCCGCGCTTGGACGGCGCGTACTCGATGACGAGGTACTCGCGCGTGGCGCCCTGGACGGTGCGCTGGATCATCTCCACGAACCGGCCGACGCCGTGCTGCTCGTGGACGACGAAGTCACCGGGTCGCAGCTGCAGCGGGTCGACCTGGTTGCGCCGGCGGCTCGGCATCCGGCGCATGTCCTTCGTGGACGCCGCTCCCGCGCGGCCGAGGATGTCGGCCTCGGTCAGCAGTGCCAGGCGCAGCGCCTCGCTGACGAAGCCCGCCTGCGCCGCGGCCGTGGTGACGTGGACGACGGCCGGCTCGGGTGCGCCGTCGAGGGACTCGACGAGCCGGGCGGGGACGTCGGCCTCGCCGAGCTGCTCGACGAGGCGCTTGGCGGGCCCGTGGCCCTCGGTGGTGACGACCAGCCGCCAGCTCTCGGAGGACAGCTCGCGCAGGCGCTGGACGGCGGCGGCGACGTCGCCGCCGTAGGACCGGACCTCGCGCGCCGCCAGGTTGAGCTGCAGGCCGTCACCGAGGTCGTCCGCGCCGGAGTCGGCCGCGAGGTCGGTGTCGGCGGCGAACGGGGTGAGGTGCCACCACGGGACGCCGCGGCGCAGCGCGTGCGCGCGCGTCTCGGCCAGCGTGTGGAAGCTCGCCGCGGACAGGTCGACCGGGGTCTCGTTGCCGGCGGCGGCGTTCGACCAGGCTGCGGCGAGGAACTCCTCGCTCGTGGCGAGCAGGTCGTGCGCCCGGGCCCGCACCCGCTCGGGGTCGACGAGCACCACGTGGGTGCCGTCCGGGACGAGGTCGACCAGGGGCTCCATCCCGTCCACCAGCGCGGGCGCGAGGGACTCCATGCCCTCGACGGCGACCCCCGCGGCGAGCTTGTCGAGCAGCTCGACGGCGCCGGGCAGCCGCTCCTTGAGGGCCTCCGCCCGGCGCCGGACCTGCTCGGTGAGCAGCACCTCCCGGCACGGTGGCGCCCACAGCCCCTCCGGGACGACGTCGAGGGACCGCTGGTCTGCGACGGCGAACGCGCGCACCTCCTCGACCTCGTCACCGAAGAACTCCACCCGCAGCGGGTGGTCGACGGTGGGGGGGAAGACGTCGAGGATGCCGCCGCGGACGGCGAACTCACCGCGCCGCTCCACCATCTCGGTGCGGGTGTAGGCGGCACCGGCGAGCGCGTCGACCACCTCGTCGAGGTCGGCGGAGTCCCCCGCCCGCAGGCTGACCGGCTCGAGGTCGCCCAGGCCCTTGACGACGGGCTGGAGCACGGCGCGCACCGGGGCCACGACGACGCGGACGGGACCGGTGGCGGGGTCGTCGGGGCTGGGGTGGGCCAGGCGCCGCAGGACCGCGAGCCGGCGCCCGACCGTGTCCGAGCGCGGGCTCAGCCGCTCGTGCGGGAGGGTCTCCCAGGCCGGGAAGTCGACCACCGAGTGCGCCGGCAGGTAGCAGCGCAGGTCGGCGGCGAGGTCCTCCGCGGCGCGACCGGTGGCGGTGACGACCAGCAGCGGGCGCGCGTCGGCGAGAGCCGCCAGGACCGGTGGGCGCGCCCCGCTCGGCGCCGCGAGGTCGAGCAGCGTGGTGCCGCCCTGTCGGGCGGCCTCGACCGCCTGCAGCAGCGCGGGCTCGGGCCGCAGGACGTCGAGCAGTCCGGTGAGGCTCATGTGCTCCCTCGTCGTCGGCGTGCGCCGTCACCGGCAGCACGACAGCCCCCAGCCGGGCGGCTGGGGGTGCGGGACAACGGTACGCCCGCGGTCCGACCGGGCACCTCCGCCGGGTCGCCGGCCGTTCCGCGGCAGCGGACGCCCCGCGGGCGGACGGTGACGCTGAGCGACGGGAGGGACCTGCGCGTGGCCGTCTCACCCGGTCGTCGTCCACGAGTTGTCGCGATCGTCCCCGGCCGCCCCGGGCAGGGCCTACGCTGGTTCACGCAGCGTCAGCACCGCCGCTGCGTCCGAGACCCTGGGGGCCCACCGTGAAGATCCGACAGCTCGCGCCGACCGCGGCGCTCTCGATCGCCCTCGTGGGCGTCGGCGCGCCGGCGTTCGCGAACCCGACCTACCCGCCGACCACCCCCGAGCCGACGGAGACGGCCGTGGAGGTGCTCCCCACGGAGCAGGAGCAGGCGGCGGCTGACACCGAGGTCCTCGGCAGCAGCCTCGCCCGGACCGGCTCCGAGCTCGCCGTCGCTGGTGGCATCGGCGCGGCCCTGGTGGTCGCCGGGGCCGGGGCCGTGGTCGTGGCACGGAAGCGCAGCACCGCCCGGCAGTGACCCTCGAGCGTCACCGGCCAGGGCGCCGGGGCTGGGTGCTGCTCGGCGTCCTGCTCGTCCTGGTGGCGGTCGTCGCCTGGGGGGCGGTCGAGGCGCGCCGCGTGGCGTCCGGCCTCCAGGCAGCCGACGAGGGTCAGGAGCGTGCGCGAGCCGCCGTGGCCGACGGTGACGTCGAGCGCGCCCGGGCTGCCGTCGCGGACGTCGCCGCGGGCACGAGGCAGGCCGCGGGAGCCGCTCACTCGCTGCCGCTGCGGCTCGCGGCGGTGCTGCCCTGGGTCGGCGACGACGTGCGCGCGGTGCGCGACGTGGCGGTGGGTCTGGACCGCTTCTCCCGCGACGTGCTGCCGCCGCTGGTGGACGCGACCGAGCGCCTCCAACCGGACCGCCTCGTCGTGGACGGCAGGGTGGACGTGGGTGCCCTCGAGGCGGAGCGGAGCGCGGTCCGCGCCGCCGCGGACGCCGCGGACGTGGTCGCCCGCGACGTCGGCGCGGTGCGGACCGAGGGGCTGGTGGACAGCCTGCGCCCGCGGGTCGAGGACGTGCAGCAGGCGCTGGACGAGGCCGCCTCGACGCTCGGGACGACGGCCGCGGCCGTCGACGTCGTCCCCGTCATGCTCGGGTCGGAGGGGCCGAGGACGTACGTCGTCGCGGTCCAGAACCTGGCCGAGGCCCGCCCGACCGGTGGCATCTTCGGCGCGTGGGCGCACCTGCGGGCCGAGGACGGGCGTCTCACGCTCGTCGGGACGGGGGCGGACGACGACCTCGAGGCGCTCGCCGCCGCCCCGGCGGCGGTGGTCCCCGAGGCCGCGGCGCTGTACGGTCCCGACCTCGCGCTGCTGCCGAACGTGAACCTGACGCCCGACTTCCCGCAGGCGGCGCTGCTGCTGTCCAGCGCGTGGGAGCAGCAGGGGCACCCTGCGCCCGACGGTGTGCTGGCGGTCGACCCGGTGCTGCTGGAGACGCTGCTCGACGCCACCGGAGCCGTCACGGTCGCCGACGGCACCACCGTGGACGCCGTCGGCGCGGTCGACCACCTCCTGCACGACGTGTACGTCGACATCGGCGGGGACAGCGACGAGCGGCGGGACTACCTCGGCGAGGTGACCGCCGCCGTCTTCACCGCCCTGACCACCGACGGGCCGGCGCTGGCGGAGGTGGCGTCGTCCTTGCGCGAGCCGGACGTGCGCGAGCACCTGCTGGTGTGGTCGAGGCACGGACCGGAGCAGTCGCTGCTGGAGCGCACCGGGGTCGCCGGCGCGCTGCCCGAGCCGGACGAGGACACGATCGGGGTCTTCGTGACGAACGCGGACGGCTCCAAGCTCGACTACTGGCTCAGCGGCAGCGTCGTCACCGGACGCTGCGGCGACGTCGGCCTGCACGCGGTCGTCAACCTCACCAACGGTGCGCCGGAGCGCGTGCCGACGTACATGGGCAACCAGCTGGGGGTGACGGGTGCGGCGCTGCAGGACCTCGCGCCCGGCTCCGTCACGGACCGGACCACCCACCGGCTCGTCGTCAGCCTCCTGCTGCCGCCGGCGCGAGGGGTCCAGGGTCTGCGGGCCGACGGGGTGGCGACCGGCTTCGCTGCCGGCACCGAGCGAGGCTGGACGGTGCTGCGCGCCTCGGTCGACGTCCCGGCCGGACGGACCGTCCAGCTCGACTGGTCCCTCAGCGGACGCACGGACCCACCCGACCGGGTGCTGACGCAGCCGATGCTGAACCCGCTCGACGTCGAGCTGTACGCGGAGGTCGACGCCTGCGGTCCGACGTGACGGGGCGACCCGGTGTCGATCCGGCCGGTCGGTCACCCGCAGTGGCCGCGGTGCGGCATCCTGTGCCGGTGCGAACCACTCTCCAGCGGGTCATGCGACGTGCGGTGCTGCGATTCAGCATCCGGAGCCGGCAGCGCAAGGCGCGGCTCATCTCCGACTTCGTGCGCGAGAACGCCGTCGAGACGTCCATCTTCGTCGGCTGCAGCCCGGGTACCAACGAGAACGAGGGCATCGTCGAACGCGCCGTGGCCGAGCGCACCCAGGTGCTCGCGTCGTGCGACGTCCTCCGCGCCACGCCCCCCTGGCCGTTCGTCCTGGCCGACGGACGGCGGCTGCCCTTCGCCGACGACGCCGCCGACCTGCTGCTGGCCAACGCCGTGATCGAGCACGTGGGCGACGAGGCGGACCAGCGCAGGTTCGTGGCCGAGCACGTCCGGGTCGGCCGGTCCTGGGTGATCACCACCCCCAACCGGTGGTTCCCGGTGGAGTCGCACACCTCCGCCGTCCTGGCCCACTGGTCGCCGCGGTGGCGCGCGGGACGCGGGGAGTTCACCCGGCTTCTGTCCCTGCGCGAGTTCAAGCAGCTGCTGCCCGAGGGCACCCGGGTGGTCGGCCGGCCGTGGTCGGCGACCTTCACGGCCCTGTGGACCGACGCGGGCGCCCCCGGGGGCCGTTGACCGGTCCCCGGGGGCGTTCGCGGCTCGCGGCCCTCACATGGTCTTGACGACCACCGCCGCGCCGTCGGTGTAGCGGTTGTTGCTCAGCGTCGGGTGCACCCGGTCGGTCGTGATGATGCCGCAGTCGTTGTACTGGGTGTCACGCCCGAAGCGGTTGTCCCGCACCGTCACCCCGCGCATGTCCGACAGCTTCTTGTGGTTGAGGTTCACGGTGCAGCCACCGCCGTCGAGCCAGTTGCCCTCCAGGCGCAGGGACGTGGCCGCGAAGTCCTGGGTGACCTGGACCGCGGCGTTGAGGTCGCTCGGGACGTCGATCGTGTTGCCGACCGCGCGGATGTTGCTGCCGCCCAGCACCTGCAGCCCGTCGTTGTGCGTGGGACCGCCGCCCTGCAGCGGGTCGGAGGCGAAGTAGTGCGGGTCGTGCAGGTACGAGCTCTCGATCAGGACGTCGTCGCCGTGCACCTTGATGTTGTCCACGCCGCCGTGCACGTGCACCCGCCGCGCGGTGAAGTTGGCGCCCTTGATGCCGTCGAGCATCACCGACGGCTTGGACGGGTAGACCTCGCTGTCCTCGATCACGAAGTTCGTCGCCGACGGCGTCACGGTCACCACGCCGTCGACGCGCACCGCCGGCCCACCGCGGATGATGGAGCGGCGCACCGTGACGTTCGGCGCCTCGACCCGGACGAAGCCGCGCACGTCCAGGCCGTCGACGACCTGACCGGGCGTCCTCAGCACGAGGTCGCCCTGGTGCACCCGCAGCGACGTGCCCGCCGGGACGCCGGTGTTGTCCGGACCCGGCTTGACGGTCCCGGGCGCCGGCGCCGGCGCGGGTGCCGGGGCGGGCGCAGGGGCCGGGGCGGGGGCGGGGGCGGGGCCGCCGGCCGCGGGCTCGGGGCCCGTCGCCACGACCTCGAGCGCCGAGACGGTCAGGCTCATCCGGTCCGCGGCCGAACCGGACAGGTAGGCGGTCGCGCCGGACAGGCCCGGCTCGGTGATGAGGTCGCCCTGGGCGTGCCGGTAGGTCACCATCCACCCCGGCTTGTGCGACCCCTCGGTCCAGGCGCGGGCGGCCAGGGAGACGGGGCCGGTGCCGGCGACGTGGCCCTCGACGCGCAGGGTCTGCCCGGCAGCCACCCCGCCGGGCAGCGGCACGTGCGCGAGGGTGCGCTCGGTCCCGTCGACGACCTGCCGCAGGTCCAGCCGCGCGTCGCCACCCGGCTCCACGCGGACGAGGGCGTGGTAGCGCTCGCTGGCGTCCTGGACGCGCAGGGGGACCCCGACGTAGAGGGGTCCGCCGGAGGGCAGCTCCGGGACGGAGAAGGAGGCGGCGGAGCGCAGGTTCAGCGCGTCGGCCGGCACGGAGACGGTGTGGTCGGAACCCGGGGCCAGGGTCACCGCCGGACCCGCGGCCTGGGCCGGGCCGGTCGCCACGAGGGCGCCGGCGCCCACTCCGGCGGCGACGACGCCGGCGGTCACCAGCCGGCGCGTCCGCGCCGTCAGAAGGGTCATCTTCACGGTTGCTCGCTCAATCCACTCGACGTATCCCCCCTGGACACAGTCGACGATGATGACGCAGGGTGACGGACTACTCCAAATCGGTGACGGTTCCGGGAGGCGGTCCCGGCGGGCGCGTAGCACTATGCCCCATCCCCCCGCCGCCACGGGAGGTACGGCGCACGACACGCGCGCCCGTCCCCGGCCGAGCCGGGGACGGGCGCGCGTCGCGTGCGAGCGGGATCAGCTGGGGGCCATGTACTTCGGCGTCACCGCGGTGCCGTCGTCGTAGCGGTTCCCCGACAGCGTCGGGTAGGCCTTGGTGGTCAGGATGATCCCGCAGTTGGAGTAGCGGGTGCTGGTGCGGGCGAACACGTTGTCGCGCATCGTGACGCCGTACAGGTCGGCCAGCTTCTTGTGGTTGACGTTGACGCTGCACCCGCCACCGGAGATCCAGTTGCGGTCGAGCTGCATCCGGGTCACCGGCGCGAAGTCCTGGGTCACCTGGACGGCGGCGTTGAGCTCCTTGCGGCTGATGATGGTGTTGCCCACCGCGCGGATGTTGTCGCCACCCAGCACCTGCAGGGCGTCGTTGTGCGTCGGGCCGCCGTTCTGCAGCGGGTCCGAGGCGTAGTAGTGCTGGTCGTGCAGGTAGGAGCTCTCGATCAGCACGTTGCTGCCGTGGACCTTGATGTTGTCCACGCCGCCGTGCACGTGCACCCGCCGCGCGGTGAAGTTCGCGCCCTTGATGCCGTCGAGCTTCACCGACGGCTGCGAGGGGTAGACCTCACTGTCCTCGATCACGAAGTTCGTGGCGGTGGGGTTCACGGTCACGACGCCCTCGACCCGCACCGCCGGACCGCCGCGGATGATGGAGCGGCGCACCGTGACGTTCGGGGCGGACACCCGCACGAAGCCGCGCACGTCCAGGCCGTCGACGACCTGACCGGGCGTGTTGAGGACCAGGTCGCCCTGGTGCACCCGCAGCGACGTGCCCGCCGGGACGCCGGTGTTGTCGGGGCCCGGCTTGACGGTCCCGGGCGCCGGAGCCGGCGCGGGGGTGGGCGTCGGAGTGGGCGTCGGGGTGGGTGCAGGAGCCGCGACCGGCGTGCCGACCAGGCCGCTGTAGGAGGCGGCGACCGGGGCGGACGAGCTCGACAGGTAGGCCCACAGGCCCGAGTCACCGGCGGTGGAGACCACGCCGCTGCCGGTGTGGGTCTGGCGCAGCTGCCAGTCGGGGCGGCTCGTCCCGGCCGTCCACGCCCGGGACCGCAGGGACACGGTGCTCGTGCCGTTCAGCTCGGCCTCGAAGTGCAGCGTCTGACCGGGCTTGACCTTCGCGGGCAGCACGACCTCGGTGCCCACGACCTGCTCGACGCCGCTCGCGACGCGGCGCACGTCCAGGCGCAGCGAGCCGTCCGGGAGGACCTTCAGCCGGGGTCGGTAACCGTCCCGGGTCCCGGTCATCCGCAGGTGACCGCCGAGGTACAGGGCGCCGGCGGTGGGCAGCGAGTCCAGGTGGAAGGCCATCGCGACCCGGCCGTCGGTGAAGGTGGTGCCGGTCGCCACGGCGACGCCCTTGCCGGGCTGCGGGTTCAGCGGCGTCCGGGTGGACGTGGTGCTGTCGGTGGTCTCGGGGGCCTCGGGGGCGGGCAGCACCTCCGCGGCGTCGTACCAGCCCAGGACGTCGACGACGACGTCGCTGGACCCGGACCCGAGCTCGAAGGCGGCGCGGCCGGCGTCGTCGAGCGGGATCGTGACGAGGTTGGCGGCGGCGCCCTCGGGACGGCCGTTGACGGCCGACGTCGGTGGCTTGGCGGCACCGTCGGGCCACACGGTCAGGTGCGTGCTGCGGTCGGTGCCGGCGAGGGTCACGGTGGCCAGCACGGCGCCCGCGCCTGCCGGGACGCCGGCGCGACCGGTCAGCTGCACGGACTGGGGGCGCGCACCCTGCAGGCGGGACGCGCCCGTGCCGCGCCGGCTGTCGACCACGCGGCTGGGGGTCAGCGGGTGGTAGGCCGCCCCCTCCTCGCCGTGGTAGCCGACGACGTCGACGATGCTGCGCACCGGGGTGGAGGCGAAGAGGCTGACGGACCCGTCCGCGAG
This sequence comes from Thalassiella azotivora, assembly GCF_054781695.1. Classification (NCBI taxonomy): domain Bacteria; kingdom Bacillati; phylum Actinomycetota; class Actinomycetes; order Kineosporiales; family Kineosporiaceae; genus Thalassiella; species Thalassiella azotivora. The sequence continues at coordinate 62,024 of NZ_BAAGTX010000019.1, forward strand.
CCGGGTGACGGCGGAGTTGGCGACCGTCCGCCCTGGCACGCTGTTGGCCGTGGAGGTGCCGGGCGTCGTGCCCCCCGCCACGCGACCGGGGACGACGCTGACGTAGACCGGGTCCGCCGGCTGGTCGACGGTGACGTTGAGGACGGCCGAGCCGGTCCCCTCGGGGGACGCGACGGAGACGGGCGACCAGCCCGCGCTGCGCCGGTCACTCGCCCGGAAGGCCTCGGTCAACCGCAGGCGCTGGCCGCTGCCGTCCGCGGGGTAGTAGCCCAGGACGTCGACGAGCAGGTCGGCGGAGCCGCCGCCGGTCACGAGGGTGACGGTGCCGTCAGGGCCGACCGGGACGGTGACCATCGCGGCCCGCGTCTCGCCGGGGACCGTCGTGAGGCTGGAGGTCTGCTCGTGCGGGGCGCCGCCCGGCACCGCCGCGACCCAGCTGTGGGCGCTGGTGCCCACGGCGGTGAGGTTGAGCTGGACGGCGGCGACGCCGGACGCCGGCACCCCGCCGCGACCGAGGACGTCGACGTCGAGGCGCGAGCCGGGGGCCACGAGGCAGGCGCCGCCGGTCCCCAGGCCGTTGCGCGTGTCGAGCAGGCGCTCACCCTCGACCGGCACCTGGCCGAGCCCGGTCGCGGGGGGCTGCGGGGCCTGCGCCCGCACGGGGGCGTCGGGGCAGGCCGCACGGGCCGCCGAGGCGGGGACGGCTGCCACCGCGGTGAGGCCGACGGCCGTGAGGGCCGCGGCCGCCAGGAACGCGGTCGGCCGGACCATCCGCCGCGACGCGGAGGGCGTCTCGGCGCAGGTCTGACCGGGGACGTGACGACGCATGGTGAACCGATCTCTCGTGGGGGGGACCGCTCCCAGGGCATCGACGCGGTCACCGCGGGCCCTGAGGACTGGTCCTTCTCTTGGAGTAATCGAGCGATCACTCACAGTTAACTTCGGTGACGCGATACGCCTTCTGGAGAGTGATCCACGTCACACTTCACGCACGAGCACGCGCGCTGGAAGATCACGCAGCGTCGTCATGGGGCTCGTCTCCCCGGGATGCCCTCAGGCCACGAGCGGGTCCGACATACTCACCGGGCAGGGGACGACCGGGCCGCTCGGGTCCGCGGTGCCCGAGGAGACGCGGGCGAGGGAGGTCGGCGGTGGGCAGGGTCGTGGGTTACACCACCGGCGTGTACGACATGTTCCACGTCGGGCACCTGAACATCCTGCGCAGGGCGCGCGAGGGCTGCGACTACCTCATCGTCGGCGTCACCACGGACGAGCTCGTCGAGTCCCGCAAGGGCCGCCGGCCGATCGTCCCCCTGCTCGAGCGCATGGAGATCGTGCAGAACGTGCGCTACGTCGACGACGTCGTCCCGCAGGCGACCATGGACAAGCTCGAGGCGTGGAACAACCTGAAGTTCGACGTCGTGTTCGTCGGCGACGACTGGAAGGGCACGCCCGCCTGGACGGCCATCGAGGCCGACTTCCGCTCGGTCGACGTCGACGTCGTCTACTTCCCGTACACGCAGCACACCTCGAGCACCACCCTGCGCCGGCAGGTGTTCGACGAGTGAGGGGCAGGGCACCGTGAGGGTCGGGTTCACGTCCGGGGTCTTCGACCTCTTCCACGTCGGCCACCTGAACGTCATCCGGCGGTCCCGGCTCGACTGCGACCAGCTCGTCGTCGCGGTCGCCTCCGACGACGTCGCGCTCGAGCTGACCGGCCGGCGGCCCGCCGTGCCGTTCGAGGAGCGGCTGGCGATCGTGCGCTCGATGCGCGTCGTCGACGTCGCCATCGGCCGGATGACCACGGACTTCCGGGCCCTGTGGGACCAGGTGCGGTTCGACGTCGTGTACAAGGGCGGCGACTGGCCGGGCAGCCCCCGCGGTGAGGAGCTCGAGCGGACGTTCGCGCCGCTGCCCGTCGACGTCGTGTACTTCCCCTACACGCGCCACACCTCCAGCGCGAGGCTGCGCGAGGCGCTGGGCGAGCCGGCCGCCGACGCCCCTGTCACCGCTCGCGCCGCTGCCGCGCACGTCGAGCCGGACCCGCGCCGCGACGCGTGACGAGAGCCACGCACCGCTCGCGTCGGGATCCTCGGAGCCGGCCCCCCGGGGCCACCGGGACGACTACCCTCGACCCGGGGGTGGGGACAGGCCTCGCCGTCGCCCTGGAGGGACCGGCGACCACGTCCCGGAGGAGGCACGCGAACGCATGGCGAGCACCGTCCTCGTCGCCCACCCGGGCAGCGAGCTCTACGGGTCCGACCGCGTGCTCGTCGAGACCGTCCGCGGGCTGCGCCACGCCGGCGACGACGTGGTCGTCACCATCCCCGAGCACGGGCCGCTGGTCGCGCTCCTGACCGACGCCGGCGCGCGGGTCGTGACGACGCCGACACCGGTGCTGCGCAAGAGCTACCTGTCCCCCACCGGCCTGGTGCGTCTCGCCGTGGCAGCCGCCCGGGCCGTCGTCCCGGCCGTCCGGCTCGTGCGGTCGGTGGCCCCGGACGCCGTGCTGGTCAACACCGTCACGGTGCCCCTCTGGCTCCCGGTCGCCCGGCTGCTGGGGGCCCCGGTCGTCTGCCACGTGCACGAGGCCGAGGGCGCCGCCCGACCGCTCGTGCGTCGCCTCCTGGCCGCTCCGCTGCTGCTGGCCCGCACCGTGGTGTGCAACAGCAGCTACAGCCGCGGCGTGCTGACCGGCGCGCTACCGCGCCTCGCCGCCCGGACCCTCGTCGTCCACAACGGCGTCCCCGGGCCGTCCGACCCGCCACCGGCCCGCGAGTCGCTCGACGGCGAGGTGCGGCTGCTCTACCTGGGCCGCCTCTCCGAGCGCAAGGGCGTGGACGTCGCGGTCCGCGCGGTCCACGAGCTCCGCCGGTCCGGCGTCCCCGCGCGGCTGGACGTCGTCGGCGCCGTCTTCGAGGGCTACGAGTGGTACGAGGAGTCGCTGCGGTCGCTGGTGGCCGACCTCGGGCTGGGGGACGCGGTGCGGCTGCACGGTTTCCACCCCGACGTGTGGGGCCACCTCGCCGACTGCGACGTCCTCCTCGTCCCGTCCCGCGTCGACGAGCCGTTCGGCAACACCGCCGTCGAGGGCGTGCTGGCCCGCCGACCCGTCGTCGCCAGCGCGACGTCCGGGCTGCTCGAGGCCACCGACGGGATGACCTCCGCCCGCACGGTCCCCCCGGGCGACCCCGCGCGTCTCGCCGACGCGGTCCGCGCGGTCGTCGCGGACTGGCCGGCCGTGCGGGAGGCCGCGACCCGCGACCGGGACCGCGCCCGCGAGCTGTACTCCCCGCAGACGTACCGCGAGCGCGTCGCCGACGTCGTGGCGCGGGTGCGGCGCGGCTCCCCCCGGCCGGCGGGTCCGGGCCGTGCCTGACGCGACCGGGGACGGCGTCGACCCCGCGGTCGCACGCGCACCCAGCGTCCTGGGTGGTGGCCGCGGGGCCTCGGCGGTCGCCTGGAGCGGCGTCTCGGTCGCCGGCCGCCAGGTGTTCCAGCTGCTCTTCGCCGTGGTGCTGGCCCGGGTCCTGGGCCCGGAGAGCTTCGGCGTCGTCAGCATGGCCACGATCTACGTCACGTTCACCGCGCTGCTGCTCGACCAGGGCCTGTCGGCAGCCCTCGTCCAGCGACCGGTGCTGACGGCGCGTGCGGCCGGCGCCACGGCCACCGTGAACCTGGCCACGGCGGTGCTGCTCGCCCTCCTCACCGTCGTCGCCGCGGGCCCCGTCGCCGGGTTCTTCTCGGCACCCGACCTGGCGGGCGTGCTCCTCCTGCTCGCCCCCGCCCTGCTGCTCAAGGCGGCGGCCATCGCCCCCCGGGCCCTGCTGTCCAGGGACCTGCGCTTCCGGCCCGTGGGAGCGGCCGACGTCGCCGGCGCGGCGGCCGGGTGCGTGACCGGCCTCGTCGCCGCCGTGCAGGGGGCCGGCGTCACCTCCCTGGTGGTGCAGACCGTCACCACCGACCTCGTCGTCGCCGCCGTGCTCCTGGCCGCGGCCCGCGGCCCCCTGCCCAGCCCGAGGCTGCGGGAGCTGGCGCCCTCGCTGGGGTTCAGCGCCCAGGTCTTCGCCACCAACGGCATCGCCTACCTCTCCCGCAACCTCGACAACGTGCTGGTCGGCCGGTTCCTCGGGGCCGGCCCGCTGGCGTTCTACGGCATGGCCTACCGGGTCCTCGTCCTGCCGGTGCAGCTCGTCGGGCAGACGGTCAACCGGGTCATGTTCCCGGCCTTCGCGCGGATGGCGGGCGACCGCGACCAGCTGCGGTCGACGCTGTTGACCACCACCCGGCTGCTGTCGCTGGCGGCCGTGCCGCCGATGGCCCTCGCCGCCGCGGCCGCCTGGGACCTCGTCACCGTCGTCCTCGGTCCGCAGTGGCTGCCCGCGGCGCCGCTCGTCGCCGTGCTGGCGCTCGCCGGGGCCCGGGAGACGGTCATGTACGTGACCCCGTCGCTGATGAAGGGCCTGGGGCGCGGCGGCACGGCCCTGCGGTTCGAGGTGCTGTCCACGGGGGTCCAGACGACCGGGGTGGTCGTCGGGCTGGCCTTCGGGGTGCTCGGTGTCGCGGTGGGGTACGCCGTCGCCGGGCTCGCCGTGACCCCCGTGATGCTGGGGATCCAGCGACGGCTGACGGGGGTGAGGGTCAGGGACCAGCTGGCGGCCGTCCTGCCGGCCCTGCACGCCAGCGCGTGGGCGGCCGGCGGCTACCTCCTCGTCTCCCTCGCCGGCTGGTCGCCACCGCTGACCCTGCTCGCCGGCGTCCCGGCCTTCTGCCTGGTCCTCGCGCTGGTGCTGGGGACCGTCCACCGCCGCAGCACGGTGGCCGCGCTCGCGGGGCTGCGCGCCGCCCGGCGGGCGCGGCGTCCCGCACCGGCCGGACCGCCTCGCCCCGCCACCCCGGCGGTGCCGTCGTGACCGCCCGGCCGGCCGGCGCGTCGGGCGGGAGCCCCACGCCGCGGCTGCTGCTGCTCACCCCCAACCTGGACAACAACTCGCTGGGGCGGACGTACTGCCTGTGGCTGCTGGCACGGCACCTCGGCTACGACGTGCGCGTCGCCTCCGTCACGGGCGAGCGGGTCTGGGCTCCCCTCGCCGGGACCGCCTTCGCGCAGGACTGCCGCCGCGTGCCTGCCCCCGTCGACGGCCGGCCGGGCACCGAGGTCGGCGAGCTCGCCCGCTGGTCGGACCTGCTCGTGGCGGTCAAGCCGGTCGAGAACAGCTTCGGGCTCGGGCTGGCCCTGCGCGAGGAGCTCGGCCGCCCTCTCCTGCTGGACGTCGACGACCCCGACATCGAGGTCCGCACCACGTGGCTGCCGTGGTACGAGCGTCTGGCCCGACGCGTGCTGCGGCCCCGGTACCGCCGGCTGCTCCGCCTCAAGGAGGAGGCGCTGCGGACTCCGACGCTGGTCAGCAACCCCGGCCTGCAGGCCGTCTACGGCGGCAGCGTGGTCCCGCACGTCCGGCCGGCCGCGCCGTACCGCGAGCGCGCGACGACCGGCACCCCGGTGGTCCGGTTCGTCGGCTCCCCGCGGGGACACAAGGGACTCGACGTCCTGCGCGTCGCCGTGGGCCGGCTCGCCGACCGGGGCTTCCGGCTCGAGGTGACGGCGGACGCCCCCGCGGACGCCGCCCCCTGGGAGACCTGGCTCGGCACCACCACCCTCGAACGCGGCCGCGAGCTCGTGGCGTCCGCGGACGTCGTGGCCGTCCCCAGCCTGAGCGGCGGGTGGGCGCCGTTGCAGCTGCCGGCCAAGCTCGTCGACGCCATGATGGCCGGCGCCGCCGTGGTCGCCTCGGACGTCGGCCCCATCGCCTGGGCCCTCGACGGCACCGGCCTGCTCGTGCGTCCGGGCGACGTCGACGGGCTGACCGCGGCGCTGGCCTCCCTCACCGACCCGGCGCGCCGCGAGGAGCTCGGACGACGGGCGCACGAACGTGCCCTCGCGACGTTCTCGGTGGAGAGCGTCGCACCGGTCCTCGGCGCGGTCGTCGACGACCTGCTCCGCACGGGTGGTGCCGTGCCGGGGCCCCTGCCGGACCACGTCTTCCCGAGGAAGGTGACCCCGTGACCGCACCCGCCACCGCCTCCGTCACCACCAGCCGCGGTGGTGAGCGCTCGGTGGTCGTCGCCGTGCTCACCTACCTGCGGGTGGACGAGCTGCTCGGCCTGCTGCCCGAGCTCGTCCGGCAGACCGGGGCGACGACGCCGCCGTCCCGCGTCCTGGTCGTGGACAACGACCCCGGTGCCAGCGCGCGGGAGGCCGTCGAGCACGCCGCGCTGCCTCGTGTCACGTACGTCCACGAGGCCACGCCCGGCATCGCCGCCGCCCGCAACCGCGCCCTGGACGAGGCGGCCGACGACGACGTCCTGCTCTTCATCGACGACGACGAGCGCCCCACGCCCGACTGGCTGACCGCCATGCTCACCACGTTCGACGCGCACCCCGGCAGCGCCGGCGTCGTGGGTCCCGTCGTGTCCGAGTTCGTCACCGAGCCGAGCGCGTGGGTGCAGGCCGGGCGCTTCTTCGACCGCAGGCGCCTGCGGACCGGCGCCCCCGTGGACGTCGCCGCCACGAACAACCTGCTGCTGGACCTGCACGCGGTGCGACGGCTCGGCGTCCGCTTCGACGTCGAGTTCGGCATCAGCGGCGGCTCGGACACGCTGTTCAGCCGGCAGCTCACCGGACGTGGTGGGCGGCTCGTGTGGTGCGCGGACGCGATGGTGGTCGACCAGGTCCCGCCGCAGCGGGCGACCGCCTCGTGGGTGCTGCGACGCGCCCTGCGCGGCGGCAACTCCTGGAGCCGGGTCTCGCTGGCGCTCGCACGCACCCCGCTGCAGCGGACCCGCACCCGAGCGGCCCTGGCGGCCGAGGGCGGGGGGCGGCTGCTCGCGGGCGCCGGGCGGGCCACCTGGGGCGTCCTGCGCCGGTCCAGCGTGCACCAGGCCCGTGGCCTGCGCCTCGTCGCCCGCGGCGGCGGGATGCTCACGGGCGCCTTCGGCTACGTCTACCACGAGTACCGGCGGCCCGAGGGCCGACGGCTGCTGCGGCGGCCCCGTCGGTGAGCGCCGACGCCCCCGCCCGCCGGCACCCGACCGCGGCCCGTCACGAGCCGGCGGGTGCGGGCTCGGACGCGTCGCAGCACACGCCGACCGGGTGGCCGGGTGGGGAGGAGGTCGGCGTCCGCGGGGGTGCCGCCCGGTGGCCCGTGGTGGCGGCGGTGGTGGTGTCCGCGGCTTTCGTGGGCTGCGCCTACGCCGCTCCCGCGGCGGCGCTCCTGCTCGTCGCCGGGGTCGTCGGGACGGCGCTCGCAGCGGTCGCCCTCGCACGCACCCCGCGCACGCGCGGGGTCGTCGTGGCGACGGCGACGGCGACGGTGTTCCTGGCGGTACCGGTCACGCGCGTCGGGGACGGCCGGCTGCTCATGCTGGTGCTGGCCGGCACCGCCGTCCTCGGGGCCCTCGGCACCCTCACGACGGCGAGTCGCGACCTCCCCCGCGGGACGGTGCTGTCGGTGCTCCTGCTCGGTTCCCTGGCCGCCGCGACGCTCCTGGGCGAGGGGTCCAGCGGCCTGGTGGCCCTCGCGCTGGTCTCCGTGGCCGGTCTGCCGGCGCTGCTCGTGGCCGGTTCGCTCGACGACCAGGGACGGCGCCAGGTCGCCGCGGTCGTGGTCGCGCTCGCGGTCGTGCAGTCGGTGCTCGCGCTGGTCGAGCCGTGGCTCCTCCCGGAGCACCTGTGGGCGCCCGCCCAACGAGGCTCCGGCGGCCAGGTCGTGCCGCTGACCAACGAGCTGCTCGGGGGCGTCGACCGCTCCCAGGGCACGCTCGGGCACCCGCTGCCGCTCGGCATGCTCCTCGTCGTCGGCGTCGCGCTCGCCACCCGGACGCTGGCGGCGTCCCGGCCGCTGCACCGGTGGGCCGTGCAGGGGACGTTGCTGGCCGGGCTGGTCGCCGCCGGCGCCCGGACCTCGCTGCTGATGGCCCTGGTCGTGCTGCTGCTGATGTCCGGGCGGCGGATGACCCCGGCCCGCGCCATCACCGCGACGAGCGCGCTGACCGTGGCGACCGTGCTGCTGCTCGCGTCGGCGGTGGACGTCGCGGGCCGCGTCGACGAGATCGCCGCGAGCGGCTCGTGGCTGCACCGCGTCGGCGCGCTCCAGGCGGTGGGCCGGCTGCTGCTGTGGCAGGACATGGACACCGTGCTGCTCGGCAACGGCTACGGCTCCACGACCCGGGTGATGGCCGAGGGACTGCTGCAGAACGACGGCTTCGCCGCCGTGGACAACCAGTTCGTCCTGATGCTCTCCCAGGGCGGGCTGCTCGGCCTCGGGGTGCTGGTCGCCCTGCTGGTCACCGGCCTGGTCAAGGGGTCCGCGGGGGCGCGGCCCGCGCTGGCGTGCGTCGTCGGCACGATGATGGTGTTCGACGTGCTGCTGTGGCCGTCGGCGACCGTCCTGCTCTTCACGGTCCTCGGCCTGGCCCTCGCACGACCGACCACGGCGGGCGACGACGGGCCGCCCGACCGCCCCGTGACGGGTCAGTCCTCGCGGGACCGGACGGCGAACTCGGACCAGACGAGCTCCGGCGCGGGCACGAGGCCGTCGACGGGCGGGGTCGCCGCCGGCGGCGCGTCGTCGCGTGGGGCCGCGTCGTCACGCGACGGTGCGTCGCGCAGGTCGTCGTCCGGTGGCGCGGCCTCGGGGGCGCGGCGGTCGGAGGGTCCGCCTGGCGCGGCATCCTCCGGCCGGCGAACCGGAGCACCCTGAGCCGAGGGGCTGTCGGCAGCGGAGCGGACGGTGCCGGACGGACGGCCGGCCGTCGGCGGGGGCGTCACGCCCCGCCCTCCCCCGGCCGCACGGTCATCGGCCGCACCGTCACCGGCTGCGCCGTCGGCGGCGCTGTCCCCGGAGGCGTTGCCCGCGGAGGCGCTGTCCCCGGAGGCGCTGACACCGGAGGCGCTGACACCGGAGGCGCTGACACCGGAGGCGCTGTCACCGGGGGCGCTGTCCCCGGCGGCTCCCCCGGCGGTGGCGTCCCCGCCGGGTCCGCCGCCCTCGGGCTCCGCGGCCGACGTGCCGTGCTCCGGCCTCGCGTCCTCGTCCGCCTCGGCCTCCGACGCACCGTGCCGGTCCGCGACGGCCTGCTCGTCCTCACGTCGACGGCGCGGCGACCCCAGGAACGAGCTCACTCGCCGCTCGACGCGTGACGGCCGGGCGCGCCGTGGCCGGGCACCACCCGGGGGGAGGGGCTCGGACCGCTGGGCGACGTCGGCGAGCAGCTCGTGGAGCCCGCCCCCGGGTGCGGGCTCGGTGGAGTGCGGCACGCCGTCGGGCGACCCGTCACGGGCCCCGGTCGGGTCCGCCGGGAGGTCCCGCCGCGGGCTCTCCTGCACCGGGCCCTCCTGCCCCGGGCCCTCCTGCCCCGGGCCGCCGTGCGCCGCGCGCTCGCGAGCCGGACCGTCGAGCGCCGGGAGGATGGTGGGAGCGGCCGGCCGGAGCCCGGTCCGTGGCTCCGCGGCCGGCGCGTCGCCTCCGCCGCGCCGTCCGCGCGACGGCCCCTTGCCCGCGGCACCCGTCGACGGGTGGGTGGGTTCGTAGCGGTACGTGCGGTAGGCGCGTCCGCGACGGCGCGGCACGAAGGTCATCACGGTGCCGATCAGCCCGGCGCCCACCGTGCGCAGCGAGCCGACGGCCGTCGCCACCTGCTCGCGGCTCGTCGAGCCGTGCCGCACCACGAGCACCGCGCCGTCCGTCGCCTCGGCCAGGATGACCGCGTCACTCACCGGCAGCAGCGGCGGGCTGTCCACGACCAGGACGTCGAACTGGTCCGACAGCTCTCCGAGCAGGTCGGACATGTGCTGCGAGCCCAGCAGCTCACTCGGGTTGGGAGGGCAGGTGCCGGCGGGCAGGACCGTCAGCAGGCCGCCGTGCCACGGGACGAGCACGTCCTCGACGTCGTGCTGACCGGCCAGGACGTTGCTCAGCCCGACCGCCCCCTCGACGCCGAGGAGGTCGGCCACCCGCGGACGGCGGAGGTCGGCGTCCACCACGCAGACCCGGCGCCCGCCCTGGGCGAGCGTGACCGCGAGGTTGCACGTGGTCGTCGACTTGCCCTCTCCCTGCACCGCGGACGTGACGACGAAGCGGCGCGGGGGGTTGTCGACGTCCACGAACTGCAGGTTCGTGCGGATCGTCCGGTACGCCTCCGCCCGGCTGTTGTCCGGCTCGAGGACGACGAGAGGGCGCTTCGAGGCCTGCGGGTCGACGTCGACCATCCCCAGCGGCCCGGCGGACGTCAGCCGGGTGATCTCCTCGGCGGTGCGCACGGAGGTGTCGAGCTGCTCGCGCAGCAGCGCCAGGCCGGATCCGAGGCCGACGCCGAGAGCCAGCGCGAGGACGAGGTTCAGCGACGGGCGGGGCGAGACGGGGGCGGAGGGCTCTCCGGCCGGGATGGTGACGGTGACCTTCACCGGTGAGGCGCCGCCCTCACGCGGTGTCTCCAGCCGCTCGATGACGGCGGCGAAGCGCACCGTCACGGCGTTGGCGAGCGCGGCCGCCTCCGCCGGGTCGTCGCTCGTGGCGCTGATGTCGATGAGCACCGTGTCCGCGGGGTTGATGGCCTGCACGCGACCGCGGAGCTCACCGACCGAGGCGTCGAGGCCGAGCTCGCGGATGACGGGCTCGAGGACGTCGGGGCTGTGCACCACGTCCGTGTACGACTTCACCCGCTGCAGCGCGAACTGCGAGCCCTGCAGCAGGGTCCCCGACTCGTCGGACGAGCCCATCGTGACGAAGGTGGTGGCCTGCGCGCGGTACACCGGTTCACTGGTCAGCGTCACACCGAGAGCGCCGAGCAGGCACACGAGGAGGGTCGCGACGACCACGACCCACCGGCGACGCAGCACGGCCACGTAGTCGCGCAGGCTCATCGGCCCCCACCCTCCTCGACCTCGCGAGCACCTGGCTCCACCCGCAGTCCCCCGTCCCGGTCACTGCCACGTCGAGTGCGCAGCGCCCTCGACCGCTCCAGCGTAGGCGCTCGGGCCCCGGGCGGCCGGGTCCTCACGAACCGAACCACCGGCCGAGTGACGAATCGTCACCGAACGTGCTCGTCGCGGACGGGCGACGGCGCCGCCCGGGGTCGTCCCCCGGGCGGCGCCGTCGCGTCGTCGTCCCCGTGGCAGCCGTGCCGTGGTGGCCGTGCCGTGGTGGCCGTGCCGTCGGAGCGGTCGCGCTACTGCGGGCCGCCGAGCGTGCCGACCCACAGGTCGTCGTACGACACCGTGATCGGCGCGTTCGTCGCCGACCCCGAGACGTAGGCCTGCATCCCGATGGACCCGGGCTGCTGCAGCGCCGCCGTCGCGTCGGTGGCCGTCACCGTCCAGTCCTGCGGCTCTGCCGTGGCCGCGTCCCACACCTTGGCGTTCATCAGCGTCGGCTCGGTGCCGCTGACCTGCAGCCGGACCGAGACCGGCTGACCGGGGGTGGCGTTCAGACCCGGCACCACGGCGGAGGCGAGCGTGTTCTCCCCACCGCGCACGGCGACCAGCGAGGCGATCACCGAACCACCGGGCAGGTACCGCAGCTTGAGCCGGTAGTCCCCGGTGCCGACGACCCGTCGCCCGATGACCGAGACGTACGTCCCGCCACCGGTCTGCTCCTTGTCGAGGGTCACCGTCAGCCGCGTCTCGGTCGAGGCCTGCTGGAACGTGTCCAGGTACACCGACCGCGTCTGACCCGCCAGCGGGACGATCGTGTGACCGCGCCCGTCGGCGACCTGGTAGTGGCTGGCGGACCCCCCGGACAGCGCCCAGGCCCCGCCGGTGTCGGTCAGGCCCCAGCCGTTGACGAACGTCCGCTCGAATCCGTCCTGCGCGTACGCCTGCCCCGCGGGCGGGTCGGTCACCTGGACCTGCTGGGTGAGCTGCGCCGTGGCGCCGTCGTCGTCCGTGACCGTCAGGGTGACGTCGTACGTGCCGGCGGCCGTGTAGGTGTGCGTGGTCGTCGCACCCGAGGCGCTGTTGCCGTCGCCGAGGTCCCAGGACCAGGACTGCACGGTCCCGTCGGCGTCGGTCGACCCCTGGCCGTCGAGCACGACCGTCAGGTCGGTGGGCTGGGCCGTGAACGCCGCGGCCGGCGGCTGGTTCGGCGGCGGCTCGGTCACCGTGACCGTCTGGGTGGACGACGAGCTCGCGCCGTCGTCGTCGGTCACGGTGAGGGTCACGTCGTAGCTGCCCGCCGCCGCATAGTCGTGCTTCGGCGTGGGACCGGTCGCGGTGCCGCCGTCCCCGAACGTCCACGCGTAGCCCTGCACGGCGCCGTCCACGTCGGTCGACCCGGTGGCGTCGAAGGAGACCGAGAGGTGCTCCGCCTGGGCGGTGAACGCCGCCGTCGGGGCGGTGTTCGCGGGCGTCTGACCGCGGCCCAGCGCGTGGTGCGCCGCCACCTGCTGCGGCGTCAGGACACCGTCGTAGACCGCCACCTCGTCGATCGAGCCGTTGAGGTAGGAGCTGCTCGGCCGGTTGGCGAAGCCGTTGAGGTTGTCCCCACCGATCCGCCAGTGCCCCGTCACCGGCAGCGCGGTGGTGCTGCTCGCGTCCTGGGCGACGAGCTGGCCGTCGACGTAGAGCCGCTGGCCGTCGGGGCCGAGGGTGGCCACGACGTGGTGCCACTGGTTGTCCCGGTACACCTGCCCGCTGCGGATGGTGCGCCGGATGCCGGGGAACACCCCGAAGCTCACGCGACCCCCGCTGTCGACGAACACGCTGCGGTCGGCGTAGTCGCTGCTGCCGGTGCGGTCGTTGCCGAAGCCGATGATCCCGCCGCCGGCGGTGCTCGAGGTGCGGAACCACGCCTCGACGGAGAACACCTGCGGGGACATCACGGCACCCGCGGACGACGACGCGCTGCTGGACGAGCCGCCGAAGCGGGCTGCCCGGTCGGCGTCCCCGACGATCGCACCGTCCACGGAGCGGGTCACGCCCGAGCCGACGGCCGCGTCATCGCCGGCGCTGCCCCAGTCGCGGGCCGTGCCGCTCGACTCGCCGAACCGCCAGTGGTGTCGGGCGCCGTCAGCGGCGACCCGCTGCGCGTAGGCGCCGCGCTCGGCGCCCGCGCCCACGGTGTGGGTCACGGTGCTGCCGCGGTTCTCGTTGCCGAGCGCGTCGGTCACGTAGATCCGGTACGCGTACGTCGTACCCGGCGTCAGGCCGGTGTCGGTGAACGACAGCCACGGACGGTCGTACAGCGTGGAGTCGACGGTGACCGTGTGGATCGGGCTGCCGACCTGGCCGTTGCGCACGACCCGGTAGGTCAGCGAGCGGTTGTCGTAGTCCCAGGACGTCTGCCAGGCGACCCGGGCGGTCCCCGGCGTCAGCGTCTCCACGGTCGGCGTCAGCGTCGACCCGGACTGCGGGCCGATCGCGTTGGGCGCCAGGCCGGTGCGGGCGAACCGCACCAGACCCTGCTGGGCGTACTGGTTCGTCCGCGTGAACTCGCCGCCGTAGGCGACGTAGTCCGCGTTGCCGGTGACCGACCACGGGCCCTGGTTCTGGCCGGTGTAGGTGCCGGCGTCCATGTAGGGGTACCAGTGCAGGGTCGTGGGCCGCGGCAGGCCGCCGAAGTCGTAGTAGCGGCTGCGGTCCATCGCGTTCGACATCACCGTGCCGGTCGCGTCCTTGCTGAACGCCAGCGCGCGGTCGAACCGCCACGGCTGGGTCTGGCTGAACGAGTCGACGTTGCCGCAGTAGTGCGCGTGACCGGCCGCGTAGACGACCTCGCCGATCGCCATGCTGCTGTAGTGGTCGCCGTGGCAGTCGACGATCCAGTCGAGCTCGCCGTCGGACAGCCTCGCGGCGAAGACGCCCTCGAAGTTGCCCACCGCGAGGGACCCGAAGGTGAAGCCGGTGCCGTACAGGTTGTCGCCGTCGACGGTCAGGCTCGTGATGCCGCCCGCCTCGCCGCCGTTGCGGACGACGTTCGCCACGGGCAGCGGCTTGGTCGCGCCGGTGACCGGGTCCACCGCCCCGAGACCCTTGACGTTGTTGCCGTTGAGGCCGCTGAACTTGCCGCCGACGTAGAGCGTCGACGCGTCCGGGCTGAGCACCATCGACTGCACGGGCTGGTTCTGCGCGGTCGGGGCCCAGTTGAGCAGGGCGCCGTCCGAGGCGCGGAAGGCGGCGAGCCGCGTGCGGGAGACGCCGTTCGCGGACAGGAAGCTGCCCCCGACGTACACGGTGTCGTTCGTGGCGGCGATCGCGCTGACGCGCGCGTCGAGGTGGGCGTCGAAACTGTGGACGACGCGCCCGGTGGCCGTGTCGAAGGCGACGATCCGCTCGTGCCGCACCCCGCTCGCGGAGGTGAAGTCGCCCCCGACGTAGACGCGGGAGCCGTCGGGGCTCGCGGCGACGACCTGGCCGGTGGCGTTCAGCCACTCGGTGAAGGAGGTGTCGCGCTGGCCGGTGCGGATGTCGTAGACGATGACGTTGCGGCGGTCGACCTCGTTCTGGCCGGGCGCGGAGCCGGCGGGCCGGGCCGTCGTGAAGCCGCCGGTCGCCCAGACCGCGTTGCCGACCACGACCTGGGACCAGACGACGCCGTTCACCTGCACGGTCGGCAGCGCGTCGGCGGCCACCGTCGGCGCCTGCGCCGGGTCGAGCGGCGCGCTGTCCGCCACCGCCGCGGGCGCGGCCACCGCCGCCAGGCCGGTGGCGAGCACCGCCGTCGTCACCGCCAGGCCGACGGCCCTGCGGGCCCGACCCCACCCCACTGCGTGCATGCTCTGAACCCCGGTCACTCGTCACCACGGCTCCCGCCTACCCGGCGGGACCCCTCCGTCGGCGACGGTAACCGAGGATGACCGTCGACGTGACCAGAACCGGCGATCCGGCGGCTCGCGGTGGACGCAGCGTCACCCGCGGGCGTCAGCCGGTCGCGCTGCCGGTGAAGACGACTACGGGGCGTGACCCCGCGAGGCCGACGCGGACCAGCACGGACGAGCGCTGCTCCTCGGGGACGAGGAAGACGTAGGTGCCCGTGACCGAGCCCCCCGCGGGCACCGGGCCCACGGCCGGCGCCGCCGGCTCGGCCGACGACGGGGTCGCCTCCGTGTCCCCGTAGGCGAGCGTCACGGTGACGCCGGGGACGTCGAGCGGGACGGAGGAGGCGTTGTCCACCTGCACGGTGACGGCGACCGCGGGACCGCTGAGCTCCCCCGGCCCCTGGCCGCGCACCTGGACCGACGACACCTGCGCGACCCGCACCGTGAGCCCGTCGCCGAGGTCGGCCGCCTGGTCGATGGGCCGGGGCTCGAGCGTCGGCTGGCCCTGCTCGGGCACGACTCCGAGGTCACCCTCGCCCGACGGCGGGGGGACCGGCACCAGGGCGGCCGTCGGCGTGGGCTGCGATGAGGTGGGCGCGCTCACCTCCTGCCCGCCGTCCTCGCGTGCGGCCGCGTCCGCGGCCTCGTCGCGGTCCCCGCTGCAGGCGCCGGCCATGACGACCGTCGCCAGTGCCAGCGCGACGACCCTCCGGGCACGCGGGGGCCGCGGGCCCGGACGGCGACGCGGACGCGCGCGGGTCACCGGGACCCTCGCTGCTCGGCCAGGTGGGCGTCCACGGCGCGCATGCTGCGGAACCACGCGACCCACGCCAGCAGCAGGTACCCCGTCGCCGCCGTGAGCATCAGGCCGTACGCGGCGAGGAAGAGCGGAGGAGCACCCAGCAGCACGAAGACGAGGCACAGCACGCCGTAGTCGAGCGGCACCTTGGCCAGGGACCGCAGCATCGACGCGGGCACGACGTCCGGACCGACCGGCTTCTCGACGCCCGCGTTGCGGCGCAGCTGCTCGTTGAGGATCTGCCCGAAGAACGACGCCGCGCCCACGACGGCGTAGCCCAGCGGGACGAGGAGCCAGGGTGTCGACAGGTCCGTGAACCGGTAGAGGGCGACCGCGACCGCGAGGTGCAGGCTGGAGATCTTGACGCAGTCGATCATGTGGTCGAGCCACTCACCCGACACCGACCCGCCACCGCGCAGCCGGGCCAGCTGGCCGTCCGCCGCGTCGAGGGCGTAGCCCAGCACCAGGCCGGTCGCGACCAGCAGCCCGGACCACCACGACACCGGGACCAGCACCAGCACCGCGATCGCGGCGAACGAGAACGCGGCGCTGACGACCGTGACCTGGTTGGGACGCAGCCCCGCCAGGTAGGCCGCCGCCGCGAAACGGCGGCCCATCCAGCGGTTGACGTACCGCGAGTAGGCCGGGGCTCCCTTGCCGGACTTCTGCGCCGCGGACAGCCTGCGCACCACGTCGCCGTAGCGAGGGCGGTCCTGCCACTCCTCCGGCACCACCGTCGAGCTCATCGGGTCCCCTCCTGCACCTGGTGCGGTGCCTCGTCCACGCCGTCGCTACCGCCCGAGCCGTCGGTACCGCCCGTGCCGCGCGTCCCGCTGGCGTCCCGGCCGGTGCCGTCCGCCTCCACCGCCGGCGCGCTGCCGGACGCCCTGCGGCGTCCCGACGGACGCCGGCGGGGCAGCCGTCTCGCTGCGAGGTCCTCGCAGAGCTGCTCGTAGCGTGCCGCCACGTCGTCCCAGTCGTAGCGGGACGCCTGGGCCAGTGCCAGGTCGCGACGGCGCTCGAGGTCGCCGGACTCGGCCTCGGCCCGCTCCAGCAGGTGGGCCAGGTCCTGCGAGGTCGTGAACCACCGGCCCGCCGGGCCGGCCACCTCGCGGTTGAACGGCACGTCGAAGGCCAGCGTGGGCGCGCCCGCGCCGAGGGCGCGCAGCAGCGAGGGGTTGGTGCCACCGACGGAGTGCCCGTGCACGTACGTGAGCGCGTGCGCGTAGAGCTGGTCGAGCAGGTCGGCGTCCCACACCCCGCCGAGGAAGCGCACCCGGTCGTCGGCGAGCGCGTGCACGCGGCGGGTGTACTCGTCGGCGTACGGGGCGGAGCCGACGACGACGAGCGGCAGCCGGGCGCGGCTGGCGACGTGGCCGGCGACCGCCAGGTGCACGTGGTTCTCGGGTTCGAACCGCGCCACCACGAGGTGGTAGCGACCGGGCTCGAGGCCGAGCTCGCGCAGGCGGTCGGGACGCCGGTCCGCGACCGGCGGAGCGCCGTAGCTGATCAGACGGGTCGGGGCGGCGAACTCGTCGCGGTAGTAGTCCGCGATCCCCTGCGCGTCGGCGACGAGGGCGTCGGACCAGCGCACCGCCAGCGCCTCCGCGGTGCGGTAGTAGCGCCGCCCTGCCGGACCCCACTTGGCGCGCCGCCACTCCAGGCCGTCCACGTGCGTCGCGACGGGGACGCGCCGCGCCCGCAGGACGGGCAGGAACGGCGCGTTGGCGGCGTTGAAGACGACCGCCGCGTCGGTGCCGGCGGGGAGCAGGTGGCCCACCGACAACGCGGTGTGGCTCAACGTCTCCAGGGACCGCTTGGGCAGGGCCGGCAGGTGGACCAGCCGCATCCCGCGGTGGGTCGCCGCGCGCGGCTCACCCGCCACCGGACGGCAGTAGACGGTGACGTCGTGCCCGCCGGCGGCCAGCCGGGAGCCCACCTCCTCCACGCAGGTCTCGAAGCCTCCGTAGCGGGCGGGCACCCCGCGCGTGCCCACCAGTGCGATCCGCATGTCGTCCTCTCGTCAGTGCCTCGGTCGGGTCGGCAGCGCGTCAGTACGCGCCGCCGCCGCGGACCACGACCCGAGCGGTCTTCCAGAGGATCAGCAGGTCCATCGCCAGCGACCAGTTGTCGACGTAGCGCAGGTCGAGCCGGACGGACTCGTCCCACGGCAGGTCCGCGCGACCGCTCACCTGCCACAGGCCGGTCAGGCCGGGTCGCACCCGCAGCCGCCGGTGCACGGCGTCCCGGTACTGCTCGTACTCGGCGAGCAGGGGCGGGCGGGGCCCGACGAGCGACATGTCGCCGCGCACGACGTTCCACAGCTGCGGCAGCTCGTCGAGGGAGTACCGGCGCAGGACCCGGCCCACCCGGGTGACCCTGGGGTCCTCGCGCATCTTGAACATCAGGCCGTCGCGCTCGTCGAGGTGCTCGATCTCGGCCCGCCGCGCCTCGGCGTCGACGGTCATGCTCCGCAGCTTCCACATGGTGAACCGCCGACCGTCGATCCCCACCCTCGTCTGGGCGAAGAACGCCGGACCGGGGCTCGTGAGCCGGACGAGCACGGCGGCCACGGCGATGACCGGGAGGGCGCACCCCAGGGCGACCACGCCGAGCGTCCGGTCGAGGACCGCCTTGCCGAGCAGCCGTCCCGTGTGGGCGGCCGGCCGCTCGACGTGCAGCAGGGACAGGCCGGCCGTCGGGCGCAGGGTCACGCTGGGACCGGTCATCTCCACCAGCCCGGGCGCCACCAGCAGGTCGGCGCCGGTGTCCTCGAGCGCCCACGACAGCCGGCGCAGCGGCGTGCCGCTCAGCGCGGGGCCGACGACGATGACGCTGTCCACGTCGTGGTCGACGACGACCTGGGGGACCTCGGCGACGGCTCCGAGCAGCGGCGCCTTCGTCACCTCGGCGACCGCCATCGACGGCACGGGGACGCACGCGCCGACGATCTCGAGCCCGTGGTGCCAGTCGCGACGCAGGTTCGCGGAGAGGTCGTTGACCGCCGTCGGGTCGCCGACGATGAGGGTCCGCAGGGTGGCGTCGCCCTGCTGGCGGCGACGACGCAGCCAGTGGCGCCAGCTGTAGCGGACGACGCAGGAGAGGAAGGCCACCACGGGGACGGCGAGGAGCACGTCGCGGCGCGGCACCGAGACCTGCAGCGCGTAGGAGAGCACGGCGAAGGAGCCGACCAGGATCACGGCGCTGCGCAGCACCGACTGGAACTCCTCGGGCCCGTCGCCGAGGCGTCGCGAGTCGTACCCGCGGTTGACGTGGACGGTCGCGACCCACAGCGCTGCGGCGAGGAGGGCACCCGGGACCGTCCACGGCCGCGTCTGCGGCAGGGAGACCATCGTCAGCGCGACCGTCCCCGTCGCCACCAGCGCGTCGCTGGCCAGCACCCTGCCGACCAGGGGACGGCTCCACCGGGCGCGCCGGGCGGCAGCCGCCTCGACGGGTGTGCCGACCGCACCGCGACGCCGGGCCCGCTGCCACTCGAACGGCTGCGGTTCGCCCCAGGACGCCCGGTGCGCCACGGGATGGCGTCTGCGCTCGCGCACCCGGGCCTGCACGCCGGTCTCCGGGTGGGCACGGTCCGCCTCCGTCGGGTGCGGCTGCCCCGGCACCCCCACGGTGCGCGTCCCGGCGTCCAGGTCGATGACGACGTCGGCACCGGCGGCTGCCAGCCCGACGTCGTCGACACGCCCGCTCGTGCTCGCGTCCACTCGTCTGCCCCCACACTCGTCGACCGACCCCCGTCGGTGCCCCTCCAGGGCTCACGCAGCGTATCCACCCGGAGAACGCAGGGCGGCCGGTTTCCGACATCCGGTGACCGGTGGGCACCCGATCACGGGAGGGCGACCACGAACTGCCCCCGTCCGGTCACCTTCCGTGCCGACTGCCGCCTCGCCTCGAGCCGGTCAGGCCGGGGCGTGGACCGTCTGCTGCGCCGCCTCCAGGCCGGCGGCGACGACGAGCTCGACGGCGTCCGCGGCGTCGCCGAGCAGGAACGGCAGCTCCTTGCGCTCGACGGTGGAGAAGTCGCGCAGCACGTAGTCGGCAGGGTCCATCCGGCCGGGCGGGCGGCCGATGCCGACGCGCGCCCGCACGTAGTCCTTCGTACCGAGCGCCTTGGTGACGTCACGCAGCCCGTTGTGCCCGCCCTCACCACCGCCGCGCTTGAGCCGCAGCGTGCCGAAGGGGAGGTCGAGCTCGTCGTGCACGAGCGCCACCCGCGTCGGGTCGACGGAGAAGAAGCGGACCAGCCCGGCCACCGGGCCGCCGCTGACGTTCATGAACGTCGCGGGCTTGGCGAGCACCACCCTCGGCCCCGGCCTGCCGCCCGGCAGCACCCCGAGCCGCCCCTCGGCGACGGCGGCCTGCACCTTGTGGGCCCGGAAGGACGCGCCGACCCGGTCGGCCAGCTCGTCGAGCACCATCTGCCCGACGTTGTGCCGCGTCCCGGCGTAGCGGGGACCGGGGTTGCCCAGGCCCACCACCAGCCACGTGCCGTCGTCCACCGGGTCCTCCTCGGCCACGCGTCAGTCGTCAGGGTCGTGTGCTAGGTGCGTGGTCTCGTCGCGCACCACGTCGCGCACCAGTCGCCGCCCAGTCTGCCCGACCAGCCACCGCCCGCGACGGCCGACGGGGCGTCCCGTGCTGGGACGCCCCGTCGGCGGTACGGGTCCGCGGGGACCCGGGTCCGGCGCCGGACGGCGCCGGCTCGCTCACTCCTGGGCGGCGGTCTCACCCGACTCGCCCGGCGCGCCCGACTCGGCGGCCTCGGCGGACTCCGGCGCCTCGTGCTCGATCCCGGCCTCGGCCTCGGCCTCGGTCAGCTCGGACTCCAGGGCCTCCGCGGTCACCTGGGCGGAGACGTTGACGACCAGGGCCTCGGGGTCGGTGACGAGCGTGACGCCGTCGGGCAGGACCACGTCGGAGGCGTGGACGAGCGTGCCTGCCTCCGCGCCCTCGACGGAGACCTCGACCTGCTCCGGCAGGTGGGTGGCCTCCGCCTCGACGAGCAGCGTCTGGTGGTCCACCGTGACGACCGTCTCGGGGGCCGCGTCGCCGGTCACGTGCACCGGGACCTCCACCTCGACCTTCTCGCCGCGGCGGACGACGACGAGGTCGACGTGCTCGATGAAGCGCTTCACCGGGTCGCGCTGGACGTCCTTGGCGAGCGCGAGGACCTCGCCCTCCCCCTCGATGGCGACCGCGAGCAGGGCGTTGCTGTGCTTGAGCGCGAGCATCGTGTCGTGCCCGGGCAGGGTGATGTGGCGCGGCGCCTCGCCGTGGCCGTACACGACGGCGGGGATCTTGTCGGCGCGACGGATCCGGCGGGCGGCGCCCTTGCCGAACTCGGTGCGGTTCTCGGCGGTCAGCTTGGTCTCGGACACGCGAAGGCTCCTGTGCAGTCAGTCTGGGGAAGGACGTCGGGCGGATCTCCTGCCTCGACGTGGGACGCGGCACGGCGCGGTCGCAGGACCACCGCGTCGATCACGGACGGCACGGGCCCGGGGTGCGGCTCCGTGCGGCGTCCCTCGCCGAGGCAACCGCACGAGTGTATCCGCACGCGTGCCACCGGCCGAATCGGCCGGTGGCACGGTCGCGAGGCGCCCGGGGTGGTCCGGGAGGTCGCGGCGGCCGCGTCGAGGGAGCGCTCAGGCGTTGCCGTCGAACAGGCTGGTGACGGACCCGTCGTCGAAGACCTCGCGGATGGCGCGCGCGATCAGCGGCGCGATCGACAGGACCGTCAGCGTCTCGAACCGGCGCTCCTCGGCGATCGGCAGGGTGTTCGTCACGATCACCTCGGAGATCGGACCGTCCTTGAGGCGCTCGACCGCCGGTCCGGACAGGACGGCGTGCGTGGAGGCGACGATGACGTCCGCGGCCCCGTTGTCCTTGAGCGCCTGGGCGGCCTTCACGATGGTGCCGCCGGTGTCGATCATGTCGTCGACGAGAACGCAGGTCTTGCCCTCGACCTCGCCGACGAGCTCGTGGACCTTGACCTGGTTCGGGACGTTCGGGTCGCGGCGCTTGTGGATGATCGCCAGCGGCGCGGCCAGCCGGTCGGACCACAGGTCCGCGACGCGGACCCGACCGGCGTCCGGGGAGACGACGACGAGCTTCGACCGGTCGACCCGGGTGCGCACGTAGTCGGCCAGCAGCGGCAGCGCCCACAGGTGGTCCACCGGGCCGTCGAAGAAGCCCTGGATCTGCGCGGTGTGCAGGTCGACGCTCATCAGGCGGTCGGCGCCGGCGGTGCTGAACATGTCGGCCACCAGCCGGGCGGAGATGGGCTCGCGACCGCGGTGCTTCTTGTCCTGCCGCGCGTAGCCGTAGAACGGGGCCACGACCGTGACGCGCTTGGCGCTGGCGCGCTTGAGCGCGTCGACCATCAGCAGCTGCTCCATCAGCCAGTGGTTGATGGGCGCGCAGTGGCTCTGCAGCACGAACGCGTCGCAGCCGCGCACGCTCTCGCCGAACCGGACGTAGATCTCGCCGTTGGCGAAGTCGTACGCGGACGTCGGCACCAGCTCGACGCCGAGCTCCTTGCTGACCTCCTCCGCCAGCTCGGGGTGCGCCCGGCCGCTGATGAGCACCAGCCTCTTCTCGCCGGTGGTCGTGATGCCGGTCATGCGCTCGGTGCTCCCTCGTCGTGCCCGCGGACGGGCGGTTGGTGGTCGTCCCCCGTGGTCCGGCCGGTGGTCCCCTCGGTGCTGGGGCCGGCGTCCTGCGCGGAGCCCCCGCCGCGGGACAGCGCGCGCCGGGCCGCCTCGGCAGCGGGCGTGCCGGCGCGGCGGCGCTCCACCCACCCCTCGACGTTGCGCTGGCGGCCCCGAGCCACGGCCATGGCGCCCGGCGGCACGTCGGCGGTCACCACCGAGCCCGCCGCCGTGTACGCGCCGTCCCCGATCGTCACGGGGGCGACGAGCATGGTGTCGCTGCCGACCCGCACGTGGTCGCCCACGACGGTGCGGTGCTTGTCCACGCCGTCGTAGTTGACGAAGACGGTGGCCGCGCCGATGTTGGCGCCGGCGCCGATCTCGGCGTCACCGACGTAGGACAGGTGCGGCACCTTGGACCCGGCGCCGATCCGGGCGGACTTGGTCTCGACGAACGCGCCGATCCGGCCGCCCTCGCCCAGGTCGGTGCCCGGCCGCAGGTAGCTGAAGGGGCCGACCGTGGCGCCCGCCGCGACCCGCGCGCCGGTGCCGTGGGTGCGCACCACGGCCGCACCCGGGCCGACCTCGACGTCGGTGAGCGTCGTGTCGGGACCGACGGTCGCCCCCTCGCCGACGGAGGTGGTGCCGTGCAGCTGCGTGCCGGGCAGCAGGGTGACGTCCCGGCCCAGGCGCACCTCGACGCCGACCCACGTGGTCGCCGGGTCCACGACCGTCACTCCCGCGCGCATGTGGCCCTCGAGCAGCCGCCGGTTCAGCTCGGCGCCCATCCGGGCCAGCTGCACGCGGTCGTTCACGCCCTCGGTCTGCCACACGTCGTCCACCCGGTGCGCCGTCACCCGGCCGCCGTCCGCGCGGGCGATGGCCAGGACGTCGGTCAGGTACATCTCGCCCTGGGCGTTGTCCGTGCCGACCCGGCCCAGCGCCTCGGCGAGCACACGGGCGTCGAAGGCGTAGATGCCGGAGTTGATCTCGGTGACGAGGAGCTGCTCGGCGTCGGCGTCCTTCTGCTCGACGATCCCGGTGACCTCGCCGCCGGAGCCGCGCAGCACTCGGCCGTACCCGGTCGGGTCCTCGACCTCGGCGGTGACGACGGTGACGGCGTTGCCGGCGCGCTCGTGGTGCCCGACGAGCTCGGTCAGGGTCGCGGGCTCCAGCAGGGGCACGTCGCCGTAGGTGACGACGACGGTCCCCTCCAGGTCGGCGGGCAGCGCGGCGAGGCCGCACTGCACCGCACGCCCCGTCCCCGGCAGGTCGTCCTGGTCGGCGACGACGGCCGCGGGGTCGACGTCGGCGACGTGCGCGGCGACCTGGTCGCGCTCGTGCCGGACGACCACCACGAGGTGCTCGGGGCCGCAGCCGCGGGCGGCGGCCAGCGCGTGGCCGAGCAGCGACCGCCCGGCGAGCTGGTGCAGGACCTTCGGGGTCGACGACCTCATCCGGGTGCCCTCACCCGCGGCGAGGACGACGACGGCGACCGGGTGGGCGGAAGTCACGCGGTGGCGCTCCTCGGCGTCGAGGGGTCTGCCGACCCGGGACCGACGGACGTCGGCCGCCGGCCGGCGGTGCGGCGTCATGCTACCGGCGGGTTCCCTGCCCCTCGTCACGCGACCACCCGGCGGGCTCCCCCGCGAGGACTCGAACCTCGACCTGACAGCTCCAAAGGCTGCCGTGCTGCCATTTACACCACAGGGGACCGTCGCGCCAGGAAGGCTACAAGCACGGTGGAGCCGGTGCCCTCGTGCCGGTGCCCTCGTGCCGGTGCCCTCGTGCCGGTGCCCGGGTGCCGGGGCCCTGGTGCCGGGGTGCCGCCTACCGGCCGGACGCTCCTCGGGCCGCCGGGCCGAGGAGCCGGTCCACGACCTCCTCGGCGATCGGCAGGGCCGACGTCGCCGCGGGCGACGGCGCGTTGCACACGTGCAGCTGCCGGTCGGTGCGCTCGAGCAGGAAGTCGTGCACGAGCGTGCCGTCGCGCAGCACCGCCTGCGCCCGCACCCCCGCCGGGTGCGGCCGCAGGTCGGCGAGGGTGAGGTCGGGGACGTAGCGGCGGCACCGCTCCAGGTAGCCGCGTCGCCAGAGCGAGTCCCGCAGCTCGGCGGCACCGGTCCGCAGGTGGCGCCGGGCGAGGTGCCAGGTCCCCGGGTAGGTCGCCCAGTCGAGGACGTCCCGCCGGTCCAGCGAGCCCTTCCGGTACCCCTCGCGGGCGCCGCCGAGCACCGCGTTCGGGCCGACGGTCACGGTCCCGTCCACGCCCGGCGTCAGGTGCACGCCGAGGAACGGCAGCGCCGGGTCGGGGACGGGGTACACGAGGTGCCGGACCAGCCCCGCGCGGCCGTCGGGCAGGCGGTGGTACTCACCCCGGAACGGCACGACCCTGAAGTCGGCAGCCAGGCCGCCCAGGCGGGCGAGCCGGTCGGCCTGCAGCCCGGCGCAGACGACCAGGAGACGCGTGCGCCAGACCCGCTCCCCCGCGCTGACGACGACCTGCGCGCCCTCCTCGCGGATGCCGTCGACGGCCACCCCGGCCTCGAGGGCGCCACCCGCGGCGCGGACGTCCGCCACGAGCGCGCGAGTGACCCGCCGGTAGTCGACGACGCCCGTGCTCGGGACCAGGAGCGCCGCCACCCCGCGGACGTCCGGTTCGAGCTCGCGCAGGCGCCCGGCGTCCACCCGCTCGACGCGCAGCCCGTTGAGCCTCGCCCGGTCCGCCAGGTCCCGCAGCCGGCCGAGCTCGCCGTGGTGGGTGGCGACGACGAGCTTGCCGGGGACGCGGTAGGGGACGTCGTGCTCGTCGCAGAGCTCCTTGGTGGCACGCTCCCCGGCCCGGCACAGCCGGGCCTTGAGCGAGCCGGGCGCGTAGTACACGCCGGCGTGCACGACCCCGCTGTTGCGGCCGCTCTGGTGCCGGGCGACGTCGTCCTCCTTCTCCAGCAGGACGACGTCGGAGCCGGGACGGCGGCGCAACAGCGCCCGCGCGGTCGCGGCCCCCACGATCCCGCCTCCGACGACGACCACGTCGTGCACCACGGGGCCACGCTAGGGCCCGACCGGCGGCAGGCGAGGCGGTGGTCCGGGCCGCGGGCGCCGAACTGACCGGTACGGAACCGTAGGTTACGGTGGCGTAGGACTCACTCGTTCCCCCCTGGGAGGTCCCGATGACCGCCGTCGACGAGAACGCCGCAGCCCTGCAGAGCAGGCTGCTCATCGAGCTGGAACCGGTCGTCGAGCAGAACCTCGAGCGGCACCTCAAGGTCACCAAGGACTGGATGCCGCACGACTACGTGCCGTGGGACGAGGGCCGCAACTTCGCCTACCTCGGCGGCTCGGACTGGGAGCCGGGCGACAGCCGCCTCGACCCCGTCGCGAAGACCGCGATGGTGGTCAACCTGCTGACCGAGGACAACCTGCCCTCCTACCACCGCGAGATCGCCGAGCGCTTCGGCCGCGACGGCGCGTGGGGCACGTGGGTGGGCCGCTGGACCGCCGAGGAGGGCCGGCACGGCACCGCGCTGCGCGACTACCTCGTCGTCACGCGCGGCGTGGACCCGGTCCGGCTCGAGGAGCTGCGGATGGTCCACATGACCGCGGGCTACGACTCGGGCGAGAAGTCGATGCTGCGCACCGTCGCGTACGTGACCTTCCAGGAGCTCGCGACGAGGATCAGCCACCGCAACACCGGCCGCGCCACCGGCTGCCCCGTCGCGGAGCAGCTGCTGGCCCGGATCGCGCAGGACGAGAACCTGCACATGGTCTTCTACCGCAACCTCGTCAGGGCCTCGTTCGACATCGCCCCCGACGACACGATGGAGGCGATCCGCGACGAGGTCGTGCACTTCCAGATGCCCGGAGCCGGCATGCCCGACTTCGCCCGCAACTCGATGACCATCGCCAAGGCCGGCATCTACGACCTCAAGCTGCACCACGACGAGGTCGTCCAGCCGGTGCTGCGGTTCTGGGGCGTGTGGGAGCGCACCGACCTCGGTCCGCGCGGTGAGCAGGCGCGCGAGGAGATGGCGGCGTTCCTGCGGGCGCTCGACGAGCGGGCGACGGCGTTCGTCGCCAAGCGCGAGGAGGCGGCCGCGCGCAAGGCCGAGCGGCTGGCCGCCGCCGAGGGGCGCTGAGCCGGACGGGCCGAACGGACCTGCCGGGCCGGACGAAGCGGCCGGCGCCGTCGGGTCGTCGCCGGGGACGGGCATGATGGCGACGTGAGCACCACGACCTCCAGCCGCAACGGCAAGACCGCGACCCGGGCCCGGATGACCGGCAAGCAGCGACGCGAGCAGCTGCTCGACGTCGGGCGCAAGCTGTTCGCGGACAAGGGGTTCGAGGGCACCACGGTCGAGGAGATCGCCTCCCGCGCCGAGGTGTCGAAGCCGGTCGTGTACGAGCACTTCGGTGGCAAGGAGGGGCTGTACGCGGTCGTCGTCGACCGGGAGATCCAGACCCTGCTGGACGGCGTCACCGCCGCCCTGCTCAGCGAGGGGACGTCGCGCGAGCTGCTCGAGCGCGCCGCGCTGGCGCTGCTGGACTACATCGAGTCGTCGACCGACGGCTTCCGGATCCTGGTCCGCGACTCGCCGGTGGCGCAGTCCACCGGGACCTTCGCGAGCCTGATCAGCGACGTCGCCAGCCAGGTCGAGCACATCCTCGGCGACGCGTTCAAGCGCAACCACCTGGAGCCGAAGACCGCGCCGATGTACGCCCAGATGCTCGTCGGGATGGTGGCGCTGACCGGCCAGTGGTGGCTCGACACGCGCAAGCCGAAGAAGGTCGACGTGGCCGCGCACCTGGTCAACCTGGCGTGGAACGGCCTGTCCGGGCTGGAGGCCAAGCCCCGCCTCACCGAGCCGCGCTGAGCTCCTCCCCAGCACGGCGTCACGGTCGGTGACACACCGTGTAGCAGACCGCCGTATGCTGCGCGGGTGGCCGCCTCCGAGTCCCTGACCGTCCGACGGGGCACGCCGCGTGGCAGCGTGGCAGCGCGCCGACGGGCGCGCGAGCGCGAGATCCTCGACGCGACACGGGCGCTGTTCGACGAGCGCGGCGTGCGCGACGCGCAGATCGAGGACATCGCCCGGGCGGTCGGCGTGAACCGCACGATCGTGTACCGCCACTTCGCCAGCAAGGACGAGATCTTCGGCCGGGTGCTCGTCGAGTACCTCGCCGAGCTGGACGACGAGCTGGCCGCGGCCGTGGGGGCGGCGTCGCAGGACGGCGCGCTGGCGCCGTTGACGGCCCTGGCGGAGGCGTTCGTCGACTACTGCCTGCGGCACCCGGCGTTCACCGACTGCGCCCTGGCGATGCTGCGCCGACCCGGCCCCGAGCTGCTCGACGAGCTGAGTGAGCCGACCGTGCAGGGTCTCGGCAGGCACCTGGCCACCGCGATCGGCCGCATCGCCGGGGCGGTGCGGACGGCCGCACGAGCAGGCGAGGCGGACGCGCCGGACGCGGACCTGATCGCGAACGTGCTGTACGCCCAGGTCCTGGGAGCCGTGCACCTGGCCCGCGCCCAGTGGGTCGTGTCGAGCCGCCCGGCTCCCGCGGACGTGTTCGTCCCGGTGGACGTCGAGCAGGTGCGCGCCGCCGCCGTCCGCGGGGTCCTGGCGACCGCGCGGGGACGCTGACCCGGCCCGGTCAGCGCTCCAGGACCGCGGTCACACCCTGGCCGCCGGCGGCGCAGATCGAGATCAGGCCCCGACCGGAGCCCTTCTGGGCCAGCAGCTTCGCCAGCGTCCCGACGATCCGGCCGCCGGTGGCGGCGAACGGGTGCCCGGCCGCGAGAGAGCTGCCGTTGACGTTGAGACGGCTGCGGTCGACCGAGCCCAGCGGGCCGTCCAGGCCGAGGCGCTCGCGGCAGAACAGCGGGTCCTCCCACGCCTTGAGGGTGGCCAGGACCTGCGAGGCGAAGGCCTCGTGGATCTCGTAGTAGTCGAAGTCGCCGAGCGCGAGCCCGGCCCGGTCGAGCATCCGCGGCACCGCGTAGGCCGGCGCCATCAGGAGGCCCTCGGCACCGTGCACGTAGTCCACGGCCGCCGTCTGCGACCAGGTCAGCCGGGCCAGGACCGGCAGCCCCCGCCGCTCGGCCCACTCGGGCGTGGCGAGCAGGACGACCGAGGCGCCGTCGGTCAGCGGGGTGGAGTTGCCCGCCGTCATCGTCGCCGTCTCGCCGCGGCCGAACACGGTCGGCAGCGACGCCAGCCTCTCGACGGAGGTGTCGGGTCGCAGGTTGTCGTCCCGCTCCAGCCCCAGGTAGGGCGTCAGCAGGTCGTCGAGGAAGCCGGCCTCGTACGCCGCCGCCAACCGGTGGTGGCTGGCTGCGGCCAGCTCGTCCTGCTCGCGGCGCCCGACCCCCCACTCCACCGCCGTGAGCGCGGCGTGCTCCCCCATGGACAGGCCCGTGCGCGGCTCGACGTTGCGCGGCGGGGCGGGCACGAGGTGGCCGGGACGCACCCGGCTGAGGGCGCCGAGCCGCTGCTGCCAGCCGCGTGCCCGGTTGGCGGCGAGCAGCGTGCGCCGCAGCGGCTCGCTGACGGCGATCGGGGCGTCCGAGGCGCTGTCGACCCCGCCGGCGATCCCGACCTCGGCCTGGCCGAGGGCGATCTTGTTGGCGACGAGGACCACCGCCTCCAGACCTGTCCCGCAGGCCTGCTGGACGTCGTACGCCGGGGTCGTGGGGTCCAGCCGCGACCCGAGCACCGTCTCCCTCGCCAGGTTGAAGTCGCGGCTGTGCTTGAGGACCGCGCCGGCGGCGAGCTCGTCGACGCGTTCGCCGACCAGTCCGGTGCGCTCGAGCAGGCCGTCGAGAGCGGCGGTGAGCATGTCCTGGTTCGAGGCGTGGGCGTAGGCGCGGTGGGCACGTGCGAACGGGACCCGGTTGGCGGCGACCACGGCGACGGACCGCACGCCGGGCGCGGCGGAGCTGCTCGTCGGACTCATGGACAGAGAGTTGCACACCGAGTTACGGTGCGTCCATGACCGACCGGTACGGCTCGTTCGTCCGATCCGGCCCCGGCCGCCGCCTCGTCCGCACGCTCGGCCTGCCGGAACCGGCGCCGCTGCGGCGGCACCAGACGGGCGCCCCACCGCTCGACGGCCCCGCGCTGGTCGCCGCGACGCACGAGGGCCACCTCCTCGACGTCGTCCGGTCCGCCGGGGCGGCCGCGGGCGTCGACGTCCGCGACGACCTGGCCGCGGACGGGCGGCCCGCCGCGCTGGTGCTGGACGCCACCGGCGTGGACCACCCGGAGCGCCTCGGCGCCCTGCACGAGTTCTTCGCCCCGAGGTTGCGGGGCCTGCGCCCCAGCGGCCGCGTCGTCGTGCTCGCCCGCCCTCCCGCGGACGCCGGCTCGGAGGAGGCCGTGGTCGCGCAGCGCGCGCTCGAGGGCTTCACCCGGAGCCTGGGCAAGGAGGTCGGGCGCGGCAGCACGGTCAACCTCGTCCGCGTCGCCGTGGGAGCCGAGGCAGCGGCCACCTCGACCGTGCAGTTCCTGCTGTCGGCGCGGTCGGCGTACGTCAGCGGGCAGGTCCTGCACGTCGAGGTGCCCGTGGACGGCGGGCCCGACGGCGAGCCGCCCGTGGACACGCCGTCGACCGGCCGGGTCGCGGTCGTCACCGGCGCCTCCCGCGGGATCGGCGCCGCGATCGCGACGGTCCTCGCCCGTCAGGGTGCGGTCGTCGTCGCGGTCGACGTCCCCGCGGCGGCCTCGGAGCTGAGCGCGCTGGCGCGTCGCACCGGCGGCACCGCCCTCCCCCTGGACGTCACGGCCGTGGACGCCGGCCCGCGGATCGCCCGGCACGCGCACGAGCAGCACGGCGGTCTGGACGTCGTCGTCCACAACGCCGGCATCACGCGGGACAAGCGCCTGGTGAACATGCGCCCGGAGCAGTGGTCGCAGGTGCTCGGGGTGAACCTGCTCGCCCCTGCGCGGATCACCGACCACCTGCTGACGACGGGCGCCCTCGGCCGCGGCGGCCGGGTCGTGGGGGTCTCGTCGATCTCCGCGCTCGCCGGTAACGCCGGCCAGACGAACTACGCCACGTCCAAGGCCGGGGTGATCGGTCTCGTCGACGCGCTGCGGCCGCGCGCGGCGGAGGCGGGGGTCACGGTGAACGCGGTCGCGCCCGGCTTCATCGACACCCAGATGACGGCGGTGGTGCCGCTGGTGGTGCGCGAGGCGGGCCGGCGGATGAACTCCCTGAGCCAGGGCGGGCGACCGGTCGACGTGGCCGAGACCGTCGCCTGGCTCGCGGACCCGCGCAGCGGCGGGGTCAGCGGACGGGTCGTGCGGGTGTGCGGCCAGAGCCTGCTCGGCGCCTGACCGTGGTCGGCGCACGCCGGGCCCCGTCCCGGTCGGCAGCCGAGGGAGGCGCCCCGTGAGGGCAGCCGGGGCGGCCCCGGCGCCCGCCGACTACGTCCGCGCCCTGCTGCCGGTCCGCCGCGGCGAGGGGACGCTGCCGTCCCCGACGGGCGCGACGAGGGTGCTGCCCGAGGCCGAGCACGTCGCGACCTACGCCCGCCTGTGCGGGTTCGACGTCACCAGCCGGCTGCCCGCCACGTACCCGCGCGTGCTCGCCTTCGGCGCGCAGCTGCGGCTGATGGCCGACCGCCGCTTCCCGTTCCCGCCGATGGGGCTGGTGCACGTCGCGGACGAGGTGACGGTCCACCGCCCGCTGCCGCTCGGTGCCCGGGTCGACGTGCGCGTGCACGCCGAGGCGGTGCGTCCCCACCCTCGCGGCCGGGTCGTCGACCTGGTGTCCCGGGTGCGGCTGAGCCGCACCCCCGATGACGCCGACCCGGGTGACGCCGACTGTGACGAGGCCGACTGGGTGGAGCGCAGCACCTACCTGCACCGCGGTCCGGGGCCGGACGCCACGGCCCCGCGACCCGGTCCCGCACCGGTCGACGTCCCCGCGGGCCCGGTCACGTGGCGGCTGCCGGCCTCCCTCGGTCGCCGGTACGCGTCCGTGTCCGGGGACCTCAACCCGATCCACCTGCACGCGCTGACGGCCAGGCCCTTCGGCTTCCACCGTCCGGTCGCGCACGGGATGTGGACGGCGGCCCGGGCGCTGGCCGCGCTCGGGGGGCACTTGCCCGGTTCCCTGCGGTACGAGGTGGCGTTCGGCGCCCCGGTCCTGTTGCCGGCGACCGTGGGGCTCGGGGTGCTGGCCGGCGACGCCCCGGGCCGGACCCTGCTGCAGGTGCGGGCCACGGGACGGTCCGGCGGACCGGACCGCGTGCACCTCACCGGCGTGCTGGACGCTCTCTAGAAAGCCGCGGACCGGACGTGCCACCGGCACCGGCGACCGGGGTGTGTCTCGACGTCAAGCATCTTGACGGCGGGAGACGCGTACTAGGCTGGTGGCGTGGCCGTGGACGAGGTGGACCGGATCGTCGCCGCCTGGCGCCGCGAACGCCCCGACCTCGACGTCTCCCCGTTGGAGGTCCTGTCGCGCGTGAGCCGGCTCGCCCGCCACCTCGACCGCGCGCGACGCGACGCGTTCGCCGAGCACGGCCTCGAGCCCTGGGAGTTCGACGTGCTCTCCGCCCTGCGGCGGGCCGGGAGCCCCTACCAGCTCACCCCGGGGCAGCTCGTCACCCAGACGCTCGTCACCAGCGGGACCATGACGAACCGGATCGACCGGCTGACGGTGCGCCGCTGGGTCGAGCGCCACCCCGACCCCAGCGACCGCCGCGGCGTCCTGGTCCGCCTCACCGCGGCCGGACGCGACCGGGTGGACGCCGCGCTCGCGGACCTGCTGGCGCGCGAGCGCGACCTCCTGGCCGGCCTCGACGGCGCGGACGCCGGACGCCTCGCGTCGCTGCTACGGACGCTCGTGGAACCCTTCGACACCTGACCGGTCCAGGGCGCTGGGGTACCCGGCCGCGGCGTCCGCCTCACCCGCCGTCGCCGGCCCGTGCAGCAGCGGCGACCCCGGCGGCGCCTCGGGCGGGCTGTCCGGCGCGACGTCCCTCGCCGTCTGCGCCGGCACGACGGCGCACGTGACGGCACCGGCGTCCCCGCCACCCGCCGCGGCCCCGAAGTCGACCCGGTTGCGACCCGCGGCCTTCGCCGCGTACATCCGCTCGTCCGCCGCCTCGAGCAGGCTGGCGACGCTCATCCCCGGCACGTACTGGACCACGCCGAAGCTGGCGGTGACGACGTGCCCCTCGACGTGCAGGTGGTCGGCGAGGACGCGACGCAGGCGCTGGGCCAGCTCGACCGCCTGGCGCCCCGACGTCCCGGGGCACACGACGACGAACTCCTCCCCGCCCCAGCGGCCGAGGGTGTCCTCGGACCGCAGCTCCTTCTGCAGCAGCATCCCCGCCGCCTGCAGGACCAGGTCGCCGGCGTGGTGCCCGAAGCCGTCGTTGACCTGCTTGAACTCGTCCAGGTCGAACGCCACCAGGGACAGCGGCGTCCGCCGGGCGTGGTCGACCTCCCGCTCGAGCAGCTCGCTGAGAGCCCGCCGGTTCGGCAGCCCGGTCAGCGGATCCCGGTACGCCATCGACCGCATCCGGTCGGCCTCCACCTCGGCCCCGACGGCGTCGTCCTTCGTCAGCGACAGCAGGTGGACGAAGGCGACGGCGATCCCGAGGTAGCTGCAGTACCGCAGCAGGGCCAGCGACAGCGTGGTGTCGCCGGTGGCGGCGTCCTGCGGGACGACGCGGGCCGCGAGCGTCGCGACGAACACCCCGCTGAGCAGGACGGCGAACACGACGGCTCGCCGCGACGGGAGCACGACGTAGGCGAACAGGGCGATGGCGACGACGCCCATGAACCCCCACGGGGTGACGGCGACCCACGCCTCGGCGGCCGTCGGGGCGACGAGCACCTCGTGGACCACCCTCGCCAGCCACAGGCAGGTGGCGACGCCGAGGGTCACCCGCTCGACCGCCGGCAGCCACCGCGGCCGCAACAGCATGACCACCGCGGCGGCGAGGAGCACCATGCCGACCGCGGGGTAGACCCAGCGGCGCACGGGGTCGTCCCAGTTGACGACGCCGCTGGTGACGACGGCCGGCAGGCCGAGCACGAGCCCGACGAGGTACGCGGTGCGACGACGGCCGGTGCTCAGGTCCGGTGCGGTCGCTCGGTGCACGTCACCCTCCCCGATGTCCCGGTCCGCGACTCCCGACGGCCCTGTGCTGGTGCCCCACCGGCCCCTGCGCCGGCCCCTGCGCCGGCCCCTGCGCTGGCCCCTGCTCGGTGCAGGCCCCATCCCCTCGACCCCCCGGTCCACGCGACTTCCCCTGGCCCGCGTGAGGCGACGAGCGTATCCACGGCACCACCACGCCCCTGCGATCTTTCGTCGCCCGAAGAAAGTCGGCGAGCCGAACGCCGCCCGTCCTGCGTGGTGACGTTGAGTATTCACCCAATCGGCGCAGCGTGACGGTCGGGATGTGTGGTCGACGCCGCAGGAGCCGCCCGCGACCTCAGCTCCCGGTCGTCAGCCGACGAGCTCGGCGGCCTCCAGCCAGGCGGTCTCGACCGCCTCCTTCTCCGTCAGGACGGCGCGCAGCTCCTCGTCGAGCTCCCGCACCGCCTCGTGGTCCGTCGCCACCGCGCTCATCCGCTCGTGCAGGCGGGCCTCACGCTCGGCCAGCCGGGCCAGGGCCTTCTCCAACCGCGCCATCTCCTTGCGCGCCGCCCGCAGCCGCCCCTGGTCGACCACCCCCGTGCCACCGGCTCCCGCCGGCGCGGGACCGGACCCCCGAGCGGAGTCCCCGCGCGCACCGGGCACCCCGGGTCCGGCAGCCGCCGAGGCACCTGCGCGCAGGGCGAGGTACTCCTCGACGCCGCCGGGCAGGTCGCGCACCGCACCGTCACCGAGCAGGGCGACCTGCCGGTCGCACACCCGCTCGAGCAGGTACCGGTCGTGCGAGACGACCACCAGCGTCCCGGCGTACCCGTCCAGCAGGTCCTCCACGGCGGCCAGCGTGTCCGTGTCGAGGTCGTTCGTCGGCTCGTCGAGCAGCAGCAGGTTCGGCTCGTGCACCAGCAGGCGCAGCAGCTGCAGCCGGCGACGCTCACCACCGGACAGGTCACCGACGGGCGTCCACGCCCGCTCCCGCGTGAACCCCAGCCGCTCGACGAGCTGGCCGGCCGTGACCTCCCTGCCCCCGACCTGCACGGCCCGGCGCTCCTGCTCGACCGCCTCGACGACCCGCAGGCCCGCCACCTCGTCGAGCTCGCGCAGGTGCTGGGAGAGCACGGCCGTGCGCACGGTGCTGCCGCGCCGGACCCGGCCCGCGTCGGGCTCCAGCTCCCCGGCGACCAGCCGCAGCAGCGTCGTCTTGCCGGAGCCGTTCACCCCGACCACGCCGACCCGGTCACCTGGACCGAGCCGCCAGGTGACGTCCTGCAGCAGCACCCGGGACGGCTCACCGGCCGTCGCGGGCACGGCGTACCCGACGTCCTCGAGGTCGACGACGTCCTTGCCGAGCCGTGAGGACGCCATCCGCTGCAGCTCGACGGTGTCCCGGGGTGGTGGCTCGTCGGCGACGAGCGCCGCCGCCGCGTCCAGCCGGAAGCGCGGCTTCGACGTCCGCGCCGGGGCCCCCCGCCGCAGCCACGCGAGCTCCTTGCGCAGCAGGTTGGCCCGCCGCTCCTGGGTCACCTGGGCGACGCGCGCGCGCTCGGCCCGGGCGAGGACGTACGCGGCGTACCCGCCCTCGTAGGCGTCCACGACCCCGTCGTGCACCTCCCACGTGCGCTCGCAGACGGCGTCCAGGAACCACCGGTCGTGGGTGACGACGACCAGGGCCCCCCGCCCGGCCGGCCACCGGCCGCGCAGGTGCCCCGCCAACCAGGCCACCCCCTCGACGTCCAGGTGGTTCGTCGGCTCGTCGAGCACCACGACGTCGTGGTCGCCGACGAGGACGGCGGCCAGCGCCACCCGCCGCCGCTGCCCGCCGGACAGGTCGCTGACCTGCGCGGCGAAGCCGCCCGGGACCGCCGCCTCGACGTCGGCCAGCAGCCCGGTGACGACGTCGCGCACGCGCGCGTCGGAGGCCCACACGTGGTCGGGGACGTCACCGACGACGGCCTGGCGCACGGTGCAGCCGGGTCGCGGGTCGTCGGCCTGGGCGAGCACCCCCACCCGCACGTCCCGGCTGTGGGTGACCCGACCGGAGTCGGGCTCGTGCAGACCGGCCAGCACGCGCAGCAGGGTGGACTTGCCGTCGCCGTTGCGGCCGACGACCCCGACGCGCGCGCCGTCGTCCAGCCCGAGGGAGACGCCGTCCAGGATCGTGCGGGCGGCGAGCGTGACGGTGACGTCCTCGACGTTCAGCAGGTGGGCCATGGCCGGACCATCCTCCCGCAGGCTCAGCGGCAGGTCGCGACCGGCTCCACCAGCCGTGCGCCGTGCACCGGGCCGGTGACCCGGACGGTGGTGCGCGCCGCCCCCGACGCGGTGAGGGCGACGGACAGGTCGAGCGCCGCCTCGGCGTCCCGGACGAGGAAGGCCACGGTCGGCCCCGAGCCGGACACCAGTGACCCGAGCGCCCCGTACTCCTCGCCGAGCCCCAGGACCTGGTCCAGCCCGGGCAGGAGGGACACCGCTGCCGGCTGCAGGTCGTTCACCAGGGTGGCGCCGAGCGCCTCGGCGTCCCCGGAGCGCAGGGCCTGCATGAGGCCGTCCGGGACGGACGGCTCCGGCACGCGGCGGCCGGCGCGCAGCCGGTCGCACTCGGCGTAGACGGCGGGGGTGGACAGGGCGTGGTCGGACACCGCCAGCACCCAGTGGTAGCCGCCGCGCGCGAGCGCCGGGGTCAGCTGCTCACCGCGCCCCGTGCCCACGGCCGTCCCGCCGAGCAGGGCGAACGGGACGTCGGAGCCGAGCTCGGCGGCCAGCTCGCGCAGCTCGTCCCGCGACAGGCCGGTGCGCCACAGCGCGTCGCAGGCGACGAGCGCTGCGGCGGCGTCCGCGGACCCACCGGCCATCCCGCCGGCCACGGGGACGCGTTTGACCACGCGCAGCCTCACCCCGGCGTCGACGTCGCAGCGGTCGGCGAGCAGCAGGGCGGCGCGGACCGCCAGGTTGGAGGCGTCGACCGGCACCTCGTCGACGACCACGCCCTGGCTGGGCGTGCAGACCTCGACAGTCACGTCGTCCGCCGGGGCCGCCTCCACGTCCTCGTACAGCGACACGGCCTGGTACACGGTCGCGAGCTCGTGGTAGCCGTCCTCGCGCGGCGGCCCGACCGACAGCGCGAGGTTGATCTTGGCGGGCGCCCGCACGGTGACCGATGCGGGGTCCCGGTGCATGGCGCCGACCCTAGGGGACGTCGACAGCCCCGAGCACCTCGAGCCGGGCCTGCGCGATCGCGGCGAAGTCCTCGACGGCGAGCCGCTCCCCGCGCAGCGTCGGGTCGACGCCCGCGGCCCGCAGCACGGCCTCGGCCCGGGCCGCGGACCCAGCCCAGCCGGCCAGCGCGGCCCGCAGCGTCTTGCGCCGCTGCGCGAACGCGGCGTCGACGACCGCGAAGACCTCCTCGCGGGTCGCGCGGGTGACCGGTGGCGGACGTCGCGACCACGCCACCAGCGCCGAGTCGACGTTCGGGACGGGCCAGAACACGGAGCGGCCGACGGTGACGTCGCGGCGCACGTCGGCGTACCAGGCGGCCTTCACCGACGGGACGCCGTACGTGCGGCTGCCGGGCCCGGCCGCCAGCCGGTCCGCGACCTCGGCCTGCACCATGACCAGGCCGTGGTCGATCGTGCCGAAGCGCTCGAGGAACGTCAGCAGCACGGGGACGGCCACGTTGTACGGCAGGTTCGCGACCATCACGCTGGGCTCGGCGGGCAGCGCGGTGACCGCCATCGCGTCCTCGACGACCACGTCGAGCCGGTCGGCGAGGTCGGGGCGGCGGGCGGTGACCGTGCGGGCCAGCTCACCGGCCAGGACCGGGTCGATCTCGACGGCGACGACGCGCTGCGCGGCGTCCAGCAGCGCGAGCGTCAGCGACCCGAGACCGGGCCCGACCTCGACGACCACGTCGTCCGGCCGCACCGCCGCGCGACGCACGATGCGGCGCACCGTGTTGGCGTCGTGGACGAAGTTCTGGCCGAGCGTCTTGGTGGGGCGCACGCCGAGACGGCCCGCCAGGGCCCGCACGTCGGCGGGCCCCAGCAGGCCGTCAGGGGTGGTGTTCTCGTCCAGCGAGGTCCTCGGCCGGGCTCAGCGCAGGCCGAGCTTGGCGCTGCAGGAGGGCCAGGCGCCCCAGCCCTGCCGGGCCTGGAGCCGCTCGCCCATCTGGATCTGCACCTCGCGGCTGTGCTCGTGCGGCAGGCCTGTGCCCCCCACGGCGCGCCACGAGGACGCCGAGAACTGCAGGCCGCCGTAGTAGCCGTTACCGGTGTTGATCTGCCAGTTGCCGCCGGACTCGCACTGGGCGAGGCGGTCCCAGACGCTGCCGTCCGGCACGGTCGGCGCGCTCGGGGCCGCGGGCTTCTCCTTGGTACCGACCCGCACCACCTCGGTGACAGGCTCCGCGGTGACCGCCTCGGAGACGACCTCGCGGCTCTCCTCGGCCCCGTCGACGCGGACGATCGTGGAGGTCACGGTCTTGCGGCCGTTCACGCCCTCGGTCTCGACCTTCGTCTCGCCCTCGTAGAGCTCGCCGTCCGGCACCTCCTGCGTCTGGTGCGGGATGGCGGTCTCCTCGGTCACCTGCTCGTGGGCGACGCGGAAGACCCGGACGACCATCCCGGGGAGCACCGGCTGGTCGGCCGCCGGCGTCAGGCGGTCCAGCTCGCCGACGGTCACGCCGGCCTCGGCCAGCACCTCGCGGGTGTCCGCGGCCGTGGTCGTCAGCTCGCGGGTCTGCCCGTCGGCGACGAGGGTGACCGGCTTCGGGGTGACGAGCTGGAGCGTCAGTCCGCTGCGGCCGAGGGGGGTGGACCGGGACGCCGACAGGCGCGCGCCGTCGGCGCGGACGTCCAGGTCCTGGAGGGCCTCGTCCACGGTCAGCGCGTAGGTCCAGTGCTCCTCGGTGACGCCGTCGATCGTCAGCGTGAGCAGGCGGGCGTGCCGGACGACGACCTCGGAGCCGTCGGAGACCCGCTCACCGAGCGACGGCGCGACGAGGTCGCGGTCGCCGAGCTCGACGTCGGCGGTCTCGAGGACGTCGTCCACGGTGGTACCGAAGACGCGGACCTCCTCGGTCTGGCCGTCGACGGTGAGCTGGACGGTGGTGTCGTTCGCCGCGTAGGCGGCGGTGCCGCCGACGAGGGCCACCAGGACGGCGGCCTGCCCGACCAGGCGGGCGGTACGGCTACGGGGGAGCTTGAGCACGGTGTTCCTGACGTCGTTCTCCCCGGGCATCGGGCGACGGGCCTCGGCGCCGCGGCTGCTCCCGCGTCGTCGCGGGACCGTGGCGTGCTGGGGCGCGTGACCGTCTCCGGCCTCGCTCCGCACGACGGTGCGCGACCCCTCCGGACGGTTCCGTGGACCGCCGGCGTGTCGCGCACCGACACCGCTGCCCGAGGCTTCCCCGACCCCGGCCAACTCCATCACCGTAACCGTTTCGAGACCTTGTGTCACACCCGGAGCACCGGTCGGCCGAGTTGCACCGTTGTCGTCCGGTGTCCAGGACATGACGGACGCGTGACGGCGCCCGGCGCGGTGACGGCGTCCTCCGACGAGGGTCACGAGGCGCTCACGGCTGTCTCACCACGGCCCGTAGACCTCCTCGCTGGTCGCCGACAGCCGCTCGCAGACCCGGTCCAGCGGCTCGTCGCGCAACGTGGCCATCGCGCGGACCGTCAGGGGCACGAGGTACCCGGCGTTGGGTCGCCCCCGGTACGGCACCGGGGTCAGGTACGGCGCGTCCGTCTCGACCATCACCAGCTCCGGGGGCGTGGCCAGGAACGCCTCCCGCAGGTCGCCGGCGTTGCGGAAGGTCAGCGTCCCGGCGAAGGACAGGTACCAGCCGCGGTCGGCGCAGTGGCGGGCCATCGCGGCGTCACCGGAGAAGCAGTGGAAGACGGTGCGGTCCGGGGCCCCCTCCTCGTCGAGGACCCGTAGGACGTCCGCGTGGGCGTCCCGGTCGTGGATCTGCAGGGCCAGGCCGAGCCGCTTCGCCATCTCGACGTGGGCGCGGAACGACGCGAGCTGCGCGTCGCGCGCGGCGGCGTCGCCGGAGTCGGTGCGGAACCAGTCCAGCCCCGTCTCCCCCACGACCCGGACCCGCGGGTGCCGCGCGAGCGCCTCGATCTCGGTCAGCGCCGCCTCCAGCGTCCCCGACGCCGCCAGGCGCGGGGCCTCGTTGGGGTGGATGGCGACCCCGCCGAGGAGCGACGGGTGCTCGTCGACGGCCCGGACCGTCCACCGCGCGGACTCCAGCTCGCAGCCGATCTGCACGGACCGGTCCACCCCCGCGTCGGCCGCCGCGGCGAGCAGCCGCGGGACGTCGTCCGCCGACTCGTGGTCGAGGTGGGTATGGTCGTCGACGACGGGGACGGGCAGCGGCTCGGGCGCCGGGGGGCGCACGTGGCCGTCGGCCCGCTGCTGCCGCTCAGCCACCGGTGGGCCCGCCCGCGGGCGCCTCGCCGCGCATCCGCGCGAGCTCGTCGTCCACGACGGACGGGTCGAGCTTGGTGAACACGGGCACCGGGGCCGGCACGGGCGTGCCCGGCTCGACGGGCACCGACCGCCACGGGTGCGGGTCGGAGTAGTCGCCGGTCAGCACCGGGTAGGAGGGACCGCCGTCGAGGTCCTCGACCTCACGGACCTCCGGCATCGGCGCGATGGTGCCGGTGCGCCCGAAGGCCTCGTGCACCCGCTGCGCGCTGTGCGGCAGGAACGGCGCGAGCAGCGTGTTGCAGTCGCTGATCGCCTGGGCGGCCACGTGCAGGACGGTCGCCATCCGGTCCGGGTCGGTTGTGCGCAGCGCCCACGGCGCGGTGTCGGACAGGTACCGGTTGACCTCGGCGACCACCCGCATCGCCTCGCCGACGGCCTGCTTCTGCCGGTGCCGCTCGATCAGGCCGCCGACGGTGTCGAACCCCGCCGCGGTGGCCGCGAGCAGCGCACGGTCCTCGTCGGCCAGCTCGCCGGCCTCCGGGACCGCCCCGAGGTTCTTGTGGATGAGGTTCGCGGTCCGGTTGACGAGGTTGCCCCAGCCGGCGACGAGCTCGTCGTTGGTCCGGCGGACGAACTCGGACCAGGTGAAGTCGGTGTCCTGGTTCTCCGGCCCGGCGGCGCTGATGAAGTACCGCAGGGCGTCCGGCTGGTAGCGCTCCAGGACGTCGCGCACGTACAGCACCACGCCGCGCGAGGAGGAGAACTTGCCGCCCTCCATCGTGAGGAACTCGCTGGAGACGACCTCCGTCGGCAGGTTCAGCTCCCCGTACTCGCCGGGCTCCCCGCCGCGGGCCCCCCGGCCGTCGTAGGCCAGCAGCTCCGCGGGCCAGATCTGGGAGTGGAACGTGATGTTGTCCTTGCCCATGAAGTAGTAGGACAGCGCCTGCGGGTCGTTCCACCAGTCGCGCCAGCGCTCCGGGTCACCGAGCCGGCGGGCCCACTCGATGGACGCCGACAGGTAGCCGACGACCGCGTCGAACCACACGTACAGCCGCTTGGTCGGCTGGTCCTGCCAGCCCTCGATCGGCACCGGGATGCCCCAGTCGATGTCGCGGGTCATCGCCCGCGGCCGGACGTCGTCCAGCAGGTTGAGGCTGAACCGGATGACGTTCGGCCGCCACGTCCCCGTCCCGGCGCGCTCGTCCAGCCACTGCGACAGCGCGTCGGCGAGGGCCGGCAGGTCGAGGAAGAAGTGCTGGGTCTCGACGAACTCGGGTGTCTCGCCGTTGATCCGGCTGCGCGGGTTCTTCAGGTCGACCGGGTCGAGCTGGTTGCCGCAGGTGTCGCACTGGTCCCCGCGGGCGCCGTCCGCACCGCAGATCGGGCAGGTGCCCTCGATGAAGCGGTCCGGGAGGGTGCGGCCGGTGGACGGGGAGATCGCGCCCTTCGTCGTCCGCTCGATCATGTACCCGTTGCGGTGCACCCCGCGGAACAGCTCCTGGGCGACCGCGTAGTGGTTGCGCGTCGTGGTGCGGGTGAACAGGTCGTACGACAGCCCGAGCGCCGCCAGGTCCTCGACGATGACCCGGTTGTAGCGGTCGGCGAGCTCGCGGGCGGTGACGCCCTCGGCGTCCGCCTGGACGAGGATCGGCGTCCCGTGCTCGTCGGTGCCGCTGACCATCAGGACGTCGTGACCCGCCATCCGCATGTACCGGCTGAAGACGTCGGAGGGCACCCCGAAACCGGCGACGTGGCCGATGTGGCGGGGGCCGTTGGCGTAGGGCCAGGCGACGGCGGACAGCACGTGGGTCATGCGCGCAGCCTAGTGAGACGCGTCGGGCCCTCGATGTGCGGCCGGGCGCGCGGCCGGACGTGCGGGCGACCCTGCCGGGGACCTTCCGGGAAACCCGGACGAGTCCACCCGGACGGCGCATACTCGGCGGTGGAGCACCAACGGCGTTCGGCGCGCCCGGTGGAGGTGGCCATGTGGACCTCGGCGGCACTGACCAGCACCCTGAGGGCGGTGGCGGCCGGCGTCCTGGCCGTCTCGGTGGTCCCCACCGCCCGGGCGGCCGGCCCCGGCACCCCCGCGTGCGGGGACGTCCTGACGCAGGACACCGTGCTCACGGCGGACCTGGTGTGCCCGGACGGCCAGGGACTCGTGCTCGGCGACGGGGTGACGCTGGACCTGGGCGGTCACCGCCTCGTCGGTCCCGGTCGGGACGTCCCCGCAGTGGCGGTGGCGTACGCCGGGGACGCGACGTGGGTTCCGGGCGTCGCCGTGCGCAACGGCGTCGTCGACGGCTGGCGTACGGGCGCCGCCTTCGAGTCGGGGAGCTCAGCGACCGAGCCCCACGTGGTGGATGCGATCGACTTCCGGGACGTCGCCGAGGCCGTCACGGCGAGCGAAGCCACCCTGCACGTCAGCAGGGTCACGGTGACGGACGCCGACCGTGGCGTCGGCGTCATCTTCACCTCCGCCACGGTCTCCGACTCGACCTTCACCCGTGTGGGCGTGGTCGGCGATGCGCACACCGGGAGCGTCTCGTTCTCCCGCTCGACGATGCGGGACAGCGCCCTGGTCCTCCGCTGCACCGAGGCGGGCTGCTCGGCCGACCAGTGCGAGATCCTGGGCAACACGCGGGTCAACGAGGCCTCGTCCGGCGGCGGGGTGTACACCGGCAACCTGGTCGCCGGCAACGACACCGGCATCGACATGAGCGACTGGGGCTCGTGGTTCGAGGTCGCGGGCAACGTCTTCCGGGGCAACGGGGTCGCGGTGGTGGGGGGCGACGCGTGGTTCGGCGGCCGGGAGGTCAGGGGCAACACCTTCCTCGGCAACGACCTCGGCTACGGGGGCCGCCGCGCCAACGACCGCCTGCTGGACAACACGTTCGTCCGCAACGGCGACGCGGTCCACGTCACCGAGGCCAACGGCCTGGAGCTCGGCGGCAACCGCGCCTACCTCAGCTCCGGTCGAGGGATCCACGCCACAGGTGAGGTGACGGACCTGGGCGGCAACCGGGCTCGGGGGAACGGCACGGAACCGCAGTGCCTGGGCGTGACCTGCACCCCCTGAACCACCGGGTCAGTGCAACCGGGTCAGGCCCTTGCGCAGGTGGCGGGACGCCTGGGCGATCCGCTGCTCGTTCTCGATCAGGGCGAACCGCACGTGCCCGTCCCCCTGCGGGCCGAACCCGACGCCCGGTGACACGGCGACGTCGCACTCGGTGACGAGCAGCTTGGCGAACTCGATCGAGCCCAGCTCCCGGTACGGCTCGGGGATCGGCGCCCAGGCGAACATCGTCCCGCGCGGCCGGGCGATGGGCCAGCCCGCGCGCTCCAGCCCCTCGCACAGCGCGTCCCGGCGAGACTCGTAGATCGCGTTGACCTCGGCCGGGTAGTCGACGGCCTCGTTGAGGGTCACGGTGGCGGCGATCTGGATCGGCTGGAAGGTGCCGTAGTCGAGGTAGCTCTTGAGCTTGCCGAGGGCGGCGACGACGTCCGGGTTGCCGACGAGGTAGGCGACCCGCCACCCGGCCATGGAGAACGACTTCGTCATCGAGTACAGCTCGACGGCGCACTCCGTCGCCCCCTCGCACTGCAGGATCGACGGCGGCACCCACCCGTCGAACGCCGTCTCCGCGTAGGCGAAGTCGTGCACGAGGACGACGTCGCGCTCCCGCGCCCAGTCCACGAGCCGCTGCAGGTCGGGCAGCTCGATGGTCGCCGTCGTCGGGTTGTGCGGGAAGGACAGGACGACGACGCGCGGCTTGGGCCAGCCGTACTCCCACGCCTCCATGACGTTGTCGACGTAGTCGGCGCCGTCGCCGCGGTCGCCGCGGTCGCCGAGGGACACCTGCCGGGCGTCGGCCCCGGCGAAGTACGGGCCCCAGATGTGGATGGGGTACGACGGGGACGGCACCAGGGCGGCGTCCCCGGGCTGCAGCAGCACCCACATGAGGTGGCTGAAGCCCTCCTTGGCGCCGATCGTCGCCAGCACCTGGGTCTCCGGGTCGAGCTCGACGCCGAACCGGCGCCGGTACAGCCCGGTGACCGCCTCCCGGAGCTTCGGGATGCCGCGCGACGCCGAGTAGCGGTGGTTGCGGGAGTTGCGGGCGGCCTCGGCGAGTTTGTCGACGGCCACCTGCGGGGAGGGGATATCCGGGTTGCCGAACCCGAGGTCGACCACGTCGCGGCCGGCCCGCCGCGCCTGCTGCTTGAGGCCGTCGATGATGGTGAAGACGTACGGCGGCAGGCCCTCGATGCGGCGGAACTCCCTCATGCGCGCAGGCTAGCCGCGCGACCCCGGCGACGGCTCGCCGTCCCGCCGCGCGGACACGGCCAGGGCGTACAGGTCGCGGGCGTGCACGCCGGCTCCCGCCGCGACGTCCCGGGTGACGTCCTTGAGCCGCTCCCCCGCGGCGACCCGCTCCAGCACCTGCGGCAGCAGCGACGCCGGGTCGGCGGCCACGGCCGTCGCCCCCGCGACGACGACCGTGATCTCGCCGCGCACCTCGCCGTCCCGCGCCCAGGCGTGCAGCTCGTGCAGCGGGCCGCGCCGCACCTCCTCGTAGGTCTTGGTCAGCTCCCGGCAGACGGCGGCGGGCCGGTCGGCGCCGAACGCCCCGGCCATCGCCTCGAGGGTGGCCGCCAGGCGGTGCGGCGCCTCGAAGAAGACGAGCGTGCGGCGCTCGTCGGCCAGTCCCGCGAGCAGGGCCGCCCGCTCCCCGGCCTTGCGCGGGGGGAACCCCTCGAACGCGAACCGGTCGGTGGGCAGCCCGGACAGCGCCAGCGCGGTGAGCACCGCCGAGGGCCCGGGGACGGCGGTGACCGGCAGCCCCGCGGTGACGGCGGCGTCGACGAACCGGTACCCCGGGTCCGACACCGCGGGCATCCCCGCGTCGGTGACGAGCAGCACGGTCCCGCCGCCGCGGACGACGTCCAGTAGCTCCGCGGCCCGCGCGCTCTCGTTGTGCTCGTGGCAGCTGACGACGCGGCCGCGCGGCGACACGCCGAGCGCGGTGGCGAGGCGGCGCAGC
This sequence comes from Thalassiella azotivora, assembly GCF_054781695.1. Lineage (NCBI taxonomy): Bacteria > Bacillati > Actinomycetota > Actinomycetes > Kineosporiales > Kineosporiaceae > Thalassiella > Thalassiella azotivora. Next base: position 106,894 of record NZ_BAAGTX010000019.1, read on the forward strand.
CTGCGCGTGTCCTCGGCGGCGACGACGTCCGCCTCGGCGATCAGCGCGGCGAGCCTCGGCGGGGCGTCCGCGACGTCCCCGATGGGCGTGCCCGCGAGCACCAGCCTGCCGCTCACGTCGTCCTCCCTGGGTGGCTCGCTCGTCCCGTCGGCGCCGCCGCCGGCGGGACCGGTGCCGCGAGTCTCGCAGGTGGGGCCGCGGCCACGGCAGGGCCGGCGGCGCGGGCGGCGGTGGGCGGGACGCCCGGTGACACGGCCGGCCCGGTCGGCCCGACCGGGGGCCGGCGGCTCCTACGATGCCGGGATGACCGCCGCAGCCACCTCCTCCTCGGAGGCGACCGCAGCGGACGCGGCGACCCCGGGGGACGGACCGGCGGCCGGCGTCACACCGCCCGGCTCGCGCGAGCAGGCGCTGCGCCGGCACCTCGTCGGCCGGGTGCCCACCGACGCCCTGTGGGGGTGGGTCGGCCCGCTGCTCGTGACCGTCCTCGCCGGCGTCCTGCGGTTCTGGGACCTCGCCCGCGTCGACCAGCTCGTGTTCGACGAGACCTACTACGTCAAGCAGGCGTACACGCTCCTGCACGCGGGGTACGAGCTGCGGTGGCCGGACCCGTCCGACGAGTTCTTCACCAACGGCACCCCGGACGTCTACCTCGACCAGGCCGACTTCCCCGTGCACCCGCCGGTCGGCAAGTGGATGATCGCCGGCGGCGAGTGGCTGCTCGGGGTCGACAGCGGCTGGGGCTGGCGCTTCTCCGCGGCCCTGTGCGGCACGCTGATGGTGCTGATGACGGCGCGGATCGCCCGGCGCCTGCTGCGGTCGACGCTCCTCGGCACGGTCGCCGGCCTGCTGCTGGCCGTGGAGGGCCACCACCTCGTGCACAGCCGCACGTCGCTCCTCGACGTCTTCCTGGCCTTCTGGGTGCTCGCGGCGTTCGGGGCGCTGCTCCTGGACAGGGACCGCACCCGCGCCGTCCTCGCCCGCCGCCTCGCCCGTCCGACGTCCAGCGCGGGGCGGACGGTGGCGACCGGTCCGTGGCTGCTGTGGCGACCGTGGCGGCTCGCGGCGGCCGTCTGCCTGGGGCTCGCCGTGGGCACCAAGTGGTCGGGCCTGTACTTCGTCGCCGCGTTCGGGCTGATGACGGTCCTGTGGGACCTCGGTGCCCGCCGGGCCGCGGGGGTCCCCCGGTGGGCGGTCGGTGGTCTGCTCAAGGACGGCGCCCAGGCGGCGCTCACGGTGCTGCCGACGGTCCTCGTCGTCTACGTCCTGTCCTGGAGCGGGTGGCTGCTGTCGAAGGACGCGTACCTGCGGTCGTGGGGCGCCGACAACCCGTCCGGCTCTCCCGTGCCCGACGCGCTGCGGTCGCTGTGGAAGTACCACCAGGACATGTGGACCTTCCACGTCGGGCTGAGCTCGGAGCACCCGTACGAGGCCAACCCGTGGTCGTGGTTCGTCCAGGGCCGCCCGACGTCCTTCTTCTACGAGGGCCCGGCGATGGGCGAGCTCGGCTGCCAGGTGGAGAGCTGCTCGCGGGCCATCACCTCGGTCGGCAACGTCGTCGTCTGGTGGGGCGGCCTGGTGGCCGTCGCCGTCCTGCTGGTGCGCTGGGCGCTGGCCCGCGACTGGCGCGCCGGGGCGGTCCTGGCCGGGGTCGGCGCGGGCTACCTGCCCTGGTTCCTGTACCAGGAGCGCACCATCTACGCGTTCTACTCCGTGGTGTTCGTGCCCTTCGTCGTGCTGGCGCTGACGTACGTGCTGGGGATGCTCGTCGGGCCGCGGCGCGTCACCGCCCACCGCCGCGTCGTCGGCGCCGCGGCCGCGGGTGCCGTGGTGGTGGCGGCGGTGCTGTTCACGGCCTGGTTCTGGCCCCTGTACGTGGCCGACGTCATCCCCTACGTGCAGTGGCGTGCCCGGATGTGGCTCCCCAGCTGGATCTGAAAGCCGCTGATCCGCCCTCCCCGCACCAGCACCCCTCCCCCAAGCACCCGCTCCACCAAGATCGTCAGACGTTCGTGGTCGTGATGGCGACCAGGAACGTCTGACGATCTGGCTGTCAGGGGGCGAGGGTGCGGGAGGTGGGCGCCGGAAGGCACCCCGGTGACGTCGGCTCCTACACCCCGCGCTCGTAGGAGCCGGTGTCGCACGCCCCGTCGGCGCGGGGGCGTCCTCGCTGGTCGACCGGCGGGCACCGGGCGGGGTCGCCCGCGTCGACAGCGGGGCTGCCGGGCGGCAGCGCGTGGGTGGGCGTGGGGCCGCCGTGGTCGGCGAGCGGCCCCACCCCGGCCGACGTCCCGGTCAGGTCGCCGTCGACGGGGGCGCACGAGGCGTCCCCCACGACGTTGGAACCGGTGGAGGTGAGCGTCGCCGCACCGCCCTCGACGGCGCAGGCGACCGCGCCGCCCACGCCCTCGACGATGCTGCTGGACAGGGTCAGGTCCGCGGGCGCGCCGAAGGACGCCACCACGAGCCCCGACGCCGTCCCCGCCGGCGCGACGTTGCCCACCACCGTCGAGCTCGAGACCGTCAGGGCACCGTCGGTGTGGAAGATCCCGCCACCGTGCCACGCGGTGGCGGTGTTGCCGCTGACCGTGCTGTTGACCACCGACGTGGTGCCGAGCGAGCGCAGACCGCCGCCGACGTCGGCCGCGGTGTTGCCGCTCAGCGTGCTCCGCTCGACGACCGTCGTGCTGCCGAGGAACGCGTAGACCCCGCCACCCGCCCAGCCGCTGGTGTTGCCCGAGACGGTGCTGTCGACCAGCCGCAGGGAGGCGCCCTCGCCGTTGTAGACGGCGCCGCCGCCCTGCCAGAAGTCCCCGGCCTGCGTGCTCACCCGGTTGCCCGTCAGGCGCACGTGGTCGAGAACCAGCGAGCCGTGGTTGAGGACCGCCCCCGCCCGCTCGACACCGTGGCCGTCGGTCATCCGCAGGTGCGACACCGACACCTGCGCCCCGGCGGCGACCTCCAGGACCCGCGTCCGGTCCTGGCCGCTCAGCGTCAGACCCGGTGCCGCCGAGGCGTCGACGACGACGTCGTCCGCGACCGCGAGGGGCCGCGTGAGCTCTACCGTCCCACCGGCCAGCCCGGGGTCGAACGTCACGACCCCACCGGGGGCTACGGTCTCGAGCGCGTCGCGCAGCGACCCCCGGCCGGCGTCGGCGAGCGTCCCCACCACCACGGACTCCGGCGCGGGGGCCGGCACCAGCCGCACCTGGTCCACGAGCACCGTGCCGGTGGCGGAGCCGCCGGCCAGCTCGAAGCCGTAGCCGCGGACGCCGGTCAGGCCGAGGCCGTCGTCCGGAGCGCCGGGAGGTTGGGACGAGCTGCGGCGCAGGTCCGCGAACGGCACCGTCACGTCCTTCCACCCCACGGTGTCGTCGACGAACGTCGTCTCGAACCGCTCCGCGGTGTCCGGCCCCTGGTAGACGCGGACGTAGTCCACGGACAGGGACGCCGGCAGCTCGATCGCGGGGTCGATGGCGCCGCCGAAGTTGCCGCCGATGGCGAGGTTGAGCAGCAGGAAGTGCGGCTTGTCGAAGACCCACGGGTTCGGCGCGACGTCCTCGGGCGTGGCCGAGTGGTACTCCGTGCCGTCGACGAACCAGGTGATCCGCTCTGGCTCCCACTCGACCGCGAACGTGTGGTACTCCTCCGCGACCGGGCCGCCCAGGTCGAGCGACCGGCCGAAGCTCGCGCCGCCGGAGTACCCGGGCCCGTGGATCGTCCCGTACACCTCGTCGGGAAGCCGGCCGACGTGCTCCATGACGTCGATCTCCCCGGACCCCGGCCACGGGGTGCGGTCGATGTCGGTGCCCAGGCTCCAGAACGCCGGCCACAGGCCGCCGCCCGAGGGCACCTTCAACCGCGTCTCCATCCGGCCGTACGCGAACTCCTGGCGGTCGCGCGAGACCAGCCGGGCGGAGGTGTACTCGCAGGTCCCGTAGTAGCACTCGCGCGAGCCGTCGGCCTCGCGCAGCGTCAGGACGAGGTTGCCCTCGCCGTCGGTGGCGGCGTTCTCGGGGTCGTCCGTGTAGTACTGCCGCTCCTCGTTGCCCCAGCCGTCCTTGCCGTCGGGGGTGACGTCACCGAGCTCGAAGCCCCAGCTGGCCTCGTCCGGCGGGGTGCCCGCCGGGTCGTCGAACTCGTCGGCCCACACCAGCTCCCAGCCCTGCGGGCCGGGGTCGGGAGCGCGGTCGTCCGCCACCCGCACGGTCACCTCGTCACCGGAGCCGGTGCCGTACCAGCGGAACCGCAGCGCCTCGGCCCGGGACCAGTCCTGGCCGATGGCGAAGTCGCGGCCGAAGCCGACGGGGTCGTCCGCGGAGGTCAGCGCGCGTCCGTCGACGGTCGTCCCGGTGACCAGGACGGGGTCGTCGCAGCCCAGGCCCGTGTCGGCCCACCGCACGTGGACGACGAGGTCGGCGCGCCCGTCCCGGTCGACGTCGGTCAGGTGCCGGCGCGGCTGGCCGGTGCGCGGGTCGACGTGCACCTCCCGGGCCCGCCCCACCCGCAGCGAGGCGAGGTCGACGTCCTCGACGTCGAGCACGTCGCTGCCGAGCAGGCGCACGGGGACGACGGCCCGGTCGGCCGCGTCGCCGCGGCCCCGGCACGGCCTCGACGGGCCGGTGGCGTCCACGCGCAGCGGGGTGGTCGCCTCCAGCACGCCCTCGCGCGCGCCCTGGCCGGGGACCGCCCGCGGGTCGTCCGCGGTCAGCTCGAGCCGGCTCAGGTCGACGCCCGGCGTGGCGTCCCACAGCCACGGCTCGACCTCGACGTCGTCGACGAGCAGCGGGTCGAAGGGGTCGGTGTCCACGACCATCACGGAGGCCTGGCGGATCGCCCCGAACCCCGCACCGCGCGGGTCGGTGAGCCGCAGGCCCACCCGCCGGTCCCCGGTGCGCTTGGGGTCCTCGAACGTCTGCACCGCGAACCGCTGCTCACGCGGGCCGCCGCGGACGAACGTCAGCGTCCCCGAGACGGGGGTGTAGTCGCGGCCGGCGACCGCGCCGACCTCCTCGGTGCTGTACGCGACGGTGACCTGCTCGGGGTCGGTCTCCACCAGGGCGCGGTTGAGCGACACCCCGACCTCGCCGGTCGTCCCCTCGTCGACGTCGACCACGCCGCTGGTGAAGCCGACGGTGAGCGGCAGCGAACCGGCGTCGCCGTAGACGCTCAGGCCGTCGACGTACCAGGTGCGCGTCTGGCCGCCGGTGGTCAGTGCGCCGACGGCCCAGCCGTGCACCTGCTGCCGGACGAACCCGTCGTTCGGCGCCCCGTTGCCGACGTCCTTGCGGGTGAAGGCGTCGAAGGGCAGCTCGACCCGCCGCCAGCCGGCGACGTCGTCCGTCAGCGCGACGCTCCAGCGCTCGGCGTCGTCCGTGACCGAGCCGGGGGCCCGGTTCTCCAGCAGGTCGACGAACAGCGGCGTGCCGGTGCCCTCGCCGTGCAACCAGAACGCGAAGCCCTCGAAGGCCGACCAGTCCTGCGGCACCCAGGCGCCGTAGGAGTCGTCGGCGAAGAGGTGGACCACGCCCGCGAACGACGCCACCCGTGCGGTCAGCGCCAGCGCCTGGTTGCCCGCCGCGGCGCCGGGCAGCGGCGGGACGGGTGGGGTGGTCTCGACGGTGGCGGTGACCGCGCTGCCGGTGTCGGAGAACGGGAGGTAGCCGACGCCGACGCCGGACGGGTCGGTCCCGGTGGGCAGCTCCCCGGGTGCGAGGTCGTCGAAGTCGTCGACCACGAGCGGGACCGGGTCCGCGGCGGCGACCGCCTGGCCCGTCGCCTGCGTCCCGGCCGCGAGCAGGGTGCTCGCCAGGGCCACCGACACCACGGCCCCCACCCGGGACCGCGTCCTGCGTGCTCTGCCTGCCATGGGTCACGACCTCCCGGTCGAGGGGGCGGGTTCAGGTTCGGGTTCGGGTTCGTGTGCCGGACCGGCTGCCGGTGCGGCGGTGGCGACGGTGACGTCGACGTGGTCGACGAGGCCCTCGCGGCGGAAGAGCGAGCGGCTGACCCACCGCGGCAGCACACCGTCCGGGCAGTCGACGTCCGCGCCGTCACGCAGCCGCACGCGCACCCGGTCGGTGTCGGCGAACGCCACCCGCACGGGGGTCTGGCAGTACGTGAAGGCCATCGAGCCCGCGGGGACCGGCAGGTCGCGGCGTCGTCCGCGCACGTCGAGGTACTGCAGCGTGCGCGGTTCGGTGAGCGCCTCCGCGTCGTCCGGGAGCACCGGGCGCAGCACCACCCGGCCGTCCCGCACCCGCAGCCCCATCTCCAGGGAACGGGCCAGGACCTCCTCCTTGACCTGCCCCGTCATCCCCGGCTGGCGGGCACCGTGCGCGGCGGGCGTGTGCGAGTACGGGTCGGTGGGGAAGGCGCCGTAGCCCGCCGGGTCGCGGCGGTAGCCCAGGCCGGCGCGCACGTCGCGGTAGACCTCGGCGAGCGCGGCCGCGGTCTCGTCCCGGGGCCGGCCGCCGTCGCGGTCGCCCGAGGGGCCGGAGCGGTCGATGTGGTCGACGAGCAGCTCGAGGACGGCGAGCTGCAGCTTGCTCACCATGTGCCAGTACACGCTGCCCAGGCCCTCGTAGGCGAAGAAGGACCCCGCCCGACCGGTGAACTCGTCGTGGCGGAAGACCTGCTCGAAGACGGTCAGCACGTCCTGCGCCCCCTGCTTGACGCGGGGCCCGAGGTCGGGGTGCTCCCGCAGCAGGTCCAGGGCCGCGGTGAGGTCGGCGGCGTTGCGTAGCCCGCCGGCGAAGTGGAACGCGCCCCGGCCGTCGCGCACGACGACGCTGCGGTCCCCGCTGGCGGCCAGCTCTCCTACCAGGGGCGCCGCCGCCACCTGCTCGTCGGTGAGCGTGTTGCGGGCCAGGAAGCCGGGCAGGTCGCGGTCGGGGTAGAGCAGGTAGCTGTGCTGGTCGGGTCGGTACAGCCGGCTACCCCTCAGCGCCCGCAGCAGCGCGAGCGCCTCGTCGGGGCCGAGCAGCCCGCTGCCGAGCACGGAGACCTGGCCCTCGAGCATCTCCGGCAGCCGGCGGACGTGCGCTCCGGCCTCGTCGCGGTGCAGCAGGTTGTAGGAGTGGAAGAGCCCGTCGGGACGGCGGTTGGCCCGCAGGGCCGTCTCGACGTACCGGCGCGCGAGGGCGAGCAGGCGCCGCACGGGCGCGGCGCCGAGCACCTCGGTGCCGGTGCGCACCTCGGCGTACACCCGCGCCCGGTAGTCCGACCCGGCCGCGCCGAGGGCGTCCAGGACCCGGTGGCGCCCCGCCGGGTCGAGCCCGGCCTGCACCGCGTCGACGTGCTCGGCGAGGACGTCGACGACCCTGTGCGCCAGCGTCGCGACGTCCTCGCGGACGACGACGTCGCCGACCAGCAGGTCGTCGAGCAGGGCGAGGAAGCGCAGCAGGTGCCCGAGGGTGACGACGGACAGGCCGCGGCCGACGAGGGCGTTGTTGGCGTCGTTCCACTCCGGGCGCTGGGTGTTCATCCAGATCCCGCCGTCCGGCACCAGGTTGACCAGCTTCGCCAGCAGGATGAGCAGCAGCTTCTCGCCGAGCCCGACCCGGACGAGGTCCCCTGCGGCGTCGTGCACGAGCCGCCCGTCCGCGCCCTCCTCGGTCTCCCGGGCCGCGACGACGGCGGCGTGAGCGACGTCGTAGGTGACCGTGGACTGCGGGTCGCGCAGCGTCTCGGCGTAGCCGGCCAGCCGGTAGGGCACGTCGGCGTACGGCAGCAGGGGGCGGTTGAGGGCCTCGCGGAGGCGCCCGGGGTGGTGCTGCTCGCTCGCCTCGAGCAGGCGGGCGAGGTAGATCACCTGGTGGTCGCTCCAGTAGCCGATGTTGGCCCAGGGGTCGTCGGGGTCGGGCACCTCCCAGTCGACGCCGTCGCGGGAGATCCGGTACGGGTTGTAGCCGTCGACCGTGGTGGCCGCGAGGAACACCGTGACCATCGAGGTGAGGTACTCGGGGAAGGACCGGGCGGTCGCCTCCCAGTTCTGGAAGATGTCGCGCCAGTTGCCCTGGTGGTCCAGCAGCGGCCGGCCGTGACCGTCGCGGACGGCGATGCGGAAGCGGTTCCACGGCCGGCTCGGGTCGCCGTGCCGGCGGCTGAGGGTGAGGGGCATGTACTCGGTGGCGAGCCGCTCGAGGTCCGGGTCGCCGTGCGCGCGCGCCGCGCGGACGAGCTCGGCGTGCGGCAGCCGGGCCGGCAGGCCGTCGAGGAGCCGGCGGCAGCGGCGTGCGGTGCGCGAGCTGCGCTGCTCGACGAAGCGCCGGACGTCGGCGGCGTCCAGGTCGTAGCCACCGGCGGGCACGCCGCCGCGCAGGACGTTGAACAGGACGTTGGCCGAGTGGTGCGCCGTCGCCTCCTCGTCGCCGCCGACCTGCAGGGAGTCGGCGCTCGCCAACCGGTCCTCCAGCTCGGCGCGTGTCCGGGCGACGTCGTCCGCGACCGCGCGCGCCGCGTCCGCGTGGTCCGCGAGCAGCTCACGCAGCCGGACCACCTGCGCCGCGTCCTGCTCGACGTCCGCGACGGTCAGCCAGCGCAGCGTCCCGCCGGGCGCGAGCTCCCGGGTCGTCGAGACGAGGTACGTCCCCCGCTCGCCGCGCACCTCCCGGTCCGCGGCCACCGGCTGCCCGCGGCGGAACGCGGTCACCTGCCGCGGACGCAGCACGTGCTCGACCCGGCCCAGGCCGACGTGCCAGGCGGTCGTGGCGAGCAGGCACTCGCTCGGTTCGGCGAGGTCGGTCAGCCGCGAGCTGAGGTGCACCAGGCCGAGACCGGTGACGGGGTCGACCTCGGTGCGCTTGTAGGCGTCCAGGAGCGGGCTGAGCCGGCGCTGGGTGTCGACGGTCACCCCCGCCGGGAGCAGGTTGACGAGACCGTCGAGGACGTCGAACCGGGCCGGGTGGTCGGCGGTGCACGTCAGCTCGACCTCGCGCACGAGGCCGAACCCGCTGCTCGCCGACCACGTGACGCGAGCGCGCAGCCCGAGGTCGGGTCGGTGCTCCTCGAAGACGACGGTGGTGCCCAGGGCGTCCTTGAGCAGGGCCCGACGCGCGACGCCCGCGTCGTCGGCTGCCGTGACGGGCTCCCAGAGCACCGGTTCGTCGTCCGCGGTGCGCACGCGCAGCAGCGTGAGGCCGCCGGATCGGCCGGCCGACTCGGTCACCGTGTCCTCGGTGTCGTACGGGAAGAGGGCGCGGTCGGCGTCGACGCGCCCCGCGGTGAGTCCTCCGGAGCTGGAGACGAAGCACCACACGTCGCTGGGCGAGGCCAGCGTCATGAGGAAGGGCTCCATCCGGTCGTAGCCGTCGATCCGGTAGAACCGTCGGCCGCGGTGGTCGACGAAGCCGCCCTGCGGGTCGCTCACGACTTGACCGCACCTTCCATGATCCCGCCGACGATCTGGCGTCCGAACAGGGTGAACACGGCGAGCAGCGGCACGGTCGCCATGACGATGCCGGCCATCTGGACGCCGTAGTCGGTGACGTAGGCCTCGGTCTGCAGCTGGCGCAGGGCGACCTGGACGGTGAAGCTGTCCGGGCGGTTGAGGACGATGAGCGGCCAGAAGAAGTCGTTCCAGGCGGTCATGAAGGAGAACAGGCCGAGCACGGCGGCGGCCGGGCGGATCGACGGCAGGACGATGCTCCAGAAGGTGCGGAAGGACCCGGCGCCGTCGACCTGCGCGGCCTGGATCAGCTCGTCGGGCACGCTGTTGTCGATGGCCGAGCGCATCCAGAAGACGCCGAAGGCGGTGACGAGACCGGGGACGACGAGCGCCTTGAGGTCGTTGACCCACCCGAGCTCGGTGATGAGCAGGAACTGGGGCACCACGCCGAGCTGGAGCGGCACCATCATCGTGCCGATGACGAGGACGAACAGGGCGCCCCGGAAGCGGAAGCGCATCTTCGCGAACGCGTAGCCGGCCAGGGCGGAGAAGAACACCTGCCCGGCGGCGATGCAGCTCGCGACGAGGAAGCTGTTGGCCAGCGCGCGTCCGAAAGGCACCCGCTCGAAGACGGCGGCGGCGTTGTCGAGGAAGCTCGGGCCGGGCAGCAGCGCCGGCGGCACGTCATTGACCGCGGCGGTGTCGTTCGAGGCCACGACGAGCATCCAGTAGAACGGGAAGACGGAGCCGAGCACGGTCAGGGCGAGGACGACGTAGGTGGCGCGGGCGGGACGTCGTCCGCGTCCTGCGCGGCGGCCGGCCGGCGCGGGCGCCGCGACCGCGGGTGGCGTGGTGACGGTGGTGGTCATCGGGTCACTCCGAGGCGATGCGCTGGGACAGGCGGTAGTTGACGATCGAGAGCACGAGGATGAGGACGAAGAGCGCCCAGGCGACCGCCGACGCGTAGCCGAAGTCGAAGTCGCGGAAGCCCTGCTCGTAGAGGAAGAGCGTCATCGTCTGGAACTGCCGGGACGCGCCGCCGCTGACGCCGGCCTGGCCGCCGAACACCAGCGGCTCGGCGAAGACCTGCAGCCCCCCGATGGTCGAGACGACGACGGTGAAGATGATCGTCGGTCGCAGCTGCGGCACGGTGACGTTCCAGAACCGGCGCACGGGGCCGCAGCCGTCGAGCTCGGCCACTTCGTAGAGGCTGCGCGGGATCGCCTGCATGGCGGCGAGGTAGATCAGCGCGTTGTAGCCCGTCCACCGCCACATCACCATGCTCGAGATGGCGACGTGGCTGCTGAGGCGGCCGGCCTGCCAGTCGACCGGGCCCACACCCACCGTGCCCAGCAGCCAGTTGACGAGGCCGAAGTCGCGGGCGAAGACGGAGCTGAAGATGATGCCGACCGCGATGACCGACGTGATGTTGGGGACCAGCACGGCCATCCGGAAGCCGGTCCTCCACCGCAGCAGGTGGTGGTTGAGGACCGCGGCGAGCACGAGGGCCACGACGAGCTGGGGGACCGTCGACAGCGCCCAGATCGAGAAGGTGTTGACCACCGAGTTCCAGAAGCGGGGGTCCGCGAAGAGCGTCGTGAAGTTGTCCAGCCCGATGTAGGTCTGCTCGCCGATCGGGTTCCAGTCGTGCAGGGAGACCCAGGCGGTGAACACGATCGGGAAGAAGCCGAAGACCGCGAAGACGGCGAAGAAGGGTGCGACGTACAGGTAGGCGGCGGACCGGCTGACGGCGTCGGCCGCGCGCCGTCGACGCGGCCGCGATGACGGCGCCGGGGGTGGCGCGGCCGCGGGGGCCGGCGCCTGCGAGACGGCGGACATGGACGCTCCTCGGGGCGGGGTGGTCGGGCGGCGGGTGGCGGCGGGTGGCGGCGGGGCCGGGGAGGGAGGTGACGGCACTCCCCGGCCCCGCGGCTCGGGACCGGTCGCGACGTCAGTCGACGGCGAGCCGGATCTGCTCGAGCGAGGAGTCCCACGCCTCGTCGGCGTCCTCCTGGCCCTTCTCGACGCGGTCGATGCCGTTGCCGAACTCGCGCATGATCGTCCGCTCGTCGGGCCCCTCGTACAGCGGCTTCAGGCTGAGGACGGAGTCGGTGTAGATCTGGCCGGTCGGCGCCCCGGAGAAGAAGTCGCTGGTCAGGGACTGCATCTCCTCGGTCTCGTAGACCTCGGGGGTCGACGGCAGGTTGCCGTTCTCCTGGAACACCTCGAACTGGGACTCCGGCGACAGGACCTCGGTGATCATCCGGTAGGCGCACTCGGGGTTCTCGGCACCCTGCGGGATCGTCAGCTGCGACCCGCCCCAGTTGCCTCCCGGCTCAGGCAGCGTGGTGACGTCCCACTTCCCGGCGGTGTCCGGGGCCTGTCCCTGGATGTAGCCGAGCATCCAGGACGGCGCGAGCTGGACGGCGTACGCCCCCTGCGCCATCGCCGTGTTCCACTCGGGCGAGAAGGCGGCGTAGTCACCGGACAGACCCGGCGCGCCGCCGCGGGTGGCGGCGTCGGTGGCGAGCTCCCAGGCCCGGGCGACCTGGTCGTTCTCCTCGTGGATCAGCTCCCCGTCCTCGGCGTAGAACTTCTCCTCGCCCTGGTTGACGACGGTCTGGAACAGGACGCCGGCGTCGTCCAGGAACGGCTGACCGGTGGTCGAGGTGTACTTCTCGCCGACGTCCAGGAACTCCTCCCACGAGGACCAGAGCCCCGCCACCTCGTCAGGGTCGGTCGGCAGGCCGGCGGCCGCGAAGAGGTCCGTCCGGTAGGCGAGCGCCAGGCCGCCGACGTCCGTCGGGATGCCGATGACCGTGCCGTCCGTCGCGACGCCGTGCTCCCAGCGCCAGTCGAGGTAGTCGCCGGCGAGGTCCTCGGCGCCCCAGCGGCGCAGGTCGTGGAACTCCTCGGGGGACGCCTTGAACCGCGCGGAGTAGGAGACCTCGACCACCGCGACGTCGGGGACGGCGTCGGAGACGAGCGCGGTGAGCAGCTGCTCGTGGTGGGGGTCGAACTCGCCGTTCTTGAACTCGACCGTCGCGCCGTTCTCCTCGGCCCAGGCCTCCATCTTCGGCTCGAGCCCGGTGGCCCCGAAGGCCCAGACGCTGAGGTCCGCGCCCTCCTCGCAGACGGCCTCGCCGGCGTCGGGAGCGGCGGCGTCACCGGTCTCCCCCGAGCCGCAGGCCGAGGCGGTCAGCACCACGGCGGTGAGGGGCACCGCCCACCTGAGGCGTCGCGGAGTGTTCATGATCGTCTCCTGTCTGCAAGCGCTTGCTGATCAAGTGCTGTCGATTCCCGGCGAGTCGTCGGGGGATGTGATCCGTCAACCTAGGAACGGCGCTAGAGTGCGTGCAAGCCCTTGCAGATTCCGTTACCGGACCGTGATACAGGACAATGAGGCCATGACGACGCACGACGACGCCGCGCGCGTGACGATCTTCGACGTGGCCAAGGAGGCCGGCGTCTCCTACTCGACGGTGTCGCGCGTCGTCAACGGCAGGCCGCACATCGCCGCCGAGACCAGGGCGCGCGTGGAGCGGGCGATGCGCAGCCTCGGCTACGTGGCCGACCTGCGGGCCCGCTCCCTGGCCGGGGGGCGCACGCAGATCCTCGGGCTCGTGCTCAACGACGTCGCCTCGAGCTACATGGCATCACTGGTCGCCGCCGTCGACACCTCGGTCGCGACCACCGGCTACGACCTCATGCTGTGCACGACGCACTCGCGCGCGGGACGGGTCGAGCGCTACCTGCGACAGCTCACCAGCGGCCTGGTGGACGGGCTGATCGTCCTCAACCCGCCGGAGCGCGACACCTACCTCGCGCCCCTGCGGGACAGGCGCTTCCCCCACGTCGTCGTCGACCACGACGGCCCGCGGATCGGCAGCAGCGTCGTGCGGCCGGCGAACTGGTCGGGTGCGCAGGAGGGCGTGCACCACCTCGTCGGCCTCGGCCACACCCGGATCGGCGTCGTCGGCGGTGACCCGCTGGCGGGTTCGGCCCAGGTCCGCCAGCGGGCGCAGGTCGCCGCCCTGGTCGAGGCCGGCCTCCCCACCGACGGCCTGGTCGAGACCGGCGGGTTCCTCGTCGAGGACGGTTACCGCGCCGGGCGCGCGCTCCTCGACCGCCCGGACCGGCCGACGGCGGTCGTCACCGGCAACGACCTCGCCGCCCTGGGGGTCATGGAGGCGGCCCGCTCGCTCGGCCTGGACGTCCCCGCGGACCTGTCCGTCGTCGGCTTCGACGACGTCATCGAGGCCCGTCTCACCCGACCCTCCCTGACCACCGTCCACCAGCCGTTCGACGCCCTGGGGGCGACCGCCACCAGCCTGCTGCTCGAGCTCGTCGCGCAGCCCGGCCTCCTGCCCCGCACCGTCGAGCTGCCGGCCGAGCTCGTCGTCCGCGGCAGCACCGCCCCGCCCGGCACGGCCTGAGCGGCGCACCCGAGGCGCGCCCGCCGCGGCCCGAGGACGAGGCGCCGCCGGCGGCTCAGGTGACGGCGTGGACGACGGCCCACCCGAGCGTCGCGGCCGCGACGGTGGCCACCACGCTGCCGCCCGCGCCCAGCACCGCGGCCCGCAGGTCCCCCTCCTCGGCGAGCCGCACCGTCTCCACGGCGAACGTGCTGAACGTGGTGAAGGCGCCCAGCAGGCCGGTGCCGACGAGGGCCACCACCTCCGACCCCACGAGGCCGGCCGCGTCGGCCGCCAGCAGCGCGCCGAGGAGCAGGCTGCCCAGCACGTTCACGACGACGGTGCCCCACGGGAAGGCGCTGTCGTGCCGTCGCTGCACGGCCCGGTCGAGGGCCCACCGCGCCGGGGCGCCGACCGCCGCACCGACGGCCACGAGCAGCGCCGTCACGGCGCCGTCCCCGACGGCAGCAGCAGCCGGGTGCCCCTCGCGCCGGCCCACGTCGCGCCCAGGCCCGCTGACAGGGTGAGCACCAGGTACAGCAGGGCCGTCCCCGCCTGGCCGCTCGCGAGCAGGCCCCGCAGCTGCTCCGCGAAGGCCGAGAACGTGGTGAAGCCCCCGAGGACACCGACGCCCGCGAACGGCCGCGCGTAGCGCGCGAGCCGGGGCCGCGTGGCCACGGCGGGGGTCGCCACCAGCACCAGCAGCGCGCCCAGGAGCGCCCCTCCGCCGACGTTGGCCAGCAGCGTCGCCCACGGCACGCCGGCACCGGTGGGCACCACCGCGTCCAGCGCCCACCGGGCGAGCGCGCCCAGGGCGCCTCCCGCGGCGACGACGGCCAGGACGTCGGCGGGGTGGCGGTCGGCCAGGTCCGCGGCGGTGACGTCGGGGTCGACCGGCGTGCCGCGGGGTGCGACGGGGTCGTCTCCGGGGGTGGGCACGGGCCCAGCGTAGGGAGCGGCTCGCCGCGGAGCGGTCAGGGCAGGAGCCGGTCGGCCTGGCGTGCCTGGACGGCCAGCAGCACGTCCAGGTCGTCGTCCGGGGCCACCCGGTTGCGCCTCGCCTGCCCGCACCGCTCGCACTCGTAGAGCACGATGTGCCCCTTCGCCCCCCGGTAGTCCGTCCCGACGGGTCGCAGCACCCCGTGGCAGTCGCACGCCCTGTCCCCCGGGACGTCGTCGACGTGCAGCGAGCACAGGCAGAACGGGCAGTGGTCGCGGATCGTGCCGTGCCGGATCGGGGCCACCGCCCGCCCGCAGGCGGCGCAGGTGAACCCGCTGTTCTCGGTCTTCCTCGGCACGGGTCCATTGTCGCGGACCACACCGACCCGGCCCAGTCCGGGAGCCGGCCGCAACAGCACGAGACCCCGTCCACACGCGGTGGACGGGGTCTCGCTGTCGGGTGGAGCTGAGGGGACTCGAACCCCTGACCCCCTCGTTGCGAACGAGGTGCGCTACCAGCTGCGCCACAGCCCCGTGGAGCGACGCAAGGCTAGCACCGGCGTCGCGAGCCGCCGAAATCGCCTCGCGCGACCGGCCGGCCGTCCACCCCGTTCACCGCGTCGACCCGGTCCACCCCGTTCACTCACCGGAGGCGCGGCGGCGGGCGAGGACGGCGTCCAGGTCCGGGACGACGCGTCGCGGCTCGGCGGGTGCGGCCGCGGGCGGCGACTGCGGGGCGCTCGCGCTCGCGGCCTGCGCGGCGGCCGGGGCGTGCGCGGCAGCCGGGGCCACGACGGTCTCGGCGGCCGGAGGCG
>NZ_BAAGTX010000020.1:0-90656 GCF_054781695.1 Thalassiella azotivora
GCCGTCCTTGGTGCCGGTCAGCTGCGCGCCGGTCAGCTGGGCGCCGGTGAGCTGGGCGCCGTCCTTGGTGCCGGTCAGCTGCGCGCCGGTCAGCTGCGCGCCGGTGAGCTGGGCGCCGGTGAGCTGGGCCCCGGTGAGCTGCGCGCCGTCCGTTCCGCTCACGGCGTGGGCCGTCGCGGTGCCACCGAGGACGAGGGCGGTGACGAGGCCGGCCTGGGCGAGGACCTTGGTGCAGGACGTGCGGAACATAGGTGCCTCCGGGGCGTGGTGGGGGTCGTACCGGGGTCATCGGCACGCTGTCACGGTCAGTGAACCCCAACGGCACTGCTCGGGCTAACCGTGGAGATCACCTGTGACACACCCTGTCCGGCACCACGCCGAAGTTCACAGGTCGGCGGCGCCGTCCAGCACGTCCGCGCCGTCCACGATCCGGTACGCGTACCCCTGCTCGGCCAGGAACCGCTGGCGGTGCGCCGCGAACTCCTGGTCCAGCGTGTCCCTGGCCACGACGGCGTAGAAGCGCGCTGTCCGCCCATCCGCCTTGGGGCGCAACAGCCTCCCGAGCCGCTGCGCCTCCTCCTGCCTCGACCCGAACGACCCCGAGACCTGGATCGCCACCGACGCCTCGGGCAGGTCGATGGAGAAGTTCGCCACCTTGCTGACCACCAGCGTGGACAGCGCACCCTCTCGGAACGCCTGGAAGAGCCGCTGACGCTCAGCGACCGTCGTCTCACCCTTGATGACCGGTGCGTCGAGCCGTTCCGCCAGCTCGTCCAGCTGGTCGATGTACTGCCCGATCACGAGGACCTGGTCCTGGGTGTGGTGCCGCACGAGGTTCTCGACCACGCGGGTCTTCTCCTCGCTGCTGGCGCACAGGCGGTACCGGTCCTCCGGCTCCGCCGTCGCGTAGACGAGCCGCTCCGCCTCGGGCAGGGTCACCCGCACCTCGACGCAGTCGGCCGGGGCGATCCAGCCCTGGTTCTCGATGTCCTTCCACGGTGCGTCGTACCGCTTGGGGCCGATGAGGGAGAACACCTCGCCCTCGCGACCGTCCTCGCGGACGAGCGTGGCGGTCAGGCCGAGCCGGCGACGGGCCTGCAGGTCCGCGGTCATCCGGAAGATGGGCGCGGGGAGCAGGTGGACCTCGTCGTAGACGATGAGGCCCCAGTCGCGGGCGTCGAGAAGCTCCAGGTGGCTGTAGACGCCCTTCCGCTTCGTCGTCATCACCTGGTAGGTCGCGATGGTGACCGGCCGGATCTCCTTCCGCGCGCCCGAGTACTCGCCGATCTCCTCCTCCGTCAGCGACGTCCGGCGCAGCAGCTCGTCCCGCCACTGGCGGGCGGAGACCGTGTTCGTCACGAGGATCAGCGTCGTGGCGGACGCTCGGGCCATGGACGCCGCGCCGACGATGGTCTTGCCCGCGCCGCACGGGAGGACGACGACGCCGGAACCCCCGTGCCAGAAGCCCTCGACGGCCTCGGACTGGTACGGCCGCAGGGACCAGCCGTCGGTGACCAGGTCGATGGGGTGGGCCTCGCCGTCGACGTAGCCGGCGAGGTCCTCGGCCGGCCAGCCGAGCTTGAGCAGCACCTGCTTGAGGTGCCCCCGCTCGCTGGGGTGGACCACGACGGCGTCCTGGCCGACACGCGCACCGACCAGCGGCGTGACCTTCTTGCTGCGCAGGACCTCCTCGAGCACCGGGACGTCCAGCGCCTGCAGCACCAGGCCGTGCGCGGGGTGCTTGACGAGCTGCAGCCTGCCGTAGCGGGCCATCGTCTCGGCGACGTCGATGAGGAGCGCGTGCGGTACCGGGTACCTCGAGTGCTCCAGCAGGACGTCGACCACCTGCTCGGCGTCGTGACCCGCCGCGCGGGCGTTCCACAGGCCCAGCGGGGTCAGCCGGTAGGTGTGCACGTGCTCGGGTGCGCGCTCCAGCTCGGCGAAGGGGGCGATGGCCCGCCGGCACGCCTCGGACGCCGGGTGGTCGACCTCCAGGAGCAGCGTCTTGTCGCTCTGGACGATCAGCGGTCCGTCGGTCACGTCACTCCTCACGGGCCCGGGGTGGTGTGCGGTCGGACGGGCCCACCGGGTCAACCACGCGACGGGCCGCCGCGTTCCCGACGAGCAGCGCAGCAGACCGGTCGGGAGCGGTCCCGACCCGCGGTCGGGTGCGCCGGACGGCGGCCTAGATGCCGGTGACGAACCCGCTGAGCGACCCGAGGACCGCCAGCACGACGCCGAGGCCGACGCCCACGCCGAGGGCGATCCAGGACCACTTCACGAGGTTCTTCGCCGCCGGCAGGTCGTTCTGCACCTTGCCGATCGCCAGCCCCGCGAGGATGGCACCGGCGATGCCGCTGAAGAACGTCACGAAGGTCAGGCAGCAGAACAGCACCGACACGATGTTGACGACCAGCGAGATGATCGCCTGCGTCTTCGTCGACTGGGCGTCGGGGGACAGCGCGCTCGCGCCGGCTGCGGGGTACCCCCCGGTCGGCGGCGGCTGCTGCGGGTAGCCCGCCTGGCCGTACTGCTGGCCGTACTGGGGATCGGTCTGGCCGTACTGCTGGCCCTGGGTCTGGCCGTAGGGGGTCTGGCCGTAGGGCGCGTCCGGCTGGCCGTACTGCCCGGGCTGGCCGTACTGCTGACCCTGGGCCTGGCCGTAGGGGGTCTGGCCGTACGAGGGGGCGTCCTGCGCGCCCTGCCCGGACGGGGCCTGGCCGTAGGGGCTGTCGGCCTGGCCCGGCGGCTGGCCGTAGGGGGAGGGCTCGGACGCCTGCCCGGAGGGAGCCTGCCCCCAGGCGGGAGGTTGCTCGGTCGTCTGGTCACCGGCCGAGGACGGCTGCCCGTACGGGTAGGCGGCGGTCTCGTCCGCCCCGGAACCGGCCCCGGGCTGCGGGGACGTCGTCCCTGGCTGCTGGTACGAGGGCTGCTGGTAGGACGGCTGCTGGTACGACGGCGTCCACGACCCAGGCGCAGGACCGTCGCCTCGCTCCGCGTCCGCGGTGCCGGCCGGCTCCTCGGCCGCCGCTTCCTCGGCGCGGCTTCCCGCGCCCGTCCCGGCCGCCGGCGAGGCGGAGGCGTCGCCCGACGGGGTGCCCGTCTCGTCGGGGCGGTCGTCCTCGCCGTCGGGGCGCGGCGTTCCGGTCGTGTCGTTCATCGTCCCTCGTCTCGTCAGTTGTGTGACCGTGGTGGCCGTCGATGGCGCGCCGGCTCAGTACCCGTCGTAGCTGGTGGACGACTCGCTGGCGATGAGGAAGCCGAACAGCGCGACGACCGCGATCAGGACGATCACGGACACCACGCCGAACACGACCCACCCCCACCTGGTCAGGCGGCGAGCACGCTCCGGGTCCTGCTTGTAGGACGTCAGAGCCACGATGGACAGGATGAGCGGGACGATGCCCGCCAGGCTGAAGTAGCAGGACAGCGTCGCCAGCCCGGACAGCACGAGCAGCACCACCGTCGAGGCGGGCGTCGGCGGTCCCACCGGGCCGTACTGCCCGTAGGCCGCCGGCGCACCGCCCGCGTAGCCGTACGGACCGGCGGAGGGGGCTGCGTACTGGCCGGCGTACGGGTCGCCGTACCCGCTCCCCGGCTGCGCTCCGTACGGTCCAGCGGGCGGGGCGCCGTACTGACCGCCGTACTGACCGCCCGGCTGCGGCTCGGCAGCGCCGTACCCGCCGGGCTCGCCCGGCTGCGCACCCGACGACGCGTCGTCGCCCTGCGTCCCGCCCCCCGGCGTCGGCTCCTCGGCCCGCCCGTGCTGCTCGTCGCTCATCGTCCCTCGTCGTCTCCAGCCGGTCACCCGGCCCGGTCTCGCGGCCGCGCCGCGCGGTCGAACCTACCGCCTCGGCCCCGGCGCCCGGTCACCGTCCTGCGACCGTGCGACGCCCGTCACCCGGTGCACCGACAGCGTCCGGACCTCACCCAGGCCGTGGTCGAACACGGTGATCCGACCCGCGGAGACGCCCAGCGGTTCCACGAGGCGACGCGAGACCCGGCCGGTGCCGTCGCTGACGCCCACCCACACCCGGCGCCGCTCCGAGGCGGCCGCCCGCAGCTCGGCCAGCGAGACCGCGGGGTCCATCGAGGGGAGAGCGGGCGCGTCCCCCGCGACGTCCACCGGCCTCGCGCGCTCGGCGTGGTCGCCGCGCCGCAGCCCTTCCACCACGGCCACCGCGACCCGGTCGGTGACGCTCGGCACGTAGCCGACCGGTCGCGGCGGGTCGCGCGGCGGTGTGCGGTGCCGGTCGGGCCGGGCCAGGACGAGCGTGCCGTCGGCGCCCTCCGCGGCGGGGGCCAGCCCGATCGCGCGCAGCGTCTCGAGCACCGTCGTGGGATCCGCCTGGGCGGCCAGCACGGTGGGCGCCAGCCGGCGCAGCCGCAGCACCGCGGTCCGCCGGTCGGCCAGCACCTCGCCGAGGACCGCCTCGTCGTCCGAGCGGAGGTAGGCACCCGCGGCGCCCACGCGGACGCGCCCGTGGCGGCGGGCGACGTCGCCGACCAGGTACTCCAGCGGTTGGGGGACCGGGGTCCGCGAGTGCTCCCGCAGGAAGGCCAGGACCTCCTGCGCGTCCCGCCCGGCGTCCAGGGCGCGACGCAGCGACCTGTCCGAGAACCGGTACACGGTCGCGCCGCCCCTGGAGTCGACGTCCGCCGCCAGCGCCAGCTCCGCGGCGACCTCCGGGGCGAGCGGCCCCGGCGCGACCGCGGTCAGGTCGGCCTGCAGCAGGACCTCCCGGACGGGCGCCGGCAGCAGCGCGTCCAGCACCCCGGCGGGGTCACCGTCGGCGTCCGCGAGCGCCCGACCCGGACCGGACAGCGCCCCCAGCGCCGTCACCCCCAGCCACGCCGCGTCCGCGAGGACGGCGTCCACCAGGGACGGGGAGGTCGCCGCCGGGCCGCGAGGACGACGCCACCGCAGCTGCACGGCGAGGTCCTCCACCCGGACGGCGCACCCGGGGTCGGCCTCCGCCAGCACCGCGACCACCGCGTGCCGGACGGCGACCACGGAGGGCCGCTCGACGGCGTCCCCGAGGGCCGCGCGCACGCCGTCGCGCGAGTCGCGGGTGCCGACCAGGGCCGGGACGCGCGACGACGTCCACCACGCGCGCGCGAGCGCCGCCCACTGGGTCGCGGTCGTCCCCGCCCACCACAGGTCGTAGGCGGGCGTCGGCAGCCACACGGGGTCGGCCTCGGCGTCCTGCGCCCACAGCCCCGCCACGTACCCGAGCTCGACGACGCGCGCGGCGGTGGCCTCGTCGACGTCGAGCGTGCTCGCGGCGCGGCGCAGCTCGCGGACGCCCAGGCCGCCACCGCGCAGGACCGGCGGCGGGGTCCGCCCCCACGTCTCGGCGAGCTCGTGCACCAGCCGGACGACGTCGGCCGCCGCACCCGCGGCCGCACCGTCGACGCGCTCGGGGCGCGCGACCGGCGCGGCGGTCACCCGCGGCGGCCGCCCCGACCACTCGCGGAGCACGACCCCGCCGCGCAGCGCGCGCCCGACCTCGCGGGGGACGGCGACGCGCTCGGCGTCGAGCGGGACGAGCAGGGCGCGCGCCAGCAGCCAGTCGACCGGTCCGGTGGCGTCGGTCGCTCGCGCGCTGCGCTGGGCGTCCTGCACGGTGCCGACCGGGCCGTCCCACGTCAGCCGCTCGAGCAGCCGGCGTGCGGCCTCGGGGGCGTCGGCCAGCAGCCCCTCGACCACGCCGGGCGCCGCGAGGTGCGCGGCGACGGTCGCGGCGTCCGTCACCGGGTCGCCGGAGGTGGGCAGGGAGAGGTCCTCGCACCAGCCGGCCACGCGGGCCGGGGACAGGGCGAGTGCCGCGTCCGGCAGCGTCGGCCCCAGGCCCGCGGGGTAGGGGCCGAGCACGTCGGAGACCGTCCGCACGAGCCGCAGCGCCCGGTCCGGCCCCCAGACGAGTGCCCGCTCCCGGGCGGCCTGCAGCTGCGCGGTGACGGGCCCGCCGCAGGCGCGGGCCAGCTCCGTCCGGGCGACCGGCGACGGCAGGGCGGCGAGCACCTCGAGCACCTGCCACGTGGGCAGGTCGAGGTGGTCGAGGGCACGCTGCACCGACGCCCGGGTGCTCGCGCGTGCCGCCAGCGAGGTGGTGTCGGAGGGCACCGGCTGCGCGAGGTCCGGCCGGTGGTGCAGCAGCGCCACGAGCGCCTCGTCCGACCTGGCCCGCAGGTCGTCGGCGAGGCTGCGCGGGGCGCTGCGACGGGTGGGCATCCGCTCCACGGTACGCGAGCGCGGGCGGTCAGGACGGCGCGGCAGCGGCGGCATCCCGTCGGGCCACCGGGCGCGCCGGGGACGCGAGGGGGAGGACCGCCGTCCACGCCACCAGGGCGAACGTCATGGCCTTCTCGGTGTAGCCGACCGGCCCGCCGCCGCCGAGCAGGGCGACGAGCCAGGCGGTGTGGGGGAGCGCGACGGCCAGCGCCGCCCACGCCGCGCGTCGCGACCAGCGCGGCAGGCCGTGGTCCAGCGCGCCGAGGAGGACGGCGACGTGCAGGGCCGTGAAGGCGGCGACCGCGGCGGCGGTGTGCCCGCTCGCGACCCAGCCGCCGTCGTCCGACGGGCCGGGTAGCCGCAGAGCACCGGCCGCGAGGGTCGCCGAGCCCGCGACGGCCAGCACCACACCCAGCCGGTGCGCGCCGCGCCGGGCGGCGAGCACGGCGTTCGCCACCTGCCCGAGTCCCTGCGCGGCGAACCCGGCGAGCGCAGGCCCGGCGACGGGGGACCCGAGCGCCGCCAGCGCGCTGATCGTGTCCTCGAGCGGGTCGTGGCCGGCGTCCACCGCGCCGAGCGCGAGCCACGACACGAGGAAGAGGACCTGCCCCCCGACGGCGACGACGACGAGGGGGCGGTCGGGCACCTGCCCCACCGTGCCAGACGGTGGGTGACCGGGCAGTGCCGACGTGGCCGGGTAGCGTCTCGCCTCGTGCGCGTCGGTCTGGTCGTCCTGCCCCAGCAGCGGTGGTCCGAGGCGGCGGCGCGGTGGCGCGCCGTCGAGGACCTCGGCTTCGACCACGCGTGGACGTACGACCACCTCGCCTGGCGGGACCTGGCCGACGAGCCGTGGTTCGCGACCGTGCCGACCCTCGTCGCCGCCGCGACGGTGACCTCCAGGGTGCGGCTCGGGACCTGGGTGGCGTCGCCGAACTTCCGCCACCCGGTGCCCTTCGCGAAGGAGCTGCTCAGCCTGGACGACGTGTCCGGCGGCCGCGCCGTCCTGGGCGTCGGCGCGGGCGGCACCGGGTGGGACGCCGAGGTGCTCGGCGACCAGGAGCTGACGCCGCGGCAGCGCGTCGACCGCTTCGCGGAGTTCGTCGACCTGCTCGACCGGCTGCTCACCGAGCCCGACGTGACCTGGGACGGCGCCTGGTACCGCGCGGTGCGGGCGCGCAACCACCCCGGCTGCGTGCAGCGTCCGCGGCTGCCGTTCGTCGTGGCCGCCGGTGGCCCGCGGGCGATGCGTGTCGCCGCGCGCCACGGGCAGGGGTGGGCGACCACCGGCCCGTACGAGGGGACCGGCGAGACCTGGTGGGACGGCGTCGCGCGCCAGGTGGACCAGTGGCGCTCCGCGCTCGACGCGTCGGGGCGCCCGGACGCCGGCGAGGTCCCGACGTACCTCAGCGTGGACGCCGGCGGGTACAGCCTGGAGTCGGCGGACCGGTTCGAGGACGTGCTCGGCCGGGCGCGGACCCTGGGGTTCACCGACGTCGTCGCGCACTGGCCGCGGTCGTCCGGCGTGTACGCGGGCGACGAGCGGGTCGTCGAGCAGGTCGCGGCGCGGCTGCCGCGCTGGCGGTCCGCCTGACCTGGGCGCCGACCTGACCGCCTGACGCCGTCCACCGCGGTGGGGTGACCGTCCGTCGACCGACGACTACGGACCGACTACCGGCCGCGGCGCGTTGGGGCCAGGATGGCCGGACGACGTCCGTGGCCGGTCCGGCCGTGGCGTCGCACGGTGACGCCGACGCGTACAGGGGTGCTTCGATGCTGACCAAGCCCACCGGGTCCTACACGAGCGGGACCTCGACCGAGCCGCTGCTGGGGCGGACCATCGGCGAGGACCTCGAGCGCACGGTCGCCCGGTTCGGCGACCGCGAGGCGCTCGTGGACTGCGCGACCCGGCGCCGGTGGACGTACTCCGAGCTGGACGTCGAGGTCGACGAGCTCGCGCTCGGGCTGATGGCCGCCGGTGTGCAGAAGGGCGACCGGGTCGGGATCTGGGCGCCGAACTGCGCGGAGTGGGTGCTCGTGCAGTACGCCACGGCGAAGGTCGGGGCCGTGCTGGTCAACGTGAACCCGGCCTACCGGGCGCACGAGCTGGCGTTCGTCGTCCGGCAGTCGGGGATGCGGATGCTCTTCAGCGCGGTGTCCCACCGCAGCAGCGACTACCGGGCGATGGTCGAGCAGGTCCGGCCCGAGTGCCCTGACCTGAGCGAGGTCGTGTGGATCGGTGAGGACTCGTGGGCGGACCTCGTCCGCCGCGGTGGGTCCAGCGACCACCACGCGCTCGACGAGCGGATGGCGACCCTGTCGTTCGACGACCCGATCAACATCCAGTACACGTCCGGGACCACGGGCTTCCCCAAGGGCGCGACGCTGTCGCACCACAACATCCTCAACAACGGGTACTTCGTCGGCGAGCTCGTCCACTACACCGAGCAGGACCGGGTGTGCCTGCCCGTGCCCTTCTACCACTGCTTCGGGATGGTGATGGGCAACCTCGCGTGCACCTCGCACGGGGCGTGCATCGTGATCCCGGCGCCGGCGTTCGACCCGGCGGCGACGCTGCGGGCGGTGTCGGAGGAGCGGTGCACGTCGCTGTACGGCGTCCCCACGATGTTCATCGCCGAGCTGGGCCTGGACGACCTCGGGTCGTACGACCTGTCGACGCTGCGGACGGGCATCATGGCCGGGTCGCCGTGCCCGGTCGAGGTGATGAAGCGGGTCGTGTCGGAGATGAACATGGCCGAGGTGGCGATCTGCTACGGGATGACGGAGACGTCACCGGTGTCGACGATGACCCGCCCGGACGACGACCTGGCCCGGCGGACGGAGACGGTCGGGCGGACGATGCCGCACCTGGAGTCGAAGGTCGTCGACCCCGCGACCGGGCTGGTCGTGCCGCGCGGGGTGTCGGGGGAGCTGTGCACCCGGGGGTACTCGGTGATGCTCGGCTACTGGCAGGAGCCGCAGAAGACCGCCGAGGCCGTCGACGCGGCGGGGTGGATGCACACCGGCGACCTGGCGGTGATGGACGACGCGGGGTACGTGACCATCTCCGGCCGGATCAAGGACATGGTGATCCGCGGCGGGGAGAACGTGTACCCGCGCGAGGTGGAGGAGTTCCTCTACACCCACCCGGACGTCGCCGACGTCCAGGTCGTCGGGGTGCCGGACGAGCGGTACGGCGAGGAGCTGATGGCCTGGGTGGTGCTGCGGCCCGGTGCCGAGCCGTTGACCGCCGAGGCGGTGCGGGAGTTCTGCTCCGGGCGGCTCGCGCACTACAAGGTCCCCCGGTACGTGCACTGCGTCGATGGGTTCCCGATGACGGTGACCGGCAAGGTCCGCAAGGTCGAGATGCGCGAGCAGGCCATCGAGATCCTCGGCCTGCAGGCCGCGGCGGCCGTCCGGCACGCCTGACACGTGGGGAGGGCCGGCCGGCCCGCTGCGGAGGCCGCCGGACGCCGGAGGGCCCCGCCGGGATCGTCCCGGCGGGGCCCTCCTGGTGACTGCTCAGGTCAGTCGATCGTCACCACCGTGGTGGTCTGGGCGCCGGAGTACCGGACGACCCCCAGGTACGGGGTGCCCTCCTCCAGGCCGTCCCAGGAGACGGTGACCTCGGTCGAGCGGCCCTGACGGCCCTTGAGCGGGTCCGGGCTCACCGTGGCGTTCCCGGCGTCCGCGCCCGGCACCGCGAAGGTGCGCAGCGTGAACTCCGCGTCCGTGGCACCGGACTCGGCCGAGTACCCGTGCACGAACACGTAGTAGTTGCCGGGTGCCGGGTCGACCAGGTCGATCCGCTCGCTCGCGCCGGAGGTCGCGCCCGCGCCCTGGCTGGGCACGAAGCCGGTGAACTCCGGGTTGACCAGGTACAGGTCGAGGTCCTCGGCGCGGTCACCGGCCACGAGGTCCACGCGGGCCATCGAGGTGCCCTCGGGGACGTTGAACCGGTAGACCTTGGTGTTCTCGTTGCCGGTCGGCGTGATGGCCGCCGGGCCGATGCCCACCGTGTCGCTGTTCGACTCGCCGGCGACGAGACCGTCGACCGACAGGTCGATGGTGTCGTTGGTGCCCGGGGTGACCCGGTAGGACAGCGAGCCGTCAGCCGCGGACGCGGAGACCTCGGACGGTGCCGAGACCGACACCGGCTTGACCACGATGGGGCTGCGGACCGTCGTGCGGCCACCGTTCCAGGTGAGGTGCCCCTGCGCGTACTCGCCCAGGGTGGCGTCGTCCCGCGAGATGCGGATCTGGAACGTCTTGCTCTGGCCGGGCTGGGTGAAGTTCAGCACCGACGGCACGACCCGGACGTTCATCCCGGGCACGTCGACCTTCGCCCGGTACAGGCCCGGGGTGACGGCGGTGACGGTGCGGGTGATCGTCTGCGTGCCGGCCAGCGAACCGACCGCCACGGACGGCTGGTTCAGGTCGGACGGGTCGATGCCCTCCAGGTCCGGGATCCCCAGGTCGAAGCCCTGGCCCTGGAGGAACGCCAGCCACTCGTCCGGGCCGGACTCGTAGACCAGGCCGGGGTTGAGGAAGCGGGTCGGGTCGACGTGGCCTGCACCCTGGTTGAACAGGTTGGTGTCGGTCGAGCCGTCGGCGTTCTTCAGGTCGTACGCCGTGGTCATCATGGCCGACTTGACGGCCATCGGGGACCACTCCGGCTTCTCGCCCAGGATCAGCGCGGCGAGGCCGGCGACGTGCGGGGAGCTCATCGACGTGCCGGAGAGCAGGTTGAAGTCCCTGCCGCCGTTCGGCCCCGGGGCCACGGCGGCCAGCACGCTGACGCCGGGGGCGGAGATGTCCGGCTTCAGCAGGTCACCGCTGTTCGCCAGGGCCGGGCCGCGCGAGGAGAAGCCGGCGACGACCGGGGTGGCCGTGGGGGCCTGACCGGTCTGGTCACCGGGCAGCAGCGCCGCGGTGGCGTCCTCGCCGGTGCCCGTGACGTACTCCTTGATCGCCGCACCGGCGACCTCGTCGACGTGCACCGTGGGCACCGAGTGGAAGTCGGCGTCCAGGCTGCCGGGGGTGACGTTCGCCAGGATCGTGCCGACGCCACCGGCGCGGGCGACCTCGGCGGACTTGTCGACCCGGGCGTACACGCCGCGGTCGCAGACGACGACCTTGCCGGTCGCCGCGGCCGGGTCCAGCGTGTTCGCCGCGCACAGCGCCACCTCGGCGGGCGGGGCGCCCTCGAGGCCGACCTGCGAGGCCAGCACGACCGGGGTCTGCTCCGGCAGGCCCGTGTCGCTGATGGACGCACCGCGGTAGCGGTCGCCGTTGCCGAGCTCGACGGTGCCCTCGTAGTTGACGTGCGTCGACGCGGCGACGGTCGTCAGCCACGGGCTGTTGTGCGCCACCGTGGACGCACCCGGGCCGCTGTTGCCGGCGGAGGCGGCGACGAAGACGCCCGCGGAGGCCGCGGACAGGAAGGCCAGCTCGACCGGGTCGTAGGCCGTGGTGGTCGACCCGGAGATCGAGTAGTTCAGGACGTCGACGCCGTCCAGGACGGCCTGGTCGATCGCGCGGATCGAGTCGGAGGTGTAGCAGCCGCCCGTGTCCGGGTCGTCGTCCTCCCAGCAGACCTTGTAGACGGCGAGCTTGGCAGCCGGGGCCATGCCCGAGCCCTCACCGAAGCTGCGGCCGTCGACGCTCATCGGCACACCGGCGTTGCCGACGGCGGTGCCGGCGGTGTGGGTGCCGTGGCCGTCGCTGTCGCGGGCCGAGATGACCTCGAACTCGCCCCGGTTCTCCTCCGGCACGGCAGCCAGGAAGCCGTCGGCGAAGTAGCGCGCGGAGACCATCTTGCTGTTGCAGAGGTCGGCGCTGAACTCCTCGCCCTCCTCGCACTCGCCCATGAAGACGTCGCCGTCCGCCTTGAGCATCGCGATCTGGTCGCCGTCGCGGTACGGCCGGCCGACCGCGTCGGGGTCGCCGCTGTCGTCGGTGACGGGGTCACCGGCGAACGACGGGTTCTCCGGGGTGATGCCGGAGTCGATGATGCCGACGACGACACCCTCGCCGGCGGCGTCGACGCCACCGACCTTCTCCCACACCCCGCCGCGGCCGGTGAGGCCGAGGAAGTCCGGGGAGGTCACGGTGTCGAGCTGCCGGGCCTCGTCCGGGACGACCGCGAGGACGCCCTTCTGCGTGGACAGCTTGGCCGCCTGCGCGGGGGACAGCTCCGCGGAGAAGCCGTTGACGACGGTGGTGTACGAGTACCCCACCTCGGCGTCGACCAGCTCGGCGACCTCCTGCTGCTCCTCCTGCAGGAACTCCTGGTACTTGCGCACCTCGGGTGCGTCGCCGTCGAGCTGCTCACCCTTCTCCGGCTTGGTCGCGGCCAGGCCGCGCACCTCGCCCTCGTAGGTGGCGGCGGGCTTCTGCGCCATGACGACGACGTAGCTGCCGGCGGTGAAGTCGGACGGTGGGGGCGTCCCGGGGTCGTTCGCGAAGGCCGAGCCCGCTGTTCCCAGCGTGGCGGCCAGCATGCCGGCTCCGGTGACAACCGCCAGGGCGCCGCGGTACGGGCCCGGTCGGCTGGATCTCGACACGGATGTGCCTCCTCGGGTGGACGAGATGGGTGCGCCTGGGGCGGGTGTGCCCCGGTGGGGTTGCGCGATCCCCGGGTGATCCCACCTGAGTCAGGGCGGACCGTCAAGGGTCGGGTGCGCAGCCGAGACCCAGCCGTGACCAGTCGCCGACGCCCCCAGCCGCCGCGGGCCGCCCGCGTGTCGGGTGCGACCGCGGCCGCGCTGGTCCGATCGGGTGATGCGGCGAACCGGTCCCTACGCTGGGTCGGTGAGCACCCACCCGGTCGTCGGCTTCGACCTCGACATGACGCTGGTGGACACGCGTGCGCGGATCACCACGGCGCTGCGGGCGACGCTCGCGGAGGTGGGCGTGCAGGTGTCCGAGGCGGACGTGTGGCCGTGGATCGGCCCGCCCCTGCTGGACACCCTCGCCGCGCTGGCGCCCGACCACGCACCCGACCCGCTCGTGCGCCGGTACCGGGCGCTGCACGACGCCCCCGACGCGCCCGACGTGCCGGCGCTGCCCGGGGCGGCGCAGGCGCTGGCTGCGGTGCGCGGGTGCGGCGGCCGCACCGTCGTGGTCAGCGCCAAGGTCACCCACGCGGTCGAGGCGGTGCTCGCCGACGCCGGTCTCGCGCCGCTCGTCGACCGGGCCGCCGGCGGGCTGTTCGCCGAGCAGAAGGCCGCCGTGCTGCTGGAGGAGGGCGCCCGCGTCTACGTCGGCGACCACCCCGGCGACGTGCGCGCCGCGAGGGCCGCCGGGGCGCTCGCCGTCGCCGTGGCCACGGGGCCGCACGCTCGCGGCGAGCTCGAGGCCGCGGGACCGGACGTCGTCCTGGACGGCCTGGAGGACTTCGGGCCGTGGTTCGACGCCTACGTGCTCGACCTGCGTCTGGACGCGCTGCGCGCGCGCCTGGAGACGCTCGGGTCGGTGCTGGTGGCCTTCTCCGGCGGCGCGGACTCCGCGCTCCTGCTCGCGGAGGCCGCCCGCGTCCTCGGCCCCGACCGGGTGGTCGCCGCGACCGCCGTGTCGCACTCGCTGGCGTCCGGCGAGCTGGACGGCGCCCGGGCGCTCGCGGACCGGCTGGGCGTACGGCTGGTGACGCCGACGACCCGCGAGATCGACCGGGAGGGCTACCGGCGCAACGAGGGCGACCGGTGCTTCTTCTGCAAGGCCGAGCTGCTGGACACGCTGCGCCCGCTGGCGGACGAGCTGGGGCTCGCGCACGTGGCGACCGGTACGAACGCCGACGACGCGGTGGCAGGGTTCCGCCCCGGCATCCGCGCGGCGGCAGAGCGCGGAGCCGTCACGCCGCTGCTCGACGCGGGCCTGACCAAGGCGCAGGTGCGGCGGGCGTCGCGGGACGCCGGCCTGCCGACGTGGGACAAGCCCGCCGCGGCGTGCCTGTCGAGCCGGGTGGCGTACGGCGTCGCGATCACGCCGTCCCGGCTGGCGCGCGTGGACCGCGCGGAGCAGGCGCTGCGCGAGGCCCTGGACGCCGCGGGCCTGGTCTCGCCGGACGTGCGGGTGCGCGACCTAGGCGGGGACCGTGCCCGGGTCGAGGTCGACCCGGCCGTCGTGGACCGGGTCGCGGCGGCGGCCGGGGTGCTCGACGCGGTGCGCGCCGCGGGGTTCGCCGACGTCGAGGTGGACCCGCGCGGCTTCCGCTCCGGTTCCATGAACGAGCTGCTGGCGGCGCCGGACCGCTACCGCTGACGGCGCCCGGGTCGGGCCGCCGGCCACCGGCCGGTATCGGAGGCGACCTCGTCGCCGACCGGCAGTAGCCTGGCTGCGGCAACACCCCTGCAGGGCGCGAGCGCGCCCCCCACGACTGACGAGGTTCGATCAACGTGCCCACTGGCAAGGTCAAGTGGTTCGACGCCGAGCGGGGCTTCGGCTTCCTGGCGACCGACGAAGGCGACGAGGTGTTCCTGCACGCCTCCGCCCTGCCGGCTGGCACCACCGTCAAGCCGGGTGCGCGGGTCGAGTTCGGCGTCGCGGACGGCCGCAAGGGCAAGCAGGCCCTGTCGGTCCGCCTGCTGGAGAAGCCGCCGTCCGTGGCCGCCGCCCACCGCAAGCCGCCGGAGGAGATGACCGCGATCGTCGAGGACCTGATCCGGCTGCTGGACGCCACGTCCAACACGTTGCGGCGTGGCCGGTACCCGGACCGCGCCCACGGTCGCAAGCTCGCCACCGTGCTGCGCGCCGTCGCCGACGACCTGGAGGCCTGAGCCGGATGCCCACGGCTCCCAGCGACCCCTCCGGCCAGGCCCCCGACCCCGAGGTGCCCGTCGTCGAGGTCGGTCCCGCAGCCGACGCCGCAGCCGACGCCTCGGCCGACGCCTCGACCCACGCCTCGGCCGACGTCTCCATGGACCCGTCGACCGGTCAGGCGCACGCCACCGCGTCCGCCGGACCCGTGCCGCAGGACGCCGACGAGGCCCCGCGGACCAGGGCCCGGCGCGTGCGCGCGGCGACCCTGGACGCCGTGTGCGCCAAGGCCGTCGACCTCGCCCGGGACGCCGCCGCCGAGGTCGCCGAGCCCGGCACGGTGGGCGACCACCTCGGCGCGCGCGCGGTCGGCGACCGCCTCGTCGAGCACGCGTTCGCCTGCACGGCCAAGGGCTACCGCGGGTGGCGCTGGGTCGTCGTCGTCGCCCGGGCACCGCGCGCCCGCGTGGCGACCGTGTGCGAGGCGTCCCTCGTCGCGGGCGAGGAGTCCGTGCTCGCGCCGCAGTGGCTGCCGTGGTCCCAGCGGCTGCGTCCCGGCGACGTCGGCCCGGGTGACGTGCTGCCGCGGGTCGACCCCGACCCCCGGCTCGAGCACGGCTTCGAGGCGACCGGTGACGAGGACGTCGACCGGGTGGCCCTGTGGGAGCTCGGTCTGGGCCGGCACCGCGTCCTGTCCCGCGAGGGCCGGGAGGACGCCGCGGGTCGCTGGTACGCCGGTGACACCGGCCCGCAGTCCGAGACGGGGCGGTCGGCCACCGCGCCGTGCTCGTCGTGCGGCTTCCTCACGCCGCTGGACGGCGCGTTGCGCCGGGCCTTCGGCGTCTGCTCGAACGAGTGGTCCCCGGCGGACGGTCGCGTGGTCGCCCTGGACTTCGGCTGCGGGGCGCACAGCGAGACCGACGTCGACGCCGGGCCCGAGCCCCTGGCCGAGCCCGTGCTGGACGAGCTGGGGTACGACACGGTCGTCCGGTGACCGCCGACCCGTTCGAGACCGCCCGCGTCGTCGAGCGGGTCCTCGCCGGGTGGGCACAGGCGCCGGAGCGGTTCCGTGAGGACGCCAACGCCGAGGAGGACGTCGTCCTCGCCCACCGGGACCGGGTCGTCGTCGAGCTCGCCCAGAACGCCGCGGACGCGGCCGCGCGCGCGGGAGCCGCAGGGCGGGTGCTGCTGCGGCTCGTGGACGCCACCGCCGGCGCACCGCACGGCACGCTGGTCGCGGCCAACACCGGCGCCGGCCTCGACGCCGCGGGGGTCCTGGCCCTGGCCACGCTGCGGTCGTCGGCCAAGCGGGCGGGCGACGCCGCGCACGCCGGTGCGGTCGGCCGGTTCGGCGTCGGCTTCGCGGCGGTGCTCGCGGTGACGGACTCCCCGAGCGTGCTGACCCGGACCGGCGGGGTGCGGTTCGACCGGAGCGAGACCCGGTCGCTGGTGGAGCGGGCCGCCCGCCGCAGCCCGGGTCTGCGCGAGGAGGTCGAGCGCCGGCAGGGGCACGTGCCGGCGCTGCGCCTGCCCTTCCCGGCGGAGGGGGCGGCACCGGACGGCTACGACTCGGCGGTGCTGCTGCCGCTGCGGGACGGTGCCGCCCGCGACCTCGCCGAGCACCTGCTCGCCCAGGTCGACGACGGGCTCCTGCTCGGGCTGGCGGCTCTCGACGAGGTGGTGGTCGAGGCCCCCGGCGCGCCGGTGCGACGGCTCGCGGACGCCGGGCGGCGCTGGCGGTCGCTGACCCGGACCGGCACCCACACCACGCACGCGCTCGCCGACCGTCCGACGGAGGAGCGCCAGCGTCCCGGCTGGTCGCTCACCTGGGCGCTGCCGCGCGACGCCCTGGTCGACCCGCCCCAGCCGGCCGGCGGCGCCGACGCCCCACCCGGCGTCGTCCACGCGCCGACGCCCACCGACGAGCCGCTGCCGTGGAGGTCGATGCTCGTCGCGTCGTTCCCGCTGGACCCGACGCGACGTCACGTCGCCCGGGGCGCGGCCACCGACGAGCTGGTCGCCGCCGCGGCCGAGGCGTACGCCGACCTGCTGGCGGGGCTGGTGGCCGAGGGGGCGGACGTCGTGGCGCTCGTGCCCACGGGCCTGGCGGCGGGCTGGCTGGACGCCGAGCTGCGGGAGGCCGCGTTGCGCCGGCTCCGGCACGCCCCCGTCCTCGTCGCCGTCGAGGACGGCGCGCCGCTGCGCCCGGGTGAGGCGGTCGCCCTGGAACCGGGGTCCTGGGCCGGCGACCGCGACGTCCTGGCGGCCCTGGCCCCGACGGTCGCCGGCCTGGTGGCGGCGCCGCGTGCGGCCGAGCCCGCCCTGGCCGGTCTCGGCGTCCGCCGGCTGGAGCTGGCCGAGCTGGCGGAGCGGCTGCCGGCGCAGCCCGACGCCGCCTCCTGGTCGGGCCTGTACCGCGCGCTGCTGCCGCTCACCGCGGACCCCCGGGCGCGTGAGGCGCTGTCGGTCCTGCCCTGCCCGCTGGCGGACGGCCGGGTGGTGCGCGGAGCCCGCGGCGCGGCGCTCGTCCCGGACCGGCTCCAGGCGGTCGCCCGGGGCCTGACGCGCCACGGGCTGCGGGTCGTGGCCCCCGACGTCGCCGCCGACCCGCCGTCAGCGACGCTGCTGGAGCGGCTCGGCGCGGTCCCCGCGGGCCCGGCCGACCTCCTCGACGCCCCCGGGCTCCGCGACGCCGTGGGGGACTGGGACCCGGAGGGGCCCGACGGCTCCGCCGGCGTCGAGGCCGACGAGCTGCGGGACGTCGTGCTGGCCCTCGTCGTCGCCGCCGTCGAGGACGGCACCGGCCCTGCGGCCGACGGCGGGACCGGCGGCTGGCCGGCCTGGCTGACGGGCCTGCCGGTCCGCGACACCGACGGCGACCTCGTGCCCGCGGGCTGGCTGGTGCGCTCCGCGACGACCGCGGCCGACCTCCTCGACCCGGACGCCGTGGGCCTGCTCGACGAGGACCTGCGCCGACGGTGGCCCGAGCGGGTGTGGGACGCCGTCGGCGTCGCCTCGTCGCTGACGGCCCGCCGGTGGACCGACGTCGACCTGCTCGACCTGCCCGACGACCTCGCCGACGTCGAGGGGGTCGCGGCGTGGGCGTCGGCCCACGGCCCGGGCACCGTGCCCGAGCTGGCCGTCGTCCCCGACCTCGACCTCGTCCGGGTCGGTCGGCTGCCCGACGCCGTGACCCTGCTGGCCGCCGACCCTCTCACCCGTGCCGCGCTCGTCGGGGACGTCACGGTCGTCGGCCCCGACCGGTCGGCGCGGCGCGTCCCCGGACCCACCGCGCGGTGGCTGCGCTCCGAGCTCGGGCTCGCGGGTCGTCGCCACCCCCGACCGCCCGCGGACGGCCGCGACGACCCGCTCGACGCCCTGCCGCCCGCCCCGGAGTGGGTCGCGCAGCTGGACGACGCGGTGCTCGCGGCGCTCGGCGTCGCCCGCACCTGGCAGGACCTCGACGCCGACGGCTGGTCCCTCGTCCTGACCGCGGGGGCGGAGCCGCCGTCGGTCGCCGGGCTGCTGGCGGGTTGGGCGGCGCTCGCCGCCGCCGACCTCGACGACCGGTTGCGCCCGGCCGGCGAGGTGTGGGCCCTCGCCCCGACGGCCACCCCGGTCGGCGGTGATCCCGACGCCGGGCCGGGTGGGGGCGTCGACCGGGCGGCGCACGCGGCCGTCGACGTCGTCCGCTGCGACGCCGCCCGGGTGCGCGTGCCGGACGACGCCCGGTGGTGGCAGCGTCCCGACCTCGGTCCGTTCGCGGTCGCGCCCCACGGTGCGGCCGTCGCGCTGGCCGACGTCCTGGATGTCGACCTGGCCTCGGAGGTCGCCGAGGGCGTGGTGGACGGCGGCGACGGCGCGGTCGAGGCCGTGCCGCGGGCCGTGCACGACGTCCTGGCCGGGACGCCGCGGTCGTGGCGCCGCCGGGCCCGGTTGGCCGTCGACGGTCACCCCGTCCGGTGGTGGGTCGAGGGCGAGGGGCCCGACGCCGTCGTGCACGCCACCGACCCCGCGGCCGCCGCGTGGGGTCTGAGCCACGCCGCGGGCGCTCCGTGGCGCCGGCACCTCGTGCAGGCGGCGCTGACGGACGAGCCGACCCTGAGGGGGTTGCTGGTGGAGGACGCGCTGACGGGGTCACCGCGGGAGGGACCGGTCGCGGGCCCTGAGCGGTCCGGCCGCTGAGGTGGGCGCCGGTCAGTCCGGTGCGGGTCCGGTCCGGCGGCGGACCTCGCGCCGGTGCAGGTAGGCCAGACCGGCGAGGCCGAGCAGGACCCCGGCCAGGCAGCACCACAGCCACCAGCCGCGACCGTCGGCGCGCAGGTCGTCGAGGCGGACGAGCGCGACCGCGCCGAGGACCAGCCACACGCCGATGCCGACGAGCACGGCCTTGCGGTCGTCGGTGCGCAGGGGCTCGGGGTCGGGACGGCGCTCGGCCGGGTGGAGCAGGATCCGCACGACCCCAGCCTAGGGTCTGGCAGGATGCGGGCGCCGCGACGGCGCGGCGAACCGCACCGCCACCTCGCGGGTGCCGAACCGGGCCTGCCCCGGGTCGCCGGGCGCCGGGCGGGGGGCGGCCCACCAGCCACCGCGAGGTACGCATGAGCACGGCCACCGAGACCCGGACCAGCGGGCTCGACCGCTTCTTCAAGATCACCGAACGTGGGTCGACCGTCGGCCGGGAGGTGCGCGGCGGGCTCGCGACCTTCTTCACGATGGCCTACATCGTCGTCCTCAACCCGATCATCATCGGCACCCAGCCGGATGGGACCGGCGGCTTCCTCGGCGGGGGCGACGGGCCGAACCTGGCGATGGTCGCCGCCGCGACGGCCCTGGTCGCCGGGGTCATGACCGTCCTCATGGGCGTCGTCGCCAACTACCCGCTGGCGCTGGCCACCGGCCTCGGCCTCAACGCGTTCGTCGCGTTCGGCATCGCCCAGCTGCCGGAGATGACCTGGGCCGACGCGATGGGCCTGGTGGTCCTCGAGGGCCTGATCATCCTGGTCCTGGTGCTCACCGGCTTCCGCCAGGCGGTGTTCCGGGCGGTCCCGGTGCAGCTGAAGACGGCGATCAGCGTCGGCATCGGGCTGTTCATCACGATCATCGGCCTGGTCGACGCCGGGTTCGTCCGCAAGGCGGCCGGGGGACCGGCGCTCGAGCTGGGGGTCGGCGGGTTCCTGTCCGGCTGGCCGACGCTCGTCTTCGTCCTGGGCCTGCTGACGATCATCACCCTGTACGTGCGGAAGGTCCGCGGCGCCATCCTCATCGGGATCATCGGCGCCACCGTGCTGGCCATCGTCATCGAGGCGGTCGCGCAGATCGGTCCGCGCGAGTTCGACGAGGACGGCCGGGTCGTCAACCCGACGGCGTGGGGGCTCAGCGTCCCCGAGCTGCCGAGCACCTGGGTCGACGTCCCGGACTTCGGCCTCCTCGGGCAGTTCAGCCTGCTGGGGTCCTTCGGGAAGATCGGTGTCGTCAGCGTCGTCCTGCTCGTCTTCACGCTGATGCTGGCCGACTTCTTCGACACGATGGGCACGATGGTGGCGATCGGCGCCGAGGGGAACCTCCTCGACGAGGACGGCACCCCGCCGAACGCCACCCGCATCCTCGTCGTGGACTCGGTGGCCGCGGCGGCCGGCGGCGCCGCGAGCGTGTCGAGCAACACCAGCTACATCGAGTCCGCGACCGGCGTCGGGGAGGGTGCCCGCACCGGCCTGGCGTCCGTCGTCACCGGCATCGCCTTCCTGCTCGCGACGTTCCTGTCGCCGCTCGTGGCCGTCGTCCCCTACGAGGCCGCCACGCCGGCGCTCGTGGTCGTGGGCTTCCTGATGATGCAGCAGGTCAAGGGCATCGACTGGGACGACCTGGACATCGCCATCCCCGCGTTCCTGACGATCGTGCTGATGCCGTTCACGTACTCCATCGCCGCCGGGATCGGCGCCGGCTTCGTGACCTACGTCGTCATCAAGGTGGTGCGCGGGCGCCCCGGCCAGGTGCACCCGCTGCTGTGGCTGACGTCGGCCCTGTTCGTCCTGTACTTCGCGATCGACCCCGTGAAGGACGCGCTCGGCGTCGCCTGAGCCGGGCGACGCCCGCACGCACGAGGGGCCGCACCCGGACGGGTGCGGCCCCTCGTGCGCGTCCGGGACGCGCCGGTCAGGAGGCGGGCGAGACGTACCAGCCCTGGACGTCGGCGATGAGGTCCGTGGTCGCGGTGTCGTTGTAGAACGTCACCCGGCCGTAGGCGTCGACCTTGGCGGTGACCGCGTTGGCGACGTTCTGCCCGCGGTAGTGGTTCAGGTTCGACGACTTGGCGCAGGTGCTCGTGGGCGTGCCGCCCGGGCAGACCGACACGTAGGAGTCGCCGGTCGGCCGCGCCGAGGTCACGTTGAGGGTGACCGCGGTGGCGCCCGCCGGGACGTCGGGCAGCGTCAGGGTGTGGGTCCCGCGGGTCCCGACCCGCTGGAACGCCAGCACCCGCTCCGGGGCCACCGGCTGGTAGACGGCCCCCGGCCCCTCGACGTACCAGCCCTGGACGTCGGCGATGAGCTGGGTGGTGCCGAGGCTGTTGTAGAAGGTGACGGTGTTGCCGGCGCCCAGCTTCGCCAGCACCAGCCCGGGGGTGTTGCGCGCCCGGTAGGGGTTGAGGTTCGAGGACCTCGCGCACTGGCCGATCGCGGTGCCCCCGGGGCACACGGAGACGAACGTGTCGCTCGTGGGGCTGGCGGCGGTGACGTTCAGCGCCACCGCGGTTGCCCCGGCCGGCGCGCCGGTCAGGGTCAGCGTGTGGGTGGCCCCTGCGCCCACGGGCTGGAAGGCCATCACCCGGTGGGGTGCCACCGCCTCGTAGCGGGCGCCGGCGTCCGCCGTCCCCGTGTCGGGGACGAACCACCCCTGGACGTCGGCGATCAGGTCGACCCGGCCGTGGGCGTTGACGAAGGTGACCGTGTTGCCGGTGCCCAGCTTGGCGACGACGAGGTTGGGGGTGTTCCGGCCCCGGTACGGGTTGACGTTCGACGAGGCCACGCACGCGGACAGCGCCGTGCCCCCCGGGCAGACGGACACCCACGTGTCGGCCGTGGGGTTGGCCGCGGTGACGTTGAGGGCGACGGCGGTGGCGCCCGCGGGCGCCCCGGTCAGCGTCAGCGTGTGCGACGCCCCGCCGTCGAGCGGCTGGAAGGACATCGCCCGGTACGGGGTGACGGGCTGGTAGGCGGCTCCGGCCACCACCGGCTCCTCGGTCTCCGGGGCCGGGGGCGTCGCCTCACCGACCTGGATCCGCACCCGCGCGCCGTACTGGTCGACGGACTCCGTGGTCACGACGACCCCGCCGGTGTGGCTGGTGAACGACGTGCCGGCGCGCACCGGGCGGTCGACGTCCGTCGACGAGCCGGTCGGGGTGGCGTCCATCAGGCGGGTGGTCCTGCCGACGAGCCGCATCACGCGGACCCCGTGGTGGACCGCGTTGACGCCGGAGTGCCCGTCGCGTCCCCACGCGGTGCGGACCTCGACGTAGTACTCGTCGCCCGGGTCGTCGCTGAGCGGGTCGTCCACCACGACCCCGCGCAGTCCGGTGCCCGACGAGACCGGGTTGAGGTCGACGGTGTGCGTGCCCTCGCCGAGGGCGGCGAAACCGTCCGCGGCGGGCAGGAAGCCGGCGCGGATCTGCGCCGGGCTGCTGAGGGTGCCGGCGAAGGAGCGGTTGCTGGACGCCATGACGTCCATCGGGTAGTCGCCGTACTCCTTGGTGGCGCAGGACGTCGAACCGGTCGGTCCGTCCTGGACGCTGCCGCAGGTGGTGCTGTTCGCGTGCCCGAACCCGAGGTTGTGCCCGAGCTCGTGGGCCAGCACGGGCCAGGCCGTGTCCGAGACGTAGCTGAGCCCGCCGTAGTTGACGTCGGCCCCGACGCTGCCCAGGCCGTAGCCGCAGCCGGCCGAGGACGGCAGGACGAGGACGAGGTGGTTGTTGCTGCCGGACCCGTACCCGGGGTAGCCGGTCCGGGTCGCGGCCTCCTGCCACATGTCCTGGGGGCTGGAGCAGGTGTAGGCGGACACGTACGGGGCGCTGACCGTGTCGGTGGTGAAGGTGACGCCGGCGCCGGTGACGTCCGACCAGTAGGACGAGGCCCCGTCCACCTGGGCCTCGACGACGGCCTGGGTGATCGTGCTGTCGAGGGACGTGCCGCGCGGCGTGGTACGGGCGACCCACACGCGGTGCGCGCCGGGGCTGTACGAGCCGGCGGTGGCCTCGGCGACGACCTCCGCCGAGCCCACCTCCAGCGGTTGCGCGCCGTCGGCGGAGTCGGCCGCGGCCAGGGCGAGGGGCGAGTCGGCGGGGGCCGCGTCCCGGGTGGCGGCGTCCACGTCGTGCGCGGACAGCCCGTCGCGACCGGCGCGGGCCGCGGCGAGGACGTCGTCGGGGACCGTGACCTCGAGGCGGACGCGGGCAGCGTCGGGGACGTCGGCGAGGGCGTCGCCGTCGACGGGCACGTGGCTGCCGTCGGGCGTGCGCAGGAGCGTCGACTCGGTGTACCCGCCGTGCTGGTGCTCGTCGTGCTGGTCGTGCACGGCGTCGCCGCTGCGGTCCGTCGCGTCGCCGCCCTGGCCGAGCAGCCGGACGAGCTCACCGGTCAGCTCGACGGTGGGCCCGGCCGGCGAGGCCGAGGCGGCCGGGGCGGTGCCCTCGCCGTGGGGGGCGCTCTGGGCCACCCCGGGGGTCTGCACGAGCACGCCGGTGGCGAGGGAGAGGGCCCCCGCGACGGCCAGGGGGCGCCAGGTCCACGACGGCACGCGGTCCTCCAAGGATGTGGTGGGTGGGCGGTTGTCCGCCCACCACGACCTCGGCACGACGGGCCGCGGGCTTGACCTCCGGCGGGTGGGCCGGGCCCGTCCGGGTGCCGCTGCGGCGCCGTCCGGGTGACGTCCGTCCGGATGGTGGGATGAATGGCGGCCACGAGTGTCGTTAGCAGAGGTAATGACCTACGCTAAGGACATGCCTTCCTCCTCCGACACCCGCACGGAGGGCAGGACGACGGCGACCGACACCGCTCCCACACCGGCCGTACGAGCGGCCGACACGCGCCCCGCCGCCCTCGCGGCCGAGCTGCGCGTGGCCCTGATGCGCTCCGTGCGCCGGATCCGGCAGCAGCGCAGCAGCGACGCGATCACCGACGGCCAGTACTCCGTGCTCGCCCACCTCGACAAGCTCGGCGCCTGCACGCCCGGGGACCTCGCCGCGCGCGAGCACGTGCAGCCGCCGTCCATGACGCGCACCGTGAACTGCCTGGTCGACGGCGGCCTGGTCGAGAAGGTGGAGCACCCCGACGACCGTCGGCAGGTGCTCGTGGCCCTGACCGACGCCGGCCGTCGCGAGGTCGCCGAGACCCGCCGTAGGCGGGACGCCTGGCTCGCCCAGCGCCTCGCCGAGCTCGACCCGGCCGACCGGCAGGTGCTCGCCCAGGCCGCGCAGATCATGCGCCGGGTGATCGCCCCGTGAGCCCGACCTTCGCCTCCCTGCACGTCTTCAACTACCGCCTCTGGGCGATCGGCGCGATCGTCAGCAACACCGGGACCTGGATGCAGCGCGTCGCCCAGGACTGGCTGGTGCTGACCGAGCTGACCGACAACTCCGGCGTCGCCGTCGGCATCACGACGGGCCTGCAGTTCGGGCCGATGCTCGTCCTCGGTCCGGCCGCGGGGCTGGTCGCCGACCGGTTCGACCGGCGCAAGGTCCTCATGACCACGCAGGGCCTGTCCGGGCTGTGGGGGCTCATCCTCGGTGTCCTCGTGATGACCGGGACGGCGCAGCTGTGGCACGTGTACGTCCTCGCCGGCCTGCTCGGCGCCACCGCGGCGGTCGACGCCCCGGCCCGGCAGACGTTCGTCGCCGAGATGGTCCCGGCCGACAGGCTCTCCAACGCCGTCGGGCTCAACAGCGCGTCGTTCCACGCCGCCCGGATGATCGGCCCGGCGCTCGCCGGCGTGCTCATCGCCACGTTCGGCACCGGCCCCGTCTTCGTCATCAACGGGCTGACGTTCGCCGCGACGCTGCTGTCGCTGACGCGCATGCGCACCCGCGAGCTCAACGTCATCCCGCGGGCCACCAAGGGCAAGGGGCAGATCCGGGAGGGCATCCGGTACGTGCGGGGCCGGTCCGACATCGTGCTGATCCTCGCGATCGTCGGCCTGGTCGGGACGTTCGGGCTGAACTTCCAGATGACGACGGCGCTGATGGCGCGGTTGGAGTTCGACAAGGGCGCCAGCGAGTACGGCCTGCTCGGCTCGATCATGGCGATCGGGTCGCTGTCCGGTGCGCTGCTCGCCGCCCGGCGCGAGCGGCCGAGGTTGCGGCTGCTCGTCGGCGCGACCGCCGCGTTCGGCCTGTTCTCCACCGCGGCGGCGATGATGCCGACGTACGAGCTCTTCGCGATCTCGCTGATCCCCGTCGGGCTGTCGTCGCTGACGTTGATGACGGCGGCGAACAGCACCGTCCAGATCACCACCGACCCGGCGATGCGCGGGCGGGTGATGGCGCTGTACATGGCGATCTTCATGGGGGGCACGCCGATCGGTGCGCCCATCGTCGGCTGGGTCGGCGAGACGTTCGGGGCCCGCTGGACCATCGCCCTGGGCGGCCTCGTCTCGCTGGCCGTCGCGTTCGTCGCCGCCGCGATCGTCGTCTCCCGCAACGAGGTGTCGGTGTCCTACCGGCGTCACCAGCGGCCGCACCTGCTCGTGCGCGTCGGTCCTGACGGCACGCTCACCGGCCAGCCGCGGCTCAGCCGCGAGGAGGCGCGCGACGAGATGGCGCACCGCCAGGCCCGGGACACCGCCTCAGCCGCCTGACGACCGGGGCCGCCGGGGTGGCCGGCGGCCACGGCCTGGGACGATGGGCGGGTGCCTGAACCGCTCGAGCCCGCCCTCGCCGACGTCCGCGCCGCGCTGCTGGACGTCGGCGGGCTGGTCCGCGCCGTCGGGTCCGGACGGCGCCGCGGCGCCCAGCCCGAGCCCGAGCGCGCCGAGCTGCGGCCGGTGGAGATCAAGGGCGGCCTGCACCTGCAGGTGACGACCCGCACCGGTCCGCGGGTCAGCACGACGAACCTCGACGAGTCCCGCGCGGCCGAGGGCGTGGACCGGCTGCTCGCCGTCCCGTTCGGCAACTGGCACGTGGAGACGACCTCGCAGACCATCCAGCTGCGCGTCACCAAGCGCGGCGACGCGCAGGTGCACCGGGCCGCCACGAGCCGCCGCGACGTCGCGCCACGTGGGCACGACCGGGTCAAGGAGCGGCTCGTGCCGCCGGACGACCCGCTGTTCACGGTGCTCGGCGCCGACGCCGACAAGCGCCGCCAGGTCGACGCCTTCCTCCGCCTCGTGGAACCGGTCGTCCGCAAGGCCCTGCCCGGCGACGGTGCCCTGCGGGTCGTCGACCTCGGCTGCGGTAACGCCTACCTGACGTTCGCGGCGCACCGGCTGCTGCGTGAGCGACGGCCGGGGACGACGACCGTCGGCGTCGAGCTGCGTCCTGACCTCGTCGACCGGTCCACCGCACGCGCCGCGGAGGCGTCGCTCGACGGCCTGACGTTCCAGCCGGGGGCGATCGCCGACGCCGAGCCGGACCTCGACGCCCGACCCGACGTCGTCCTGGCCCTGCACGCCTGCGACACCGCGACCGACGAGGCCCTCGCCCGGGCCGTCCGGTGGCAGACGCCCGTGGTGCTCGCCGCGCCCTGCTGCCACCACGACCTGCAGCGCCAGCTCGACGAGCAGCGCCGCGCCGGCGGCGGCGGGGCGGCCGGACCGTTCCCGTACCAGGCGGTCACCCGCCACCCGATCCTGCGCGAGCGGTTCGCCGACGTCCTCACCGACGCCCTGCGCGCCGCGCTGCTCCGCCTGCACGGCTACCGCGTCGACGTCGTCGAGTTCGTCGACTCCCGCCACACCCCGCGCAACGCGATGATCCGCGCCGTGCGCACCGGCAACCCGCCGACCGACGAGCAGGTCGCCGAGTACCGGGCCCTCGTCGGGCAGTGGCAGGTGACGCCCGCGCTCGCGCGGCTGCTGGACGGGGCGCCCCCGGTCGTCACGGGCTGACGGCTGCGCGCTCCCGCGGGGTGAGCCACAGGGTGGCCGCGGCCACGGCCAGCACCAGCGGGACGATCGTGAACGCCGTGTGCGGGCCGACCCGGTCCGCGGCGGCGCCGAGGGCGAAGGGGGCCGCGCCCGACGCCAGGCCGGCGCCGATGGACGCCCAGGACGACGCGGCGTCCGGTCGCCCGCCCGCGGCGCGGACGAGCAGGCTGACGCCCATCGGGAAGTGCCAGGCGACCCCGAGCCCGCAGACCGCGAGCCCGGCGACGGCGACCACCGGGGACGGCGCCAGCCACAGCAGCGCCCAGCCCGCCGCGGCCACGCCGATCGCCACGAGCAGCAACCGGTCCGGCGCCCACCGCCGGGACGCGCCCGAGGCGATCCAGCGGCCCGCCGCCATCCCGGCGACGAACGCCGACAGCGCCGCGCTCGCCCGGCCCGGGGCCATCCCGTTGCGGGTCATCAGCAGGTCCGCCGCCCAGAACGTGGTCGCGAACTCCGCGGCGATGCACGCCACCAGGACGGACCACAGCATCCAGAACGCCCGGCCGAACGGCTGCCGCGGGCCCGTGGCCCGCGCCGGGCGGGTGCTCCACGCCAGGGACGGGCCGACCCGCACCACCGCCGCGGCGGTGAGCAGCAACCACGCCGCGGCGACGACGAACACCACCCGCCAGCCCCAGCCGGCGGCCACCGCGCCGCCCACGGCGAGCGGCGACAGCAGGCCCGCGGTGGCCGCGAGCGCGTTCGCCTCGCTGATGGCCGCCGGGGCCGACTCGGCGTGCAGCACCGACAGCACCGGGGTGACCATCGTGAACGCGACCGACCCCGTCGTCCCCGCCAGCAGCGCACCGGCCAGCGTGAACGGCAGCGACGTGCCGGTCACCAGCAGCCCGAACGACGCGGCCATCGCCGCGCACCCGACGGCCAGCACCCGCCGCCGTCCGAACCGGCGCACGAGCGCCGGCGCGACGATCCCGGCGACGAGCGCGCCGACCGCCGTCATCGTCCCGTGCAGCGACGCCGCCGTGCGGCTGGTGCCCTGCTCGTCGCGCAGCAGCACCATCGCCGGGCCGAACGCGTACAGCCACCAGCCCCAGCACCCCGCCATCAGGTAGACGGCGAGGGTGACGCGGTCGCGCTGCAGGCCCGGCGCGGGTGCGGGGGCCGGGGTGGCGCTCAGGCCAGCCGCTCCACCACGAAGTCGACGCACCGGGTGAGCGCCTCGACGTCCGACGGGTCCACCGCGGGGAACATCCCGACGCGCAGCTGGTTGCGGCCGAGCTTGCGGTACGGCTCGACGTCGACGACGCCGTTGGCCCGCAGGACCGAGGCGACCTGCGCGGCGTCCACGACGTCGGACAGGTCGACCGTCCCGACGACGGGGGAGCGCAGGGCAGGGTCGGTCACGAACGGGGTCGCCCACTCCCGCGCCTGCGCCCACCCGTACAGGTGCGCCGCCGACTCGCCCGTGCGCGCGGCGGCGAAGTCCATGCCCCCGTGGGCGAGCAGCCAGTCCACCTGGTCGGCGAGCATCGCCAGCGTCACCAGCGCGGGGGTGTTGTACGTCTGGTCCTTGCGGGAGCTCTCCACCGCGGTGGGCAGGTCCAGGAAGGCGGGCACCCAGCGGCCGCTCGCCGCGACCTCCTCGACCCGGGCCAGCGCGGCCGGGCTCATCACCGCCAGCCACAGGCCGCCGTCCGAGGCCAGCGCCTTCTGCGGGGCGAAGTAGTACACGTCGGTCTGGGACAGGTCGGCCGGCACGCCGCCGGCGGCCGACGTCGCGTCGACCAGCACCAGCGCGTCGTCGCCGGTGCCGTCGACCCGCTGCACGGGGGCGACGACACCGGTCGAGGTCTCG
Source organism: Thalassiella azotivora (assembly GCF_054781695.1). Classification (NCBI taxonomy): domain Bacteria; kingdom Bacillati; phylum Actinomycetota; class Actinomycetes; order Kineosporiales; family Kineosporiaceae; genus Thalassiella; species Thalassiella azotivora. The sequence continues at coordinate 28,941 of NZ_BAAGTX010000020.1, forward strand.
TTCTGCGGCCACGCGTACACGTCGACGCCGTCCTCGGCGACGGGTGGTGCGAACGAGCCGGGCTCGGCCTCGACCACCGTCGGCTCGCCGAGGAACGGCGCCCGGCGGGTGCAGTCGGCGAACTTGGCGCCGAACTCACCGAACACCAGGTGCTGCGCGCGGTCGCCGACGAGGCCGAACGCCGCGGCGTCCCAGAACGCCGTCGAGCCGCCGTTGCCGAGCACCACCTCGTAGCCGTCGGGAGCGCCGAGGAGCTCCGCCAGCCCGGCGCGGACCCGGCCGACCAGCGAGCGGACCGGCGCCTGCCGGTGCGACGTGCCGAGCACGGTGCGCGCCAGGCCGGTCAGCGCCTCGACCTGCTCCGGGCGGACCTTGCTGGGGCCGGACCCGAAGCGGCCGTCCGCCGGCAGCAGGTCCGCGGGGATGGTCAGCGAGGGCGTCTGGGTCACCCGCGCATCATCCCAGCCGGGGCGCCGGTGTCAGACGTCGCGACCGGGGTGCGAGACGTCGTCCCACCCGGCGACCTGCTCCGGACCGCGCGGGCCCGGGCCGACGTACCGGGCGCTCGGGCGGACGAGCCGGCCCGTCGCCTTCTGCTCCAGCACGTGCGCGGCCCAGCCGGCCGTGCGGGCGCACGTGAACATGGGCGTGAACATGGACGGCGGCACCTGCGCGAAGTCCAGCACCACGGCCGCCCAGAACTCGACGTTCGTGGCGAGCACCCGGTCCGGGCGGCGTGCGTGCAGCTCGGCGAGCGCGGCCTCCTCGAGCGCCTCCGCCACCTCGAAACGCGGTGCCCCCAGCCGGCGGCACGTCTCGCGCAGCACCCGGGCGCGCGGGTCCTCGGCGCGGTACACGCGGTGGCCGAAGCCCATCAGCCGCTCGCCGCGGTCCAGCACGCCGCGCACGTACGCGCCGGCGTCGCCACCGTCCTCGACGGCGTCGAGCATGTGCAGGACCCGGGACGGTGCACCGCCGTGCAGCGGGCCGCTCATCGCCCCGACCGCACCGGACAGGCACGCGGCGACGTCGGCGCCGGTGGACGCGATGACGCGGGCGGTGAACGTGGACGCGTTCATCCCGTGCTCGGCGGCGGACACCCAGTAGGCGTCGACGGCCTCGATGTGGCGGGGGTCGGGCTCGCCGCGCCAGCGGATCATGAACCGCTCGACGATGGTGGTGGCCTTGTCGACCTCCTGCTGCGGGACCATCGGCTGGTCCTGCCCGCGGGCCGACTGGGCGATGAAGCTCAGTGCCATCACCGACGCGCGGGCCAGGTCGTCGCGGGCCTGCGCGACGTCGATGTCGAGCAGCGGCCGGAAGCCCCAGATCGGCGCCAGCTGAGCCAGCGCGCTCTGCACGTCGACGCGCACGTCCCCGGTGTGCACCGGCAGCGGGAAGGGCTCGGCGGGCGGCAGGCCGGGGTTGAAGCCGTTGTCCACCAGCAGGCCCCACACGTTGCCGAACGACACCCGGCCCACGAGGTCGGTGATGTCGACGCCGCGGTAGCGCAGCGCCCCGCCCTCCTTGTCCGGCTCGGCGATCTCGGTCTCGAAGGCGACGACGCCCTCCAGGCCGGGGACGAACCCGGGGTCCGCGGTGCTGGTCATCCGGTCACTCCTCGTCGAGTGGTCGTGCGGGCCGGCCGGACCGCGCGCGCCATTGTGCCCCCACCCGCCGACGCGGTGCCGACGTCCCCGGGGTCGTCACACCGTCGTAAGGTCGCGTCGTGGGTGACAGCCAGCCGCCGCTCGGCGCCGCGTCCGCCGGGTCGAGCGTCGACCCGGACCTGCTGCGCCACAGCGTCGTCGACCCGGCCGCCAGGCTCGACTACGTCGGGGCCGAGCCGGTGCGCACCCCGCCCGCCGCGCCGCTGACGCTGCTGGCCGCGTGGTTCGACGAGGTGGCCAGGGACCCGCGCGTCAGCGAGCCCAACGCCATGGTCGTCGCGACCGTCGACGCCGACGGCCTGCCCGACGCGCGCACCGTCCTGCTCAAGGGCCTCGACCCGCGCGGGTTCACCTTCTTCACCAGCACGGTGTCCGCCAAGGCCGCCGAGATCGCGGCCAACCCGGCGGCGTCGGTGGTGCTGCTGTGGCACCCGGTGTTCCGGCAGGTCCGGGCGCGCGGTGTGGTCGAGGCCGTCGACGACGCCGAGGCGGACGCGTACTTCGCCACCAGGCCGCGCGGCTCGCAGGTCTCGGCGTGGGCGTCGCAGCAGTCCCACGAGGTGGCCTCACGGGAGGACGTCGAGGAGGCGTTCGCCGCGGCCGGGCGGCGGTTCGCCGACGTCGACCGCGTCCCGCGGCCGCCGTTCTGGGGCGGGTACCGGGTCCGGCCCGTCGAGGTGGAGTTCTGGGTGGGCCAGGCGTCCCGGCTGCACGACCGGGTCGCGTACCTGGCGCGGGACGGCGCACCGGCCGCACTGGACGACGCGTCCGCCTGGCGCGTCACCCGCCGCCAGCCCTGACCGGCAGCCGGCGCCGCCCGCGAGCCGTCGCGCACCGTCCGTGGGGGCAGCAGAGAGCCCGCGGGGTCGCTCTCCGGTCGGTGACCGGTCGGCCGCCGCACTGGACGAGGGTGCGGCCCCCACGGGCTCCGGTGACTGCCTGGGTCTCGCCGGCCGCTTCGGAGCGGTCGTCGGGATCTGCTGGGCAGTCCGTCCGAGGTTCCTCGGGCGGCTAGCTGGCAGCCACCTCACGTGTCCGGTAGTTCTTCACTGAACGGACCACCTCCTTTCCCGTGTAGCAGCACGCTACGTCGGCGTCGCCGGGTGTGCCAGGGGGTTTCCGGCGATTCGTCCGGTCGGGTCGCCGGGCGCTCGGGAGGGGGAGCGCGTCAGCCGTACAGCTCGGCGCGCCTGGCCCCCCACTTCTCCAGCATCGCCGGCAGCTCCTCGGCCAGGAACGCGAAGAAGGCGCGGGTCTCCTCGAGGCGGCGGGCACCGGCCCGCCCGGGCTCGACGAGGTCGATGACCTCGTCGAGCGTCGTGGTCCAGGCGTGCAGCATCTCGACCTCGCCGGCGACGATCCGCTGCCACACGTCGTCGTCGTGCACCCGGTACAGGTCCGAGCGCATCCCCGGCTCGCGCTCCTTGCTGAGCATCCGCACCTGGACGAGGTACCGGACGGCGCCGGAGATCGCGGCGGGGCTGACCCGCAGGCCCGACGCGAGCTCGGCCGCGGTGTACCGGTCGGAGTCCTCGGCCAGCACGTACGAGAAGACCCGCGCCGCCATCCGCGGCATGCCGGTCTGCTCCAGGGCCTGGGCGAGCCGCTCGACTGCGCGCAGCAGCCGCTCGTGCTCGGCGTGGTCGGTGCTCACGAGGTCCTCTCCCGGGCGGGGTCGCGTCACGTCGATCATAGAGGTTATTCACTTCACAAGGTTGTGAAAGGTGTGTAGCGTCGGGAGCGTGACCACGACAGCGATCCGCACGACCGACCTCGTCAAGACCTTCGGCGCCACCCGCGCCCTGGACGGGCTCGACCTCGAGGTCCGCGCCGGGGAGGTGCACGGCTTCCTCGGCCCGAACGGGTCGGGCAAGTCCACGACGATCCGCATCCTGCTCGGGCTGCTGCGTGCGGACTCCGGGCACGCCGAGCTGCTCGGTGGCGACCCGTGGCGGGACGCCGTCCGGCTGCACCGCCGGATCGCCTACGTCCCCGGGGACGTCGTGCTCTGGCCGAACCTCACCGGCGGCGAGACGATCGACCTGCTCGCCCGCCTGCGCGGCGGCGTGGACCGCCGACGCCGGGAGGAGCTGCTCCAGCGCTTCGACCTCGACCCCTCGAAGAAGGGCCGGTCCTACTCCAAGGGCAACCGGCAGAAGGTCGCCCTCGTCGCGGCGCTGGCCTCCGACGCGCAGCTGCTCCTCATGGACGAGCCGACGTCCGGACTCGACCCGTTGATGGAGGCCCAGTTCCAGGAGGTCGTGCACGAGGTGAAGGCCGAGGGCCGCACCGTGCTGCTGTCGAGCCACATCCTCGCCGAGGCCGAGGCCCTGTCGGACCGGATCAGCATCATCCGCGCCGGCCGGGTCGTGCAGTCCGGGACGCTCGCGGAGCTGCGCCACCTCACCCGCACCACCGTGGTCGCCGAGACCGCGCGACCGGCCACCGGGCTGGCCGACGTCCCGGGCGTGCACGAGCCGCAGGTCACGGACGGGCGGGTCGCGTTCGACGTCGACTCCGACCACCTCGACGAGGCCGTCCGGTACATCGCCGGGCTCGGTGTGCGGTCGCTGACCAGCCACCCGCCGACCCTCGAGGAGCTCTTCCTGCGACAGTACGGCGAGCACGTCGACGCCGAGCCGGCCGACGGTGGGAGCGCCCCCGCGCCCGGCTCGGGCGCGCACGTCACGACGGGCGGCCCGCGGTGAGCGTCCTGCCCGCCGGCACCGGCGCCCTCGTGCGGCTCGTCCTGCGTCGCGACCGCGTCCGGCTCCCGCTGTGGGTGGGGAGCGTCGTCCTCGTGACCGGCGCCTCCGCCCAGGCGGTCCAGGGCGTCTACGACACCCAGACCGAGCGGGACGCCTACGCGGCCACCGTCGGCGGCAGCCCCGCCGCCGTCGTCATGAGCGGCCCGCCGACCGCCGTCGACACGCTCGGCGGCATCACCGTCTTCGAGGTCAACCTCGTCGCGCTGGTCGGCGTCGCCCTCATGGGCGTCTTCCTCGTGGTCCGGCACACCCGCGCGGAGGAGGAGCAGGGCCGGACCGAGCTCGTCCGCGCCGGGGTGGTCGGACGCTTCGCCCCCGTCACCGCGGCGCTGCTCGTCGTCGGGTCGGCGTGCCTGCTCGTGGGTGCGGGCGTGGCCGCGTCGTTCGCCGCCTTCGGCCTGCCGGCGTCCGGGTCGCTGCTCTACGGGGCCGTCGTGGCCGCGACGGGACTGGTGTTCACGGCCGTCGGCGTCGTCGCCGCCCAGGTGAGCGAGCACGCCCGGCCGGCGCTCGGCACGTCGGGTGCGCTGCTCGGGGTGGCCTTCCTCGTCCGCGGTTTCGGCGACATCGGCGACGGCCCGTGGTCGTGGCTCTCGCCCATCGGCTGGGTGCAGGCCACCCGTCCCTTCGGTGACGAGCGCTGGTGGCCGCTGCTGCTCGCACTCGGCCTGGTCGCGGTCCTCGTCGCGCTGGCCGGCCTGCTGGTGGCGCGGCGCGACGTCGGGGCCGGGCTGCTGGCGACCCGGCCCGGCCGGCCGAGCGCGAGCCCGCTGCTCACCGGACCGCTCAGCCTGGCCCTGCGCCTGCAGCGCGGGTCGCTGGCGGGGTGGACGGCCGCCCTGCTCGTCCTGGGCCTGGTCTACGGCTCCTTCGCCCAGGAGGTCGGCGAGCTCGTCGAGAGCAACCCGGTGTTCCAGGAGGTCTTCGGGGAGGGTTCCGGCGAGGCCGTGGTGGACGGGTTCTTCGCCTACGCCCTGCTGACCACGGCGGTGCTCTCCGGCGCGTTCGCGGTGTCCTCGGCGCTGCGGCTGCGTTCGGAGGAGACCGCGGGACGGGCCGAGGCCCTGCTGACCACGGGCCTGTCCCGGACGCGCTGGGTGCTGGCCACGCTCGCCGTGACGCTGCTCGGCTCGGTGCTGACCCTCGCAGCCGCCGGCGCCGGCATGGGTGTGTCGCACGCGCTGACGAGCGGTGACTCCTCCCGGGTGGGGCAGCTGACGGCGGCGTCCCTGGCCTACCTGCCGGCCGTCCTCGTCGTCACGGCCGTCGCCGTGCTCCTGCTCGGCTGGCTGCCCCGGGCGTCGCTGGCGGCCTGGGCCGCGCTGGTCCTGTGCTTCGTCGCCGGCTGGCTCGGTCCGCTGCTGGAGCTGCCCACCTGGACGCTCGACGTCTCGCCGTTCGAGCACGTGCCCGCCGCCCCGCTCGAGGACCTGGTCGCCGGGCCGCTGCTCGTGCTGACGGCGCTGGCCGCGGCCGGTGTGGCCGCCGGGGTGGTGGGCGTGCGCCGGCGCGACCTCACCGCCGCCTGACCCCGGCCGGTGGGCTGTCCGGACCGTCCCGGCCGGCCCACCGGCGGGTGGGTCAGATGGTGTCGACGACCTCGTCGTAGTCCAGGCGCGCCGCACGGGGCCGGTAGGCGTCGGGCGCGGGCCGGCCGATGTTCACCACCGCGACCACGCTGCGGTCACCCGCCGGGTAGAGGTCGCGGGTCAGGCCGTCCCGGTCGAAACCGGTCATCGGACCCGCCGCCAGGCCCGCCGCGCGCACGCCGAGGATGAAGTAGGCCGTCTGCAGGGTCGCGTTCACCCGCGCCATCTCGTCGCGGCCGGGCATCGCCGCGAACCGCTCGACCGCGCCCTCGGCGTGCGGGGCCAGCCGGGGCAGGTGGCGGTGGAAGTCGTGGTCGGCGGTCAGGACGGCGACCAGCGGCGCCGCCGCCGTCTTCGCCTTGTTGCCCTCGGCCATGTGCGCGACGACGCGTTCGCGCGCCTCGGCGGAGCGGACCAGGGTCACCCGCAGCGGGGAGGTGTTCATCGACGTGGGTGCCCACCGGACCAGGTCGTGGATCGCCCGGACCTGGTCGTCGGTGACGGGCTCGTCGGTGAACGCGTTCGCGGTGCGCGCCTCGCGGAACAGCAGGTCCTGCGCGCGCTCGTCGAGGGCGAGGTGCTGGGCGAGGTCGACGGGTCGGGTGTCGGCCGTCGTGGTCATCGGGGCGGACCTCTCGGTCGGATGCGGTCGGAACACTTCCTTGAACGCTCAACCTACCCCTTGTCTTCCCCGGGCGCCGGTCAGCGCTGCAGGCCGGCCAGCACCTCCGGCGACACCGCCACCCACACCGCCGTGGCGCGGGCGAGGACCTCCTGGCTGCTCCACAGCGTCGTCGCCGTCCGGGCCGTCCGTCCGGACGACCCCAGGGCCCGGCCCATCACCACGCAGCGCTCACCGGCGTCCGGGGTCCGCAGCACCTGCGCGGTCATCGTGCCCAGGACCATCGGCCGGCCGACCAGGTCGACCGACCACCCGCCCGGGCAGTCCAGGGCCGACCACGTCGTCGCGACGTCCGGCGCCTCCCGCGGCTCCCACGTGCAGGCCGTGTCGTCCGGCCGGTCCGCCAGCACCCCGGGGGTCAGGTGCAGCCCGTCCCCGAGCGGGCGGTCCGGCCCGCAGACGAAGCAGGTGGGGAAGGGGTGCTGCTGCGCGCCCCGGTACGCCGACGCCGCAGCCGCCGCCTCGGCGTCCGGCACCCGGGCGACGTCGACCAGGTCGGCGTCCGGGGCCGCCGACGCCTCCGCGACCGCGGCGCCGTCCGGGCCCGTCAGCCGGGTCACGTCGTCGACCACCCCGACCCGCAGCGGCACGTCCAGCGGCGGCGGGGCGAGCAGCCGCACGGACACCGGGACGGCGCCGTCGCCGGCGTCCGCGACGAGACCGGCGAGCGCACCCGCCGTCCACCCGCCGTTGCCCGACGACGGCGGTCCGTTGAAGCGTGCGGGGACGACGAGCTCGCGCATCCCGCGACGCTACCCCCGGACCTCCTGGTAGCGGGCGAGCGCCTCCTCGCGCTCGGCCGCGTGGTCGACGACCCGCTCGGGGTAGCCGCGGTCGTAGCCGCCGTCCGCGTCCCACGGCGTGTGCGCGGCGCGTCCCGGCAGGTGCCGGAGCTCGGGGACGTACCGGCGCACGTACTCGCCGTCCGGGTCGAACCGGGTGCCCTGCGTGACCGGGTTGAACACCCGGAAGTACGGCGCGGCGTCCGTGCCCGAGCCCGCGACCCACTGCCAGCCGTGGTTGTTGCTGGCCAGGTCCCCGTCGCGCAGGTGGCGCAGGAAGTACCGCGCGCCGTGCTGCCACTCCACGTGCAGGTCCTTGACCAGGAAGCTCGCCACCACCATCCGCACCCGGTTGTGCACCCAGCCCTCCCGCAGCAGCTGGCGCATCCCGGCGTCCACGAACGGGAAGCCCGTCTCGCCCCGGCACCACGCGTCGAACCGCTCGCCCGGGGCGTCGTAGCGCATCCCCGCCAGCTGCGGGCGCAGGTACTCGCGGGCCGACTCCGGGTGGTGCCACAGGACGTCGGCGTAGAACTCCCGCCACGCCAGCTCCGTCCGGTACGTCCGGGCGCCCTGCGAGCGGCGACCGGCCAGGTCGGCCAGCAGCGTCCGCGGGTGCACCTCGCCGTACTTCAGGTGCGCCGACATCCGCGACGTGCCCGGCAGGTCGGGCCGGTCACGCGCGTCGGCGTAGTCGTCGAGGTCGTGCTCGCAGAACTCCCGCCAGCGGCGCAGCGCCGCCTCCTCGCCGACGTCCGGCAGGTCGACCTCGGACGACGGCTCGTCCGGGACGCCGTCGCCGTCCACCGAACGTGCCCACCGCAGCCCGGGCGGCGGCGTCGAGGCGGGCGACGGCCAGCCGTGCTCGCGCCACGCGCGGGAGAAGGGGGTGAACACGGCGTACGGGGACCCGTCGCCCTTGGTCACCGTGCCCGGCCCCACCGCGTACGGGGTGCCGGTGCGCACCAGCGGGACGTCGTCGCCCGCGAGCGCCGCCCGGACCCGCTCGTCGCGCTCGCGCCCGTACGGCCCGGCGTCCGCGGTCGCGTGCACCGCGGCCGCGCCGAGCTCGCGCGCCACCTGCGCGACGACGTCCTGAGGGCGGCCGGACCGCACCACCAGCGCCCCGCCCGCCGAGGCGTCCCACGCCCGCAGCGACCGCAGCAGCCAGACCGTGCGCGCCGTCCCCGCCGGACCGAGGAGGGCGGGGTCGAGGACGAACAGCGGCAGCACCCGCCCGCCGTCCGCCTGCTCGGCCGCCGCGAGCAGCGCGGGGTGGTCACCCAGCCGCAGGTCCCTGCGCAGCCACAGCACGACGTCGGGCACCGCACCAGCCTCGGGGCGCGGCGTGACCGGCGCCACCGGAACCCGCGGGGGTACCCGCGCGACGACTACCCTGGGCGCAGGTTCGGCCACCACACGGATGCGAGGCGGCAGCAGCAGTGAGCGATCTCATCGACACCACCGAGATGTACCTGCGGACGATCTTCGAGCTGGAGGAGGAGGGCATCGTCCCCCTCCGCGCCCGCATCGCCGAGCGGCTGCAGCAGAGTGGCCCCACGGTGTCCCAGACGGTGGCCCGGATGGAGCGCGACGGCCTGGTCGTGGTCAGCGGCGACCGGCACCTCGAGCTGACCGCCGAGGGGCGCGCCAAGGCGACCCGGGTGATGCGCAAGCACCGGCTCGCGGAGCGGCTGCTCGTCGACGTCATCGGCCTGGAGTGGGAGTACGTGCACGAGGAGGCGTGCCGCTGGGAGCACGTGATGAGCGAGCGCGTCGAGAAGCGGATCCTGGCGATGCTCGACCACCCCACCGAGTCCCCGTACGGCAACCCGATCCCTGGCCTGGACGAGCTGCGCGAGGTCGTCGAGACCGGTGACGGCGTGACGGTCGGGACGGACGCCGACCCGGTCGGCTACCTCGCCGGCCTGCAGACCCTGCCGGCCGCCGCCGCCGGTGGTGGGCGGGTCGAGGTCGTCGTGCGCCGGCTGGGGGAGCCGGTCCAGGGCGACCCGGCGCTGATGGCGCGCCTGGCTGCCGCGGGGCTGCGCCCCGGGGGCACCGTCGCGGTCGAGCAGGTCGACTCCGGCGTGCGGATCGGCACCGACCCGGCGACGTCGGTGGACCTGCCGCGCAGCGTCGCCGACCACGTGTTCGTCGCCGCCTGACCGGCCGGACGGCCGGCGTCGTGCCCGGGCGGGCCGGTCCCGGGCACGACGGAGACCGCGCCGAGGACCTGGCCGCCGTGCTCGGCTCCCTGGTCGACGACCTGCGCTTCGCCGAGCTCGCCGAGGCACTGCGCTCCGTCGAGGGCCTGGACGGCGCCACCCGCCGTCACGTGCGGTCGCTGTGCCACGCCGGCAGCCGGCTGCTGTCGCTGGACGCGGCGGGGTTCGCCGACGTCCCGCCCGGTGACCCGCTGCACGGCGCGCTGGCGCCGCTGCAGTTCCCGTCGGAGGCGGTGGGTGGTCCCCGCGGGTCGTTGGACTCGCTCCTCCCGCTCTACGGGCTCCTGCTCGAGTGCCTGGACGTCCACGCGGCGCGAGGTGAGACGGCGGCGGTCGCTCTCGTGCTGCACCTGCTCGCCGAGTACCTGCCGGTGCTCGCGTGGGAGCCGGTGCTGGGGCACGCCGCCGACCCGGTGCGGCTGGCCGGTCACGTCGCCGGCACGCTGTGGGGCACCGACCGGTGCCCCGTCCCGCCGAACCGACGGTCCGCGGCGCAGCGGGTCCTGGCGATGCGTCCCGGTGCGACGGGGCAGGTGGCGCCGGGGCCGGTGACGCCGGAGCCGGTGGCGCCGGAGCAGTGGCGCGCCTACCTGGACAGGTGGCACGCGCGCGTGGCGGCGCACCTGCGCCAGTGCGCGCTGCGACCCGGGCAGGGCCGGCCGAACCCCGCGTCGGCGGGGTGCGACCTGGCGTGCGGCGTCGTCACCCGGCTCGCGCCCGACGTGCTCGACGACCTGGCGACGCGGATGGCCGTGGTCCACGCGTTCCGCCGCTCACCCGTGGTGGCGCTGCGGCACGCCGCTCCCGTGGGCCACTTCTTCGGGGTGCCGGACGGTGAGGACGTCGCGCGGGCCTGGGCGCAGACCGTGACCCGGCTGACGCGGGACTGGGCGGCCGGGGGCTCCCGGGTCGGTCTCGCGGACGGCGCCGCCGGGCTCCGGAACCCCCTGCACGAGGGCGTGCGGGCACGGGACGGCGAGGCGCTGCCGGGCCTGGCCCACGTCCTGTCCGTGGCCGCGGGGCGGCCGGTGCGGGCGTCGACGGTCCTGCACGACGTGGGCCACGCGGTCCGTGGGCTGCTCTCCCCGCTGCTCGAGCCCGGGGCGTCCACGGCGCCCCCGCCCTGACGCCCTCGCCCTCGGCGATACTCCCCGAAACCGTTCAGTCACAGTGCGTTCAGCACGATCGGCGCAGCCCACGATGTGGCTCAGGTCACACGGAAAATCCCCATGACGGTTGTGTGACATCACCCGAACGGGTGGGCTATGGTCGCCGTCGCTGGTCGACCCCAGTCGGCCCAGCCCTCGAGTGGTTGCCGAGCCCTGCCACCACCCGAGGTCCGCACGAGACACCGCACGGCAGGGGCGGGGGAACCACATCCGGGCCCAGCACCACCGGGTCCTTGGGGTGAAGCCTCGAGTCCTCCGGGACGACAGGCCGGGTGACTTACCTCCCACCCGAACCCGACAGCTCACCTCGTAGGCATGGGAGAGGTACTGCACGTGTCGACCCGAACCGTGGGGCGTCACCGCGCGAGCGCGCGGCCCAAGACGCCACTGTCCACCATCAGCGCCGCCGTCACCTCGAACGCCGGTGTCGTCGGTCGCCGCTCCGCCGTCATCGCCGCCTCCTCCGGCCTCGTCGTCACCATCGGCCTCCCGGCCGCCGACGCCGCCCCGGTCACCGAGCGCGCCGACAGCGCCCCCACCGCCCCGGCGCAGCCCGAGACCTCCGCGCCCACCTCCGCCGACGGGCTCGTCAGCGTCCCGGCCGACGCTCCCGTCAGCTTCACCGCGGAGCCGCTCACCGAGGCCACCCCGCCCCCGCCGCCCCCGCCGCCGCCCGTGGTGCAGGAGGCCTCCGAGTCCCGGTCGTCCGAGCGGGCCTCCCGGACCACCGAGCGCGAGTCGCTGCCGACCGCGGACGTCGCCCCCAGCGAGGTCGGCGCCGCCGTCCTCGAGATCGCCGCGCGTTACGTCGGCACCCCCTACCGCTACGGCGGCACCACGCCCAGCGGCTTCGACTGCTCCGGCTTCACCCAGTACGTCTACGCCCAGGTCGGCATCAACCTGCCCCGCACGTCGGGCGCGCAGGCGGACTTCGGCCGTCGGGTGTCGGCGTCCGAGGCCCGCCCGGGCGACCTGGTCTGGACCGAGGGCCACATCGGCATCTACGCCGGCGGCAACATGATGTACGACGCCCCTCGCACCGGTAAGAGCGTCTCCAAGCGGGAGATCTGGTACACGCCCACGTTCATCCGCGTGACCGGCTGACCAACCCCGCACGGCACGTCGTCGAACCCGGGTCCTCGGTGGAGGACCCGGGTTCGACGCTTCTGTACGCTGTGCTCCGTGCCACAACCGCCGGGCCCGCGCCTGGCCGTCGTCCGATCCACGGGCAGCGGCCACGGAGCCGGCTCGCGGTCAGCGGAACCGCGCAGCCCGCGCGCGTCCGCCCCACCACGGCGTCGTCCCTCTCGGGACGGCGCCGTTCGTCGTCCTGGGGCCCGTGCAGCCGAGTGCGCACCGGTCACCGGCCCGACCGTCCTCCGCCCAGAAAGCCGTCTGGGCCGCACGAACGGGGTCGCCCATGCGCACCTTGGTGCTCAACGCCGGGTACGAACCGCTCGCCGTCGTCTCGTTCCGCCGGGCCGTGGTGCTCGTGCTGGCGGGCAAGGCGGTGCTGCTGGCTGAGGACGACCCTCCCGTCGTCTCCGGGTCGCTGACCGTGCCGCGGCCGGCGGTCATCGTGCTCAGCCGGTACGTCCGGATGCCCTACGGCCGCGTCGCGACGGTCTCCCGGCGCGGGGTGCTGCGTCGCGACGCCCACCGCTGCGCCTACTGCGGCCGCTCGGCCACCACGGTCGACCACGTGCTCCCGCGCAGCCGTGGCGGCCGGGACACCTGGGAGAACCTCGTCGCCTGCTGCGTGCGCTGCAACAACACCAAGGGCAACCGGACCCCCGAGGAGATGGGCTGGCGACTGCTCGTCACCCCCAAGGCGCCCACCGGCCCGACCTGGGTGCTGCGTGGCAGCGAACCGCGGCACCCCCGGTGGGCCGAGTTCCTCCCCGAGGCCGCCTGACCCCTCCACCCCCTGTGCTCACCCCCACCAGGCTTTGCTCACCCAGGCGGGGTTTGCTCACCCAGGCGGTGCCCGGACGTCGGATTCGCCCCGTTGTGCTGAGCAAAGCCCGGCTGGGTGAGCAAGGGCGGGGAACAGGTGGGTGCGGGCGGGGGTTGGGGCCGACGTGCTCATCGAGATCTGGTCCGACGTCGTCTGCCCCTGGTGCTACGTGGGCAAGCGCCGCCTCGAGACCGCCCTGGAGTCCTTCGCGCACGCCGACGAGGTCGAGGTCCGGTACCGCAGCTTCCAGCTCGACCCGACCGCGACGCCGTCCTCGGACGACGACCCGCCAGGCGTGGCGGCGAAGCTCGCCGACAAGTACGGCGTCGGCATCCGCGAGGCCGAGGACATGGTGGCCCGGGTCGAGGAGGTCGCCGCGCAGGACGGCATCGAGATGCACCAGGACCGCGCCCGCGGCCGGTCCACCCTCGACGCCCACCGGCTGCTGCACGCCGCTGCGGACCGCGGCGCCGCGGTGCAGGCCGACCTCAAGCAGCGGCTGTTGAGCGCCTACTTCACCGACGGGCAGCGCATCGACGACCCGGTCGTGCTGGAGCGTCTCGCCGTCGCCTCCGGCCTCGATGCCGACGAGGTCCGGCTGGTGCTCGACTCGGACCGGTACGCCGACGCCGTGCGCGAGGACCAGGCGCAGGCGGCGGCCTTCGGTGCCCGCGGCGTCCCGTTCTTCGTCGTCGACCGGCGGCTCGGGATGTCCGGCGCCCAGCCCGTCGAGGCGTTCACCCAGCTCCTCGAGCAGGCGTGGTCGAGCCGGACACCGGTCACCGTCCTCGCGGGTGCCGGTACCGACACGTCGTCCGCCGACGCCTGCGGTCCGGACGGCTGCGCCCTCTGACCCGCCCCCTGACCGCACCTTTCCACCACCCTGCGGTGGTCGTGCGTCCCCCGACCGCACGTTTCCACCAACGTGCGGCCACGGGAGGGCTCCAGACCGCAGGTGGGTGGAAAGGTGCGGTTGGGCGGGGTGGGGTGCCACGGGGTCGGCGGGTGAGGTGCTGAGGCGACGGGCAGGATGGCGGCATGCCGCTCACCAGCACCCGCCCTGAGCTCGCCGGCACCTTCGGGATGGTCGCCAGCACCCACTGGCTCGCCTCGCAGGCCGGGATGTCGGTCCTCGAGCGCGGCGGCAACGCGTTCGACGCGGCCGCGGCGGCCGGGTTCGTGCTCCAGGTCGTCGAACCCCACCTCAACGGTCCGGGCGGGGACCTGCCCGTCGTGCTGTGGAGCGAGGCCGACCAGCAGGTGCATGTCGTCTGCGGTCAGGGGCCGGCACCTCAGCAGGCGACGCTGGACGCCTTCTCCGACCTGGGCCTGCCCGCGGTCCCCGGGACCGGACTGCTCGCCGCGGTCGTCCCCGGTGCGTTCGGCGGCTGGGTGGAGATGCTGCGCCGCTGGGGCACCTGGCCGCTGCGCGACGTCCTCGAGCCCGCGATCGGCTACGCCCGCGACGGCGCCCCCGTGCTCCCGCGCGTGTCCGCGACGATCGAGGCGATGACGCCGATGTTCACCGACGAGTGGACGACGTCCGGCGCGACGTACCTGGACGGCGGGCGGGCGCCGGCGCCGTGGTCGCGACTGCGGCTCACCGGGCTCGCCGAGACGTACGAGCGCGTCGTCGCCGAGGCGGAGGCCGCGGGCCCGGACCGCGACACCCAGTACGACGCCGCGCTGGACGCCTGGTACCGCGGCTTCGTCGCCGAGTCCGTGGACGCGTTCTGCCGCACCACGTCCTGGATGGACACGTCCGGACGACGGCACGGTGGGCTGCTCACCGGCGACGACCTGGCGGCGTGGCGGGCCACCGTGGAGGAGCCGGCCCGGGCGACGTACCGGGGGGTGGAGCTCTGCAAGACCGGGCCGTGGGGCCAGGGGCCGGTGATGCTGCAACAGCTCACGATCCTCGACCAGCTCGGCCTGCCGGACACCCTGGACGACGCCGACCCGACGTGGGTGCACGCCGTGCTGGAGGCGATGAAGCTGGCGTTCGCCGACCGCGACGCCTGGTACGGGGACCCCGACCACGCCGACGTGCCGATGGACGACCTGCTGTCGTCGGCGTACGCGGCCGAGCGGGCGGGCCTGGTCGACGTGGCGTCGGCGTCGCTGGACGAGCGCCCGGGGTCACCGGGTGGACGGGCGCCCACGGCGCTGCCGGACCTGCCGGACGACCTCACCGGCTCCGGTGGTGCGGCGCCCCCGGCCGCGACGGCGGGGGTGGGGGAGCCGACGGTGCGCCGGGACGGGCAGGTCGCCGGCGACACCGTGCACGTCGACGTCGTGGACCGCTGGGGGAACATGGTGTCGGCGACGCCGAGCGGGGCGTGGCTGCAGTCCTCCCCGGTGGTGCCGGAGCTGGGCTTCCCGCTCGGCACGCGGGCGCAGATGTTCTGGCTGACGCCCGGGCTGCCGTCGTCGCTGCGGCCCGGCGCGCGGCCGCGCACGACCCTCTCACCGTCGCTCGCCCTGCGCGACGGGCGGCCGTGGGTGGCGTTCGGGACGCCGGGCGGTGACCAGCAGGACATGTGGTCGCTGGTCCTCGCGCTGCGGCTCGCGCACGGCCCGAGCGGTGCGGACCTGGCGCTGCAGGCGGCGATCGACGCGCCGATGCTGCACTCGGAGCACCCGCGCAGCTCGTTCTACCCGCGCCGGTCACAGCCCGGTCGCGCGGTGCTGGAGGACCGCTGGCCCGCGGGGACTCTGGATGCGCTGCGCGGCCTCGGGCACGACGTCCAGGTCGTCGACGGCTGGTCGCAAGGGCGGCTGTCGGCGGTGGCGCGGGACGGCGGCTGGTTGCGTGGGGCGGCCAACCCGCGCGGCGGCCAGGGTTACGCCGTCGGGCGGTAGGGACGCCGACGCGTCGGCACCGTCGGGCGGTAGGGACGCCGACGCGTCGGCACCGTCGGGCGGTAGGGACGCCGACGCGTCGGCACCGTCGGGCGGTAGGGACGGGTCAGCGTCCGTCGACGAGCACCACGTCGTAGGTGGTGGTGGGGGTGGGTGGCGTGCCGAACCGGGCGTTGACGGCCCACAGCCGTCCGGCGGCCCGGGTGATCGTGGTCGGGACGTCGAAATCGGGGTCGGTCAGCGTCCTCACGACCCGGCCGGTCGGCTGGGTCCCGTGCAGCCGCAGGCGCACCTCGGCGACCTCGTTGAGCCGGTTGCGGACGACGTACAGCGTGCTCCCGCGCAGCAGCAGCCCGTCGCCGTTGGTCAGGCTCGCGCCGCCGAGGTCGACGCGGGTGGTCTCGCCGGTGACCGGGTCGACGGTGAAGAGCCAGCCGGTGGCGGACTGGACGACGACGAGGACCCGCCCGCCCCGGGCGTCCTCGATGCCGTTGGCGTTGAACCCCTCCACGTACTGCAGGTCGCCGGTGAGCGGGAGCCGCGTGGCCGGAGAGCCGAGGTCGCCCCGGGGCGTGGGGACGACGACGAGCTGCTGCACCTGCGAGTCGGTGACGTACACCGCGTCGCGGGTGACGGTCAGGTCGTTGAGGAAGCCCGTGCCGCCGGGTGCCCAGCTGCCGAGGAGCTCGCCGGTCCGCGCGTCGTGCGCCCGTACCTGCCCGGTGGGGCCGCCGGCGACCCACAGCCGGCCGGTGCGGCGGTCGTACTCGATGCCGACGGACACGGCGCCCGGCGAGCCGGGGACGAGGACGGACCCTCGGCCGGTGCGCAGGTCGCCCCGGTAGATCGCGCCGTCCGCCAGCGAGCCGACGTAGAACGTCGTACCGGGGCCGGACGTGATGCCCTCCGGCTGGAACCCGTCCGGCAGCGCGACCGTGTCGGGGAGGCCGCGCGCGGACGCCGTCGGCGCGACGAGGCCGAGGGAGGCGACGAGGGCGGTCACGGTCAGCAGCGCAGCCAGGGGACGTCGCACCGGGCACCTCGCGGACGTGGTCGGGTCGGGCGGTCGGGGCCGTGTGTGCCGGGCGGGCCGGCACCTGTCGATGGTCACCCCGTCCGGTGCCGCTGGCAAGGGTGGGGCCGGAAGGTGGGCCCGTGCCCCTGACCAACCCCTGGCTCGGCGGACCGACTCCGGACGGCCGGCTGCCTCGCGAGCAGCTGGAGGAGCGGATCCTCAACCTGTTGTCCACCCACAACGTCGCCGTGGTGGCCACCGTGAACGACGACGGCAGCCCCGCAGCGACACCCGTGCGGTACTCCAGCCTCGGGTTCGAGATCTTCTACTCGAGCTGGAACGAGTCGGTGAAGTCGCGCAACCTGCGCCGGGACCCGCGGGTGTCGGCGGGGATCGTCGCACCGCTCGTCGGGCAGGCGAGCAGCCGGGGCGCGCAGCTGTTCGGTACGGCCCGCACGCTCGAGCGCGACGACCCGCGGGCCGAGCCCTACTGGGAGGCGTTCCGCTGGCAGTCCGACCACGTCGAACGGGGCCGCTCGCTGGACGACCCGCCGGTGGATCCCCTGACAGTGATCACGCCTACGCGGGTCCTCTACACCGACCACTGGTTGCGGCGCAGCGGTCACGCGCCCCGGCAGACGTGGCGGCCCCTCCCGGTTGCGGGGGCCCCGGACGGCGGGTAGTCCGGAGGGATGAGCGAGCAGAGCCAGGGTGCGCAGCGGCAGGCCTTCCAGGTGACCGAGGAGGCACCCGGCGGGGACGACGGCACCCAGGCGCCGGACGCGGCGATGGCCGACCCGGACCGGCAGGCGCCGGACCCGCAGCAGGCGGACCCGGGCGGCTACCCGCACGCGCCGTCCCCGGACGTCCCGAGCATCCCGACGGACACCGGCCGCGAGAAGCGGGAGGCGGGGACGCCGACCGGCGCAGACGTGCCCGCCGACGCGCCCGGGCCCGGCCGCGACACGGCCCAGACGACGCCGGAGGACGAGGACGAGCGCCGCAAGCGCGGCAACGCCTGACCGCGTGAGAGGGCCCGGGCGGACGATCAGGGCATCAGGTCGCCGTCCTCGTCGAGCCGGTCGAGCACCTCGGTGTACGTGAGCTGCTCGAGGTCCTCGCCGAGCTCGTCCCACCTGCGCGGCGCGGCGACCGTGGGCCGGGCCCGCCCACGCAGCGAGTAGGGCGTGATCGTCGTCTTCGCCGCGTGGTTCTGCGACCAGTCGAGCAGCACCTTGCCGCGGCGCAGGGACTTGGTCATGGTGGCGGTGACGGTGCGGCGGTGGTCCTTCGCCAGCCCCTCGGCGAGGCCGCGGGCGTACTCGCGGACGGCGTCCGCGTCGCTGCCGAGCGGCGTCCCGTCGGTCAGGTCGACGTACAGCTGCATGCCCTTGCCGCCGCTGGTGACGGGGACGGGGTCGTGCAGGCCGTCGTCGGCGAGCCGCTCGGCGACGAGGTGGGCGAGCTCGGAGCACTCGGGCAGTCCGGTGCCCTCGCCGGGGTCGAGGTCGACGACGAGGCGGTCGGGGTCGGCGGGGCGGCCGTCGTCCCCGACCCGCCACTGCGGGGTGTGCAGCTCCAGCGCCGACAGGTTGCTCGTCCACACCAGCGACGGGACGTCGTCCAGCAGCGGGTAGGTGATGGTGGTGCGGCCGCTGTCGGAGTCCCGCGGGGACGTCGGCAGCGTCGCGGTGCGCACCCACTTCGGCGTGCCGGGGGGGACGTTCTTCTCGAAGAACTGCTCCGGGTCGCCGGTGCCGTGCGGCCACCGGATCCGGGTGACCGGCCGGTCTGCGAGCTGGCGCAGCAGCGGGTCGCTGACGCGCACGTAGTAGTCGATGACCTCGGCCTTCGTCGTGCCGGTGCTCGGGTACAGCACCTTCTCGAGGCTGGTGAGGCGCATCCGCCGCCCACCGACCTCGACCACCTGCGGGTTCTGGTCGACCACCCGCCGGACGCTACCGCCGCGGGCGGCGGTGGGCGCGTCGCCGTTGACGGCGGCGTCGCGGAGGGCCACGGTGGGGCTCGTCCCGCCCCGGTCGGGTGACGCGGCGGCGGGTCCGGGTGGTGGGTCTCGAGACGGGATCGGCTGATGGCGACGACGGACGTGTCGACGGGCAGGGACCAGTGGGGCACCAAGCTGGGCTTCCTGCTCGCGGCGATGGGCTCGGCGATCGGGCTGGGCAACATCTGGCGGTTCCCGTACGTGGTGTACGAGAACGGCGGTGGGGCGTTCCTCATCCCGTACTTCGTGGCGATCGCGACGGCGGCGCTGCCGATCCTGGTGCTGGAGTACTCGATCGGGCACCGGTTCCGGTCGGGCGCCCCGCACGCCTTCCGGCAGATGCGCCGCGGGTGGGAGTGGCTCGGCTGGTGGCAGGTGGCGGTGGCCTTCCTCATCGCCACGTACTACGTGGTGATCCTCGGCTGGTGCCTGTCGTTCGTGTGGTTCGCCGTCGGGCAGCAGTGGGGTGACGACACGGCGGCGTTCTTCATCGGCGACTACCTGCAGACGTCGCAGGGCGGTGCGCCGGAGGGGTTCTGGCAGGTCGGCGCCCCGGTGCTCGGGGTGCTGGTGCCGCTGCTGGTCTCGTGGGCGCTGGTGTACGCGATCCTGCGCGGCGGTGTCCGGCGCGGGATCGAGCGCGCCGCCCGCGTGCTGATGCCGCTGCTCGTCGTCCTGCTGCTGGTGCTCGTGCTGCGGGGGGTGACCCTCGACGGCGCGGCCGAGGGGCTGGACGTGCTGTTCACCCCGGACTTCGGGGCGCTGGCCGACCCGACGGTGTGGATCGCCGCGTACGGGCAGGTGTTCTTCTCGATGAGCATCGCGTTCTCGATCATGATCGCGTACGCGAGCTACCTGCCGCGCAGGACGGACCTGACGAACAGCGCGTTCGTCGTGGGCCTGGGCAACGCGAGCTTCGAGTTCCTCGCGGCGATCGCCGTGTTCTCGGTGCTGGGCTTCCTGGCCGTGTCCTCGGACGCGGCGGTCACCGAGGTGGCGGGCAGCGGCGGCGTGGGCCTGGCGTTCATCGCGTTCCCGCAGATCATCAACACGCTGCCCGGCCTCAACGGCCTGTTCGGGGTGGTCTTCTTCCTGACCCTGTTCTTCGCCGGCCTGACGTCGATGGTGTCGATCCTCGAGCCCGGGATCGCCGCCGTCCGGGAGAAGTTCCACCTGAGCCGGCGCACCGCCGTGAACGTGCTGGTCGGCGCGGCGGTCGTCCTGAGCCTGCTGTACGCGACGAGGGGTGGGCTGTTCTACCTCGACACCGCCGACCGGTTCCTCAACAACTTCGGCCTGGTCACGGCGGGTCTGCTCGAGGTGGTGCTCGTCGCCTGGGTGGCCCGCGAGCTGTACGAGCTGCGCGACCACGCGAACCACTTCTCGCACATCAGGCTCGGCTCCTGGTGGACGGTGTCGCTGATGGGGATCACCCCGGTGCTGCTGGGGTTCATGACGGTCTACAACCTGTGGACCGAGGTGAACGAGCCGTACGGCGGCTACCCGGTCAGCGGGCTGATCGCGGTCGGCTGGGGGGCGGTGGCCCTGACGCTGGTGGCGGCCGTCGTCCTCAGCCAGGTCCGCAAGGACCTTGAGATGCGCACGGAAGGAGGCTCGGGATGGGAACGTCCGCGGTCGTGATGCTCCTGGTCGGGGCGGTGTTCCTGTGGGGCGGCTTCCTGCTGGCGGCGGTGACGTACTGGCGCTCGTCGAAGCGGGACGCCGGTCTGCCGGACGACGAGACGGGCCCGCCGCCGACCCGTCCGGCCGGTGACGGCGCGGGGTGACCACGTACGTCGCGCTGCTGCGCGGCATCAACGTCGGCACGGCCAACCGGGTCGCGATGGCCGACCTGCGCCGGGTCGTCGCCGACGCCGGTGGCCGCGACGTGGTGACGTACGTGAACAGCGGCAACGTCGTCCTCGAGCACGACGAGCCGGACGACGCGGCGCTGGGCGCGCTGCTGGAGGCTGCCGTCGCCGACGCGCTCGGGGTCTCGCCGCGCGTCCTGGTCCGGTCCGCGGCGGAGCTGGACGACGTCGTCGCCGCCAACCCCTTCCCGGACGAGCCGGACCCGAAGAAGGTCCACGCCGTGTTCCTGCCCGGGCCCTTGGAGGACGCGGCGGTGGCGTCCGCCCGCGAGGCGCAGGAGGCGGCCGCGCAGCGGGGGAGCCGTGACCGGGTCGAGGTGGTCGGCCGGGTCTCCTACCTGCACACACCGGACGGGCTGGGCCGCAGCATCCTGGCCGACCTGCTGAGCCGCCGCGCGGGGCCGTCGGCGGTGGGGACGGCGCGCAACTGGTCGACCGTCACCCGGCTGCAGCGGCTGTGCGCCGAGCGCCGTCCGTGACCACCCCGACGTCGACGGCGTCCTGACGGGCCGCCCGGCGCCCGGCGGCGACGAGCGCCGTCCCGATCCCCAGGTACAGCGGGTGGAAGAACGACAGCTCCCGCAGGAACCCCATCTGCACGACGATCCAGCCGATGGTCGCGGCGCCGGCGACCTGGGTGGCCGCGCCGGTCCACGTCGACCCGCGCCACGCCAGCACGGCGGCCGCGGTCGTGGGGACGGCGACGACCGCGCCGAGCGCGACACCGCCGAACGCCGGGCTGTCGAACGGCAGCCGCTCCACCAGGTGGTCCGGGAACTGGATCCCGCCGCCGACGAGGCCCACGACCCCGCCCCAGGCGGACACGGCGACCGCACCGCTGAACGCGGCGAGCCCCCGGTGGCAGGGGGCGGTGGGACGGCGGTGGGTGGCGAGCGTGGTCATGTCGGCCTCCTTCGCGGTCACGACCAGCCTGCTCGTCAGGGACGTCGCCGCGTCAGGGTCGAACGCCCCCGTTGCTGTTCATGGATGCAGGTCGGCGGCGTCCAGGTCGGTGCGCACGCCCTTGTAGGCGGGTTGGCGGAGCCGGCCGCCGCTGCTGAAGCCGAGGTGCTCGACGTCCACGAGCAGCTCGGGGCGCACCCAGACCGCTCCCGCGGCGTCCACGCGCGGGACGTCGTCCACGAACGGCGACCCGTCGGCGGCCAGCGGCCTAAGCAGCGGCGCGAGCAGGCGGTGCGCGGCGGGCCCGATGCCGGCTCCGACCCGGCCGAGGTAGCGCACGCCGCCGTCGGACCCGGGGGCGCCGACGAGCAGGGACCCGACGGTCGTCGTGGTGTCCGTCTGCGGACGCCACCCGCCGACGACGACGGTGCGGCGGTGCCGGTGCGGCGACTTCACCCAGTCCGGGCTCCGCCGGCCGGGCTGGTACGTCGACGACAGCCGCTTCGCGACGACCCCCTCCAGGCCCTGCTCCTTCGTCGCGGCGAGCAGCACGTCGCCGTCGGGGAACCACGGGGACAGCTGAGCCACCCCGGGCAGCGTGAGCCGCTCGAGCGTCGCCCGCCGTTCGGACAGCGGCCGGGAGGTCAGGTCCACGCCGTACAGGCGCAGGACGTCGAACACCATGAACGAGACCGGGACGCGCTTGGCCGCCGCGGCCGCCCGCCGCCGGTCCCGCACGTGCAGCCGCTCGGCCAGGACGGGGAACGACGGGACCCCGGCCGGGTCGAGCGCGACCACCTCGCCGTCGAGCAGGACGTCCTGCAGCTCGGCGAGCGCGGCGAGCTCGGGGAAGGACACGGTGACGTCCCGGTCGTTGCGCGACGTCAGCCGGACGCCGGCCTCGGTGACGTCGGCGAGGACGCGCATCCCGTCCCACTTCACCTCGTACACCCACTCGCCGTCCCCGGCGCGGGCGCCACCACGCGTCCCGGGAAGTGCGCCCGGAACGGGTGTCGGGGTGGCGAGCATGTGACGCACGGGTCCATCCTGCCGGGGTGAGAGCGATCTGGAAGGGCGCCGTCTCCTTCGGCCTGGTCAACGTCCCGGTGCGGGTGTACGCGGCGACCGGCGAGAAGGACGTGAAGTTCCACCAGGTCCACGAGGAGGACGGCGGGCGGATCCGCTACAAGCGGGTGTGCAGCGTGGACGGCGAGGAGGTCCCGTACGCCGAGATCGCCAAGGGGTACGAGACGGAGGACGGCGAGCTCGTCGTCCTGACCGACGAGGACTTCGCGGACCTCCCCCTGACCACGAACCGGGAGATCGAGGTCGTCGAGTTCGTCCCCGCCGACCAGGTCGACCCGATCATGTTCGCCAAGTGCTACTACCTCGAGCCCGACAAGACGGCCGCCAAGCCGTACGCGCTGCTGCGCGAGGCCCTCACGGAGACCGACCGGATGGCCGTGGTGAAGGTCGCCCTGCGCCAGCGGGAGACGCTCGCCGTCCTGCGGGTCCGCGACAAGGTGATCTGCCTGCAGACGATGCTGTGGCCGGACGAGGTGCGCGCCGCCGACTTCGACGTCCTCGACGCCGACGTGGACCTCAAGCCCGCCGAGCTCACGATGGCGTCGTCGTTGGTGGAGTCCCTCGCCTCCGACTTCGACCCGGACGAGTTCAGCGACGGGTACACCGAGGCGCTGCAGGCCGTCATCGAGGCGAAGATCAGCAGTGGCGAGGTGCGCCAGCCGCAGGTCGAGTCCGAGGACGAGGGCAAGGGCGGCGCCGAGGTCGTCGACCTGCTGACGGCCCTGCAGCGCAGCGTCGAGAAGGCCAAGGCCTCGCGGGGCGAGTCCTCCGACGCGTCGGCGTCCGACGAGGGGGACGAGGCGCCGGCGCGCGGTGCCTCGAAGCGCTCCGGGACCACGGGGACGAAGACGTCCGCCGCGAAGAAGACCACCGCCAAGAAGACCACCGCGAAGAAGTCCACGGGCTCGGCAGCGAAGAAGGCCACCGCGAAGAAGAGCGCCGCGAAGAAGTCCACGGGCTCGACGGCGAAGAAGTCGACGGCGAAGAAGTCCACCCGCAAGAGCGCGTGATGCCGGCCCGCCGCGGCAGGTGGGCGGCCGGTGCGGCCCTGGCGGTCGCGGCGACCGCTCTCACCGCCTGCGGCGGGGACGAGCCCGGGGGTGCGGACACGGAGATCGTCGTGCCGCCGGGGGTGACGGTGGAGCTCGTGCAGTACCGGCGGGACGAGGCCGAGCGCCGCCTCGCCGTGAAGGTGCGCAACGGCGGCGACGAGCCCGTGCGGGTCACGTCCGTCGAGCTGTCGGCGGAGGCGGTCACCGGCAGCGGGGCCGTCCGCGTGGACGACGTGGTCGCGCCCGGCGGGGCCGTCGACCTGCGCGTGGCGTACGGGGACGTGCGGTGCGACGCGGACGTGGGGGCACCCGTCGTCCGGGTCGGGTTCGACGGTCGTGAGCCGGTGCGGGTCGGCCCCGTGACCGGCGAGGAGGTGCTCGAGCGGGTGGTGCGACGTGAGTGCGCGGAGGACGACGTGGCGCGGGCCGCGGAGCTGTCGTGGCTGCCGTGGGACGGCGGGGGCGGGCCGGACGGGCTGACGGACGGCGTGCTGCGGGTGCACGTGCGGGGCGAGCGGCCGGTCACGGTGTCCGAGATCCAGGGCACGACCCTGTTCACGGTCGTCGCCGCGGGGACGCCGGTCACCGCCGGGCCGGGGCAGACGCTCGACGTGCCCGTCCAGGTGGTCCCGGCGCGCTGCGACCCGCACGCCGTCGGGGAGAGCAAGCGCGGGTACCACTTCGGCGTGCGGGTGCACGTCGGCGAGCCTCCCGACGAGACGTCCGGCGAGGGGGCGAGCGGCACGCTGGTGCCCGTCGTCCCGGACGAGATCGGCCGCGCCGTGCTGGAGAGCATCCTGCTCGTGCACTGCGGTCTCGACTGACTGCGGGGCCGGCAGGTGCGCTCAGTCGGCGGGTGACCCGATGGCCCCTCGGGCGGGGGTGGACGACGTGGCGTGCGCGGCGACCCACTGCGCGACGAGCTCCCGGGCCTGCGGGGACACCTCGTGGCCGACCCCGGGCAGGACCCGGACGTCGAGCGTCGCGTTGGGCGCGATCGCCGGCAGGTCGGCGAGGGGCCGGAAGCCGGTGAAGAGGTACGGCACCACCTCGACGCCGGCGACGGGCACGGCGTCGTCCAGCTCCCCGGCCAGGTGCAGGGCGGAGAACGCGCCGGGGCACTCGGCGACGGCGATCGTCCCGTTGACCACCGCGATGTCCTGGACGACGTCCGGGTGCTCGCACGCGACCCGGTAGGCGAGCATGCCGCCGTTGCTGTACCCGACCAGCAGCACGTCGGAGGCCCCCTGCGCGAGCAGGCCGCGGGCCAGCCAGGTGACGTAGGCGACGTCGTCCACCCCGGAGCGGGCCGCCGACCCGCAGCAGCCGCCGGCGTTCCACGACGGCCGGGGCCCCAGGCCCGCGGGGAGCACCACGGTCACGTCACCGGCGTCGACCCAGTCGCCCACTCCGAGCCGGTCGACCGTCTCGGTCGGGTTGCTCGTGTACCCGTGCAGGGCGATGACGGCGGTCGGCTGCACCGGCCCGCTGGGCACCCTCAGCACGGGTCGCTCGGCGAACGGGACGGGCTCGACGAACGGGTCGGGCGTCGGCGGCGCGGCCTGCCGCGGTGGGGCCGCGCCGGTGGTGCCGACGGCGACGAGGGCGCCGACGACGGCGACCGGCACCAGCCACCCCCACGCCGCCCTCACTGCGCCGCCCTCACTGCGTCGATCTCACTCCGTCGATCTCAGGCACCCCTCACCGGCCCATGGTGCACGACGGCGGGCGGTCGGGCTGAGACCACCAGCGGGCCGGCGCCGTCGCGGCCGGCTCGCAGGGGTGCGGACGGTGCCCGCGTGGGTCAGGATGCGTCGGTGAGCCGCATCGCCTCCGTGGCCCCGGCCCTGCCAGCGCACCGCTACGCCCAGCACGAGATCACCGACGTGCTGGTCGACCTGGTGCCTCCCGACGAGACGTCCCGCGCGGTGATGCGCCGCTTCCACGAGGCGGCGGGGGTGCGGCACCGGCACCTGGCCCTCCCGCTGGAGCGGTACGCCGCCCTCGACTCGTTCGGTACCGCGAACGACGCGTTCATCGAGATCGGGCTCGACCTGGCGGAGCGGGCCGTCCGCGACGCCCTGGACGGCGCGGGACTGGGTGCGCAGGACGTCGACCTGCTGCTCGTGACGTCGGTGACCGGCGTCGCGGCCCCCTCCCTGGACGCGCGGCTCGTCAGCCGGCTGGGCCTGCGGCCGGACGTCAAGCGCATCCCCGTCTTCGGGCTGGGCTGCGTGGCGGGCGCCGCCGGGATCGCCCGGCTGCACGACTACCTGCGCGGTGACCCCGCCGGCGTGGCGGTGCTCGTCAGCGTCGAGCTGTGCTCCCTGACGGTCCAGCGGGACGACGCGTCGACCGCCAACCTCGTCGCCAGCGGGCTGTTCGGGGACGGCGCGAGCGCCGTCGTCCTCACCGGTCGCGACCACCCCGGGGGCCGCGCCGGGCCGCCGGGGCGGGCGCGCCCGGACGTCGTGGCGACGCGCAGCCGGATGTACCCCGACACCGAGCGGGTGATGGGCTGGGACGTCGGCGGCTCCGGCTTCCGGATCGTGCTGTCGGCCAGCGTCGCCGACGTCGTCCGGGCCAACCTGGAGAAGGACGTCACCGGCTTCCTCGCCGACCACGACCTGACGGTCGGTGACGTGCGCCGGTGGGTCAGCCACCCCGGCGGCCCGCGGGTCCTGGAGGCCGTGCAGGAGGCGCTGAGCCTGCCGGACAGCGCGCTGCGCCGCTCCTGGGAGTCGCTGGCCACCGTCGGCAACCTGTCGTCCTCGTCGGTCCTGCACGTCCTCGGCGCCACGCTGGACGACGAGCCGCCGGACCCCGGCGCGCACGGGCTGCTGCTGGCCATGGGCCCCGGTTTCTGCGCGGAGCTGGTGCTGCTGCGCTGGCCCGAGGAGGCGCAGGCGGCGTGAGCGGCGAGGTGTGGTTCACCGTCCTCGTCCTGGCGGTCGCGCTGGAGCGCCTCGCCGAGCTCGTCGTGTCGAAGCGGAACGCGGCGTGGGCGTTCGAACGCGGCGCGTACGAGCGCGGTCAGGGGCACTACCCGCCGATGGTGGTGCTGCACACGGGTCTGCTCCTGGCGTGCCTGGTCGAGGTGTGGTGGGCCGACCGGCCGTTCGCCCCCGCCCTCGGGTGGACGATGCTGGCGCTCGTCGTGGCCTCGCAGGCGCTGCGCTGGTGGTGCATCGCGTCCCTGGGGCGGCGCTGGAACACCCGCGTCATCGTGCTGCCCGGGGAGCCGCTGGTGACCCGCGGCCCGTACCGGTGGGTGCCGCACCCGAACTACGTCGCGGTCGTCGTCGAGGGGCTCGCGCTGCCCCTCGTGCACTCGGCGTGGGTGACGGCGGCCGCCTTCACCGTCCTGAACGCCGTGCTGCTGCTGGGCTTCCGGGTGCCGACCGAGCGTCGGTCGCTGGACGAGGCGGCGGCCGCGACCGCGTCCGGCCGCCCGCCGTCGCCGTCGCGGCCGTGAGCCCGCGCGACCGCGGTGACCGCTCCGCCGCGGACCTGGTCGTCGTCGGCGGGGGGCCCGTCGGCCTGGCCGCGGCGACCTCAGCCGCGCTGCGGGGGCTGGACGTCGTCGTCGTCGAGCCGCGCCCCGGTCCGGTGGACAAGGCCTGCGGTGAGGGCCTGATGCCGGGGGCGGTCGCCGCGCTCGCGGAGCTCGGCGTCCGCCCGGTGGGCCGGCCGTTCACCGGGATCAGCTACGTCGCCGCGGACGGCTCCGCCGGCGGCCGGCACGCCTTCGCCGCGGGCCCGGGGCTGGGGGTGCGCCGGACGACGCTGCACGAGGCCGTGGACGCGCGGGCACGCGAGGTGGGCGTGCGCGTCGTCGGCGACCGGGTGGTGGCGCTGGCGCAGGACGGCGCGGGGGTGGCGGTCGGTCTCGCGGGCGGGGGCTCGCTGCGCGCCCCGTGGGTGCTGGCGTGCGACGGGCTGCACTCGCCGACGCGCGCGCTGCTCGGTGTGCGGGCCCGCTCGGACGGTCGCCGGTACGGGCTGCGCCGGCACGCGCGGGTGGCCCCGTGGTCGACGGACGTCGAGGTGCACTGGTCCGCCGACGCCGAGGCGTACGTCACCCCGGTCGGGCCGCGGGAGGTGGGGGTCGCGGTGCTGGCCCGTGCCGGACGCGACCCCCGCCGGCTGCTCGACGGCTTCCCGGTGCTCGCCGACCGGCTCGCCGGCGCCGCGTGGTCGAGCCCGGCCCGCGGTGCCGGGCCGCTGCTGCAGCGGGTGGACCGCCGGGTGGCGGGGCGGGTCCTGCTCGTCGGGGACGCCGGCGGGTACGTGGACGCGCTGACCGGCGAGGGTCTGCGCGTGGGCCTGGCCGGCGCGCGGGCCGCCGTCGACGCCGTGCTCGCCGGCGACCCCGCCCGGTACGAGGCGGCGTGGTGGCGGCTGACCCGCGAGTACCGCCGGCTGACGTGGGCGCTGGTGACCGCGACCCGCCTCGCCCCGGTGCGGTCGGCGCTGCCGTGGGCCGCCGGGCGGGTGCCCGCGGTGATGGGACGGGCGGTGGAAGCGCTGGCCGGGTGACGGGGTGACGGGAGGACGGCGCGGCCGGGGTGCGGGCCGGTCGGTCCCGGCCCGCTGTGGCAGAGTTTCCGCGCCGGGCCAGGCGCCGGTGACGACGGAGGGTGGGGTGCACGGGTGAGCACGCAGGGCAAGGCGCTGCACGTGTCGGCGCGCCTGGAGAACCACCTGCACGACCTCGCCGAGCGGCGGCTGTCACGACGCGGCTGGGTGCCCGCGATCAAGGCCTACACCGGTTACGGCGCCCCCGGCTGGGTGCGGGTGATGTGCCGGGTGCTGCTGACCCGGCCCGACGCCACCCCCCGTGAGGACCGTGGGTCGGTGCGTGGCTGGCGCAGCTTCGCGACGACCGCCGTCACCGACACCGAGGTCGTCGTGGAGGTCGGCGAGCGCCGCCACGTCGTCCGCACGGACCGGGGCGGGTACGTCGACGCGGTGGTGGCGTCCGACCTCGCCCCCGGCTGGCAGGAGGTCCGGCTGCGGACGGCGGGCGCGGAGCCGGCTCTGTCCCCGGTGCGGGTCGTGGGTGACGAGACGACGTTCGGCGTCGTCAGCGACATCGACGACACGGTCCTGGTGACGTCGCTGCCGCGGCCGATGCTCGCCGCCTGGAACACGTTCGTCCTGGACGAGCACGCGCGCGCCCCCGTCCCGGGGATGGCGGTGCTCTACGAGCGGCTCGTGACCCGGCACCCCGAGGCGCCGGTGCTGTACCTGTCGACGGGCGCCTGGAACGTGGCGCCCACCCTCACGCGCTTCCTCGACCGGCACCTGTACCCGCCGGGGCCGCTGCTGCTCACCGACTGGGGGCCGACCCGCGACGGGTGGTTCCGCAGCGGCCGGGCGCACAAGCGCGCCCAGCTCGCCCGGCTCGCGCAGGAGCTGCCGCAGGTGCGCTGGCTGCTCATCGGGGACGACGGCCAGCACGACCCCGAGCTGTACGCGGACTTCGTCGCGGCGCACCCGGGCAACGTCGCGGGGGTGGCGATCCGGCACCTGTCGCCGACCGAGCAGGTGCTCGCCAGCGGCCTGCCGGTGCCTGCGGACTCCGGTCCGCGGTCGGCGCAGGTGCCGTGGGTGTCCGCGCCGAACGGGGCGGCGCTGTCGGAGAAGCTCGTCGAGGTCGGTCTGCTGTGACCTCGTCCCCTCCCGGTGCCGGCGGGACCGGGGCCGCGGACCGCACCGACCCGTCGTCCCACCCGCTGCGCCGGCTGTGGCAGCGGTACCGCTCGCACCGGGGTCGGGTGGTCGCGGCGGTCGCGGCGACCACGGTCAACAAGGTCGCCGACGTCATGCCCGAGCTGCTCATCGGCGCGGCCGTGGACGTCGTCGCCCGCGGCGGCGACTCGTTCGTCTCCGGCCTGCTGGGGGTCGAGTCGCGGTTCGCGCAGCTCGCGTGGATCGCCGCCATCAACGTCGTGGTGTGGGTGGTCGAGTCGATCAGCGACTACGTCGCCCAGGTGCTGTGGCGCAGCCTGGCCCAGACGGTGCAGCACGAGATGCGGCTCGAGGCGTACGACCACGTCCAGCACCTGGACCTGGCCTGGCACGAGCGGCGCACGTCCGGCTCGACGCTGTCGGTGCTCAACGACGACGTCAACCAGCTCGAGCGCTTCCTCGACGTGGGGGCGTCGGCCCTGCTGGCGCTGGCGCTGAACGTCGTCATCGTCGGCGGGGTGTTCGCGGTCAGCTCGTTGCAGCTGACGGTGCTGGCGTTCCTGCCCATCCCCGTGATCGTCGCCGGGTCGCTGTGGTTCCAGCGACGGCTGGAGCCGCTGTACGCGCGGGTGCGGGCCGCGGTGGGGGAGCTGTCGGGCACCCTCGCCGGCAACCTCGGCGGCCTGCCGACGATCAAGGCGTTCACCGCCGAGGACCGTGAGACCGAGCGGGTCCGGCGGGTCTCGGAGGAGTACCAGGAGGCGAACCGGGTCGCGATCCGCTCGTCGGCGGCGTTCGTGCCGCTGATCCGGATGGCGATCCTCGTCGGGTTCACCGCCTCGCTGCTGCTCGGTGGCTGGGCGGTGCTGAACGGGGACCTGGAGATCGGCATCTACACGGTGCTGGTGTTCATGACCCAGCGGTTGCTGTGGCCGCTGACCCGGATCGGCGAGGTGCTCGACCTGTACCAGCGCGCGATGGCGTCGACCCGGCGGCTGCTGGCGCTGCTGGCGGAGCGGCCGCAGGTGCTGCCCGGGGGGCGGTCGCTGCCGGCGGCGCCGACGGGCGGCGTCGAGCTGCGCGGGGTGAGGGCCGGGTACGACGACGGGCCGGACGTGCTCAAGGGCATCGACCTCGTCGTCCCGCCGGGGCAGGTGCACGCCGTCGTCGGCTCCACCGGTGCGGGCAAGTCGACGCTGCTGAGGCTGCTGCTGCGCTTCTCCGACCCGCGCGCGGGGCAGGTGCTGCTGGACGGCGTGGACGTGCGCGAGCTGGGCTGGGAGTCGCTGCGCGGCGCCATCGGCTACGTGGCGCAGGACGTGTTCCTCTTCCACGGCACGATCGCGGACAACATCGCGTACGGCGCGCCGGACACCACCCGCGAGCAGGTCGTCGAGGCCGCCCGGCTGGCCGCCGCCCACGACTTCGTCGTCGGCATGCCCGACGGGTACGACACGGTCGTGGGGGAGCGGGGGCAGACCCTCTCGGGGGGCCAGCGCCAGCGCCTCGCGCTGGCCCGCGCGATCCTGCGCGACCCCGCCCTGCTGGTGCTGGACGAGGCGACGTCCGCGGTGGACAACGAGACCGAGGCGGCGATCCAGCGCTCGCTGGCCACGGTGTCGCGGGGGCGCACGACGGTGATGGTCGCGCACCGGCTGTCGACCGTCCGGACGGCGGACCGGATCTGGGTGCTGGACGCCGGCCGCGTCGTGGAGGCGGGCACGCACGACGAGCTGCTGGAGGCCGGCGGGGCGTACGCCCAGCTGTGGTCGGTGCAGACGGGCGCGTACGCGTCGGCCCCCGGCTCGTACGAGCCGGCCCCGGGCACGCCGTAGCGCACCCGGGGCCGTCAGGCAGCCGCCGGCCGGGTCAGCGGTCGCGACCGGGGGGTCTCAGCGGCCCAGCCGCTGGTACTGCGCCTCGGTGCGCTCCTTGGCGGCCGTCCACCAGGCCTCGTTGTCCCGGTACCAGTCGATCGTCTGCTGCAGGCCGGCGCGGATGTCCTGGTACTGAGGGGTCCAGCCCGTCTCCGTGCGCAGCTTCGTGGCGTCGATGGCGTAGCGCATGTCGTGGCCCGGGCGGTCGTTGACGTGCTCGAACCAGTCGGCCGGCTTGCCCATCAGCTCGAGGATGAGCGCGATCATCTGCTTGTTGTTCTGCTCGCCGTCCGCGCCGATCAGGTACGTCTCGCCGAGCCGGCCCTTCTCGAGGATCGTCACGACCGCGTCGTTGTGGTCGTCGACGTGGATCCAGTCGCGCACGTTCTCGCCCGCGCCGTACAGCTTCGGCTTGATCCCCGCGAGGACGTTGGTGATCTGGCGGGGGATGAACTTCTCCACGTGCTGGTACGGCCCGTAGTTGTTCGAGCAGTTGCTCAGGGTGGCCTGGACGCCGAAGGAGCGGATCCACGCGCGCACCAGCAGGTCCGCGCTGCCCTTGCTCGCCGAGTACGGGCTGGAGGGGTTCACCGGGGTGGTCTCGGAGAACCGGGTCGGGTCGTCGAGCTCGAGGTCCCCGTACACCTCGTCGGTGGAGATGTGGTGCAGCCGGACCCCGTGCTTGCGCACGGCCTCGAGCAGCCGGTACGTGCCGATGATGTTGGACTCCATGAACGGCCACGGGTCGTCGAGGGAGTTGTCGTTGTGCGACTCGGCGGCGAAGTGCACGACGACGTCGTGGTCGGCGACGAGCCGGTCGACGAGCGCCTCGTCCGCGACGCTGCCCTCGACGAGCTCGACGTCGTCGGCGACCGGTGCGAGGTTGTCGCGGTTACCGGCGTAGGTCAGCGCGTCCAGGACCGTCATCCGCCAGTCGGGGCGGGTGGCGCGGACGCGGTGGACGAAGTTGGCGCCGATGAAGCCGGCGCCGCCGGTGACGAGCACCTTCATGGGATCTCCTCGCGGGTGTCGGTTGCTGCAGGTCGTGGGTCGGGGTCGCGCGGGGTGGGTGGAGCGGGTCGGTGGGGCGGTCAGGGGACGGCGCGCAGGCCGGGTGGCTCGGTCGCGGACGCGACGTGGAACCCGTGGAACTCCACCTCGAGGGTGAAGCGGTGCGCGAGGTACCGGTGGTCGGACAGGGCGAGCGGTGCGTCCTGCGCCGACAGGGCGAGCCGGCGGACGAGCAGGACCGGGGTCCCGGCGGTGACGTGCAGCAGGTCCGCGTCGTCGTCGGTGGTCACGCCGGCGGTGATGCTCTGCCGGACGGTCCCGATCCGCTGGCCACCGCGCTGCAGGGTCTCCCAGATCCCGGTGCGCTGGGCGTCGGCCCGGCTGATCGCGCCGGCGTACGCCGCGGGCACCCACTCGGTGGCGACGTCGAGCGGGACCCCGTCGACGCTGCGCACCGACCGGCTGCGCAGGGCGTCGGCCCCCTCCTGCAGCCGCAGGGCCGCCGCCTGGGCGGCGGGCAGCGGCTCGTACCCGAACCGGACGACGTCGCGGTCGACGACCGCGCCGGCCTCGGCGATGGCGGACTCGGCGTGCCGGAAGGTGCCCATCGCGAGCCGCTGGTGGAACGAGGAGCCGGTGACGAACCAGCCGGCTCCCCGGCGGCTCTCGACGAGCCCCTCGTCGCGCAGCACCTCCAGTGCCCGGCGGACGGTCACCCGGCTGACGCCGTACCTGCGGCCGAGCTCGGCCTCGCTCTCCAGCGCGCCCGAGTCCCCGAGCTCGCCCAGGGCGATGCGCTCGCGCAGCTCGTGCGCGAGCCGGGAGAACCGGGAACCTGTCATGAAGTTGTACGGTACAAGTCGATGACCGGTGCCGGTCAAGTCGACCGCCCGGCTCAGCCCTGCCGGTCCGGCCCCGCCCGCTGGACGGTCATCCGCAGCAGGCAGCGGCGCTCGCGCTCCATCGCGGCCCGGTAGTCGTCCCAGTCGGGGTGCTCGCCGGCGACACCGCGGTAGTACGCCACCAGCCCGTCCATCGCCTCCGGCAGCGAGACGACCTCGACGCGGCCCTCGACCTGCACCCACGGCCCGTAGAAGCCGTCGGTGAACACGCACAGCAGCGCCCGGGGGTCCCGGCGCACGTGCCGGACCTTCATCGCCGTCTCGCGCGTGCTCACCACGACGCGACCGTCGCCGTCGACCGACGCGGTCACCGGCGACGTGGTCGGCGACCCGTCGCGCCGGTACGTCACCATCACCGCGCGGTGGTTGCCGCCCACGAACCGCAGGGCCTCCTCGACGTCCACGGGCGTCAGGCTGCCACGGCCGGGGCCCGCGGTCCACGGGTGCCGCACGAGGGTCCGGTGCCGGGCCCCGTGCGCGCATGCTGGACACCCGCGACGACGGCGACCGCGGAGGTGGGACGATCGCGCCATGCTGAACGCGCTGCTGCTGGAGAACGTGCACCCGCTCGCGGAGGGGATCCTCTCCGACGCCGGCGTGCAGGTGAAGACCCACGCCGGGGCGATGGACCCCGACGAGCTCGCGTCCGCGCTCGACGGCGTGCACCTGCTCGGGATCCGCTCCAAGACCGAGGTCCCCGAGGCGGTCCTGGCGGCCGCGCCCGACCTGATGGCGGTCGGCGCGTTCTGCATCGGCACGAACCAGATCGACCTGGCGTCCGCCGCCACCCGTGGGGTCGCCGTCTTCAACGCGCCGTTCTCGAACACCCGCAGCGTCGTCGAGCTCGCGATCGCCGAGATCATCGCGATGGCGCGGCGGCTCACGGAGAAGAACGCCTCGCTGCACGACGGGGTGTGGGACAAGTCGGCGACCGGCGCGCACGAGGTGCGCGGGCGCCGGCTCGGCATCGTCGGCTACGGCAACATCGGCAGCCAGCTCTCGGTGGTCGCCGAGGCGATCGGCATGCAGGTCTACTTCTACGACACCGCCGACAAGCTGGCCCTGGGCAACGCCCGGCGGTGCTCGACCC
Source organism: Thalassiella azotivora (assembly GCF_054781695.1). NCBI lineage: Bacteria > Bacillati > Actinomycetota > Actinomycetes > Kineosporiales > Kineosporiaceae > Thalassiella > Thalassiella azotivora. The sequence continues at coordinate 63,154 of NZ_BAAGTX010000020.1, forward strand.
TCAACGAGCTGCTCGAGATCGCCGAGGTCATCACCCTGCACGTCGACGGTCGCGAGGGGAACGCCGGCTTCTTCGGCGCGGAGCAGTTCGCGCGGATGCGCCGCCGCGCGCTCTTCCTCAACCTGTCCCGCGGGTTCGTCGTCGACTACGACGCTCTGCGCGAGAACATCCTGTCCGGCCACATCGCCGGCGCCGCCGTCGACGTCTTCCCCGACGAGCCGAAGAAGCGCGGCGACGCCTTCGACTCCCAGCTGCGGGGCCTGCCCAACGTCGTCCTCACCCCGCACATCGGCGGCTCCACCGAGGAGGCCCAGGAGGACATCGGCCGCTTCGTCGCCGGCAAGCTGCGCGACTTCGTCGCCACCGGCAGCACCACGCTCAGCGTCAACCTGCCGCCGCTGGCCTCCGTCACCGAGCCCGGCCGGCACCGCTTCGCCCACCTGCACCGCAACGTGCCCGGCGTGCTGGCGTCGGTGAACCGGATCCTCGCCGAGCACGACGTCAACATCGAGGGCCAGGTGCTGTCCACCCGCGGCGAGCTCGGGTACGTCGTCACCGACGTCGCCAGCGGCTTCGCCCCCGACGTCCTCGACGCCCTGTCCGGGATGCCCGAGACGGTGCGGTTGCGCGTCATCTCCTGACCCGGACGGCGCACCCGGGGGCCGCTCGAGCCGCACGGCACCCCGTGGTCTGATGGGTCCCCACACGCTCACGGCCAGGAGGACGGATGGCACTGCGGATCGGGTACAAGGCGTCGGCCGAGCAGTTCGGGCCGGGGCGGCTCGCGGACTTCGCCGTGCAGGCCGAGGACGTCGGCCTCGACTCCGTCATGGTCAGCGACCACTACCAGCCCTGGCGGCACGAGGGCGGCCACGCGCCGTCCGCGCTGGTGTGGCTGGCCACGGTCGCCGAGCGCACCTCGCGCGTCCAGCTCGGGACGTCGGTGCTCACGCCCACGCTGCGCTACCACCCCGCCGTGATCGCCCAGCAGCTCGCCACCCTGGGCTGCCTGCACCCGGGCCGCCCGATCCTCGGCGTCGGCGCGGGGGAGGCGATGAACGAGTCGGCGCTCGGCATCGAGTTCCCCTCCGCCAAGGAGCGGTTCGCCCGGCTGCGCGAGGCGGTGCGCCTCATCCGCGCCCTGTGGGCGGGTGAGCGCGTCACGTTCGAGGGCGACTACTACCGGGTCTGCGACGCGACGGTGTACGACCGCCCGGACACGCAGGTGCCGATCTACGTCGCTGGCGGCGGACCCGGCACCACCAAGTACGCCGGGCGGGTCGCGGACGGCTGGATCTGCACGTCCGGCAAGGGGATGGACCTCTACGAGGGCACCCTGCTGCCGGCGTTCCGCGAGGGGCTCGAGGCGGGCGGTCGCACCGAGGACGACGTCGACCGGATGATCGAGATCAAGCTGTCGTTCGACCACGACCGCGAGCGCGCGCTGCAGGACACCCGGTTCTGGGCGCCGCTGTCGCTGACCGCGGACCAGAAGTCCGGGGTCGAGGACCCCGTCGAGATGGCCCGGCTCGCCGACGAGCTGCCCATCGAGCAGGTCGCCCGGCGGTGGATCGTCAGCGACGACCCCGAGCAGGTCGTCGAGCAGGTCCGGCAGTACACCGACGCCGGGTTCAACCACCTGGTCTTCCACGCGCCCGGCCACGACCAGGAGCGGTTCCTGACGCTGTTCGGCCAGGACGTCGTCCCTCTGCTGCGAGGGCTCTGAGCACCGTGCCGGCGTCCCCGCAGGTCCCCCGGCCGGTCCCCGAGCCGGCGCCCACGGCCTCCGCGATGCGGCGGGCGCTGCGGCGCGCCGCCGACGGGGTGGCCCTCGACGTCGAGGAGACGGTCGTCCTCCTGGCCGCGCGCGGCGAGGACCTCACGACGCTGCTCGGCCACGCGACGCGCGTCCGGGACGCGCACCTCGCCGCCGAGGGGCGCCTCGGCCTGGTCACCTACAGCCGCAAGGTGTTCGTGCCGCTGACCCGGCTGTGCCGGGACCGCTGTCACTACTGCACGTTCGCGACCGTCCCCGGGCGGCTGCCCGCGCCGTTCCTCGAGCGGGACGAGGTCCTCGACATCGCCCGCCGGGGGGCCGAGGCCGGGTGCCGCGAGGCGCTGTTCACCCTCGGGGACCGGCCGGAGGACCGCTGGGACGCCGCCAGGCAGTGGCTCACCGAGCGCGGCTACGACTCGACGCTCGACTACGTGCGCGCCTGCGCCGTCGCGGTGCTCGAGGAGACCGGGCTGCTCCCGCACCTGAACCCCGGCGTGATGACGTGGGAGGAGCTGCAGCGCCTGCGGCCCGTCGCCCCCAGCATGGGGATGATGCTGGAGACGACGTCGACGGCGCTGTTCACCGAGCCCGGCGGCGTGCACTTCGGCAGCCCCGACAAGGACCCCGCGGTGCGGCTGCGGGTGCTCGAGGACGCCGGCCGCTCCGCCGTCCCGTTCACGACCGGGGTCCTCATCGGCATCGGCGAGACCGTCCGCGACCGCGCCGAGTCCCTGCACGCGATCCGGCGCGTCGCCCGCGCCTACGGGCACGTGCAGGAGGTCATCGTCCAGAACTTCCGGGCCAAGCCGGACACGGCGATGCGCAACGTCCCCGACGCCGACCTGGAGGAGCTCGCCGCGACGGTCGCGGTCGCGCGGCTGCTGGTGCCACCGGGTGTCAGCGTCCAGGCCCCGCCCAACCTCGTCGGCGACCAGCACGCCCTGCTCCTCGCCGCCGGCATCGACGACTGGGGCGGCGTCTCCCCGGTCACCCCGGACCACGTCAACCCCGAGCGCCCCTGGCCGGCCGTCGACGCGCTCGCGCAGTGGACCGCCGCGGCGGGGATGACGCTCACCGAGCGGCTCACCGTCTACCCCCGGTACGTGACCGCCCCCGCCGGGCAGTGGGTCGACACGCGGGTCGCCGCCCACGTCGCCGCCCTGGCCGACCCGGTCACGGGCCTGGCCGACCCGGCCACGTCGCCGCGTCCGCTGGTCTGGCAGGAGCCCGACGGGGGCGTGGAGACCACGGGCCGGGCGGACCTGCACGCCACGGTGGACACCACGGGCCGCACGGGCGACCGGCGGGGCGACTTCGACTCGGTGTACGGGGACTGGGCGGAGGTCGGGGCCCTGGCGGCCCGCGCCGGCGCCCCCGCGTCCCGCGCGCCGGAGCGCCTCGACGACGACGTGGCCGCCGGGCTGCGGCTCGCGGCGGACGACCCCGCGGCGCTGCTCGCCCCCGGCAACGGCGACGCCGCGCTCGCGCTGCTGACCGCCGACGGCGACGCGCTCGAGCGGGTCTGCCGGCTCGCGGACGACGTCCGGCGCGACACCGTCGGCGACGACGTCACCTACGTCGTCAACCGCAACATCAACTTCTCGAACGTCTGCTACGTCGGGTGCCGGTTCTGCGCGTTCGCGCAGCGGGAGCGGGACGCCGACGCGTACCGGCTGTCCGTGCAGGAGGTCGCCCAGCGCGCCGTCGAGGCGGCCGGCGTCGGCGCGACGGAGGTGTGCCTGCAGGGCGGGATCGACCCGCGGCTGCCCGTCACGTACTACGCGGACGTCGTCCGGGCGATCAAGGCGGCGTCCCCGGGGATGCACGTGCACGCGTTCTCCCCGATGGAGGTCGTCAGCGCCGCCGCGAAGGCCGGGGTGAGCGTCCGGGAGTGGCTCACCGAGCTGCGCGACGCCGGGCTGGACAGCATCCCCGGCACGGCCGCGGAGATCCTGGACGACGAGGTCCGCTGGGTGCTGACCAAGGGCAAGCTCCCGGCCGCCACGTGGGTCGACGTCGTCAGCACCGCCCACCGGCTCGGCATCGCGTCGTCCTCGACGATGATGTACGGCCACGTCGACCACCCCGGCCACTGGCTCACCCACCTGCGGGTGCTCGCCGGGGTCCAGGACGACACGGGCGGCTTCACCGAGTTCGTCCCGCTGCCGTTCGTGCACCGCAACGCGCCCGTCTACCTGGCGGGCCTGGCCCGGCCCGGGCCCACGGTGCGCGACAACCGCGCCGTCCACGCCGTGGCGCGGCTCGCCCTGCACGGCCGGATCCGCAACGTGCAGTGCTCCTGGGTCAAGCTCGGCGACGAAGGCACCACCGCGGTCCTGCGCGGCGGCGTCAACGACCTGGGCGGCACGTTGATGGAGGAGACGATCAGCCGGATGGCGGGTTCCGAGCACGGGTCGCGTCGCTCGGTGCGTCAGCTGCACGACCTGGCGGCGCTCGCCGGCCGGCCGGCGCGCCAGCGGACGACGACGTACGGGGCCGTGCCGGACGCCGTCGCGCCGCTGGCCGCGCCCGCGTCCTGACGCGGCGTCCTGACCCGACCCGCGGACCGGAACCCGGGACCGTTCGTCCCGTTCGCGACCATCCGGGGTTAGGGTCACCCACCGAGGCCGGGTGCTGTCGCAGCGTGACTCCACCCGGTCGTGGGGCGTCCCGTCCCGCGACGGTGGCGAAGGAGGCGTGGTGGTCGGACTGGTGGCTGCAGGGGCCCTGCTCCTGCTCGTGGCGGGTGCGCCGAAGGTGCTCGCCCCCGAGGCCGGTCGCGGGGCCGTCGTGGCGGCGCGGCTGCCGCTGCGCTTCCTGCGGGACGCCTGGGTCAGCCGCGCCAGCGGCGCCGCGGAGGTGGTCGTGGCGCTCGCCGTCCTGCTGGTCGGCGGCCCCTGGCCGCTGCTCGCCCTCGCCGTGACCTACGGCGTCCTGGCCGCTTTCTCCTGGCGGGTGCTGCGCGTGTCGCCGGGAGCCTCGTGCGGCTGCTTCGGGCGAGCCAGCACCCCGGTGTCCCGGTGGCACGTCGGCACGAACGCGGGCCTGGCCCTCGTCGCCCTCCTCGCCCTGGGCCTGCACGCCACCGGCGCGCTGGCGAGCGGCTCCTACCTGGCCGCCCTGGGCGACCAGCCGTGGGCCGGGGTGCCGCTGCTCGCTCTCACCGCCCTGCTGGCGTACGCCTGCTACCTGCTCATGACCGCGCTGCCTGCCCTGCTGCAGGCCGGTTCCGGAGGTGTCCCCGTCCGATGATGGTCCTGCTGGTCACGCAGACCGTGGTCCTGGTCGTCCTGTGCGTGCTCGTCGCCGGCCTCCTGCGGGGGTACGCGGAGGTGCTGCGGCGCCTGCACCGCCTGGACGGCGGGGAGGAGCCGCAGGAGGCCGGCGTCCCGCCTTTCCGCACCGTGCAGGACGTCGCCCCGCCGGCGCCCGCCGTGCACTCCGTGCAGCGCCGCGACGAGTGGGCGGCGGCCTCCGACGTGTCCGGGACGACGCCGGACGGCGAGATCGTCCACGTCCGCACCGTCGGCGTCGAGCACGACACCCTGCTCGCGTTCCTGTCCTCCGGCTGCACCGGGTGCGTCGGGTTCTGGGACGAGCTGGCGCGGCCGGGCTCCTGGGCGCTGCCCGAGGGGACCCGGCTGCTCGTCGTCAGCAAGGGCCCGCAGGAGGAGAGCCCCGGCCTGCTCGAGCAGCTGCGGCCGCGCGGCGTGGACGTCGTCATGTCCAGCGAGGCCTGGGACGCCTACGACGTCCCCGGGTCGCCCTACGTCGTGGTCGTCGACGGGCGGACCGGTCGGGTCAAGGGCCAGGGCTCCGGGTCCTCGTTCACCCAGATGTCCGGCCTGGTGGCGCAGGCCGCGGGTGACTCCCGGGCGCTGCGCAAGCCCACCGGCGACCTCGAGCGGGAGGCCGACGTGGACCGGATCCTGCTCGAGGCGGGGATCGAGCCGGGCCACCCCAGCCTGTACGGCGGGGTCGCGGTCGACGACGAGGCGGGACGGGGGGTGTCGCGGTGAGCGAGGTGCTGTCGGGGTACGGGCTGCGGGCGCGGCTGCCGGAGTTCTGGGAGGGACGGGTGTTCCTGCGCCAGGACCCCCGCACGCCGGGGGCCGCCCCCCGCGCCGGTGCGCTCGAGGCCCTGGGTGGGCAGGCGGCTCAGGCGACCGAGCGGGTCACGCCGGTGCTGCACCTGGGCAACTTCGCCCTGCCCGGCCGCCGCGGTGACTTCGGCACCGGCGCGGTCGAGCTGATGGGTCAGCGGCACGCCTTCGTCGCGCTGCTGGAGTACGGCCCGGACGAGGTCGGGACGGCGCTGTTCGCCGAGCAGCAGCTGCCCCGGCCCCGACCGCAGGACTTCACGCCGAACCAGCTGCAGCAGAAGCTCGCCGGCCAGCTGGGGTACCAGCGGTTCTTCACCCACGCCGACCGGGCGTGGTGCCTGTTCGTGGTCCTGGGCTCGCGCAGCGACGTCCCGGGCCTGTGCGCCCAGGTCAACACCGCACTGGACGGGATCGAGGTCTCATGAGCAGCACGCTGTCGGAGCGCATCGTCGAGAAGGTCGCCGGCCGGGCCCGGACGGACCGCCGCGGCTTCCTGCGCGGGGCGACGCTGGCTGGTGCGGCCCTCGCGGTCAACCCGTGGAGCTACCTGACCCGCCCGGCCAGCGCCTACGACGCGGTCTGCGGGTCCCACAACACGTGCGGCTCCGGGTACACGGTGTTCTGCTGCACGATCAACAACGGCTCGAACACGTGCCCGCCGGGGTCGTTCGTCGCGGGCTGGTGGAAGGCGGACAACGCCTCCTTCTGCGGCGGTGCCGCGCGGTACTACATCGACTGCAACAGCTACCGGGGCGACGACCGCTACCCGTGCCGGTGCAACGACGACCCCAGCACGTGCGACAACCGCCTGGTCAACTGCAACCAGTTCCGGTACGGGCAGTGCAACACCCAGATCCCCTGGTCGCAGACCGGGCCGGTGCTGTGCCGCCTCGTGTCGTGCGTGCCGCCGTGGCAGGAGTACGGCGGCGTGTGCTCCACCGCCAGCCGGACGGACAACAACACGACGAGCCACTCCGCCCCGTGCCTCAACGGCAACCCGCCCGTCGGCAACGTCGAGGTGCTCTCCGCCAGCGGCAACACGGTCCGCGTCGCCGGCTGGGCGTACGACCGCGACGAGCCCGGGTCGTCCATCTACGTCGCCGTGTACGTCGACGGCCAGGGCGTCGGGTGGTTCCGCACCGACGTCCCCCGGCCCGACGTCAACGCCAGCTTCGGGATCGGCGGGGACCACGGGTTCGACATCCGGTTCGAGGCCCCCGACGGTCCGCGCACCGTCACCGTGTACGCCATCAACGTCGGCTCGGGCCAGGTCAACCCGGTGCTCGCCAGCCGCACCGTGCACGTCAACCCCGACGCCCTGCCCGTCGGGGCGCTCGACCGGGTCACCACCTCCGGCAACACCGTGCGGCTGCAGGGCTGGGCGTTCGACCCGGACCGCCCCAGCGAGTCGGTGGACGTCGCCGTCTACGTCGACGGGCGCGGCATCTCCTGGTTCCCGACCGACGTCGACCGGCCGGACGTCAACTCCGCCTTCCGGGTCAGCGGACGGCACGGTTACGACATCGAGATCGAGGTCGCCAACGGCCGGCACACGATCGACGTCTACGGCATCAACGCCGGACCCGGGTCGGGCAACCCGCTGCTGGCCCGCCGCGTCGTCGAGGTCAACCCCGGCGTGGCGCCGCTCGGCCACTTCGACAGCGCGCAGACGACCGGCGACGGGGAGGTGCTGCTCCGCGGGTGGGCCTACGACCCCGACCGCCCGTCCGAGGAGATCAGCGTGGCGGTCTACCTGGACGGCGTCGGTGTCGCCTGGTTCCCCACCGGGCGGTCCCGGCCCGACGTCAACCGCACGTTCGGCATCACCGGCGACCACGGCTTCGAGATCCGCCTGTCCGCGCCGCCGGGGGTGCGCACGTTCCGGGTGCACGCCATCAACGTCGGCGGTGGGACCACGAACCCGGTGATCGGCACCCGGACCGTCACCGTCGGCGCGCAGGCCGGCGCCCTCGGCCGGGTCGAGGAGACCACGGTCACCGGCGACACGGTCCGCCTCAGCGGCTGGGCCTTCGACGAGGAGCGGCCCGGCACCCAGCTCCCCGTCACGGTCACGGTCGACGGCACCGAGGTGGCGCGCGGCCGGACCGGTGAGCCGAGCCCGGAGGTCGCGGACGAGCACGGCGTGGACGGCGACCACGGCTTCGACGTGACCTTCACGACCACGCCCGGCCAGCACGTCGTCGTCGTCCGGGCCGTGGACGGCAGGACGAACCCGGTGATCTCGACGCAGGACGTGGTGGTGCGGTGATGGACGTGACGAGCTGGGTCCTCGTGGCGGCGGGCGTGACGGCGGTGCTGGCGGCCGTGCGCGGCACCTGGTCGCCGTGCGGCCTGTCCATGGTGTCGGCGATCAACCCGATGTCCGAGCGCTCCCGCGGCAACCGGTACGGGCTGACCTGCGCGTGGTTCGTGCTCGGCGCCGCGCTCGGTGGCCTGGCGCTGGGCGCCGCCGGGTCGCTCGCCGCGTGGCTGGTGTCGCTCCTGGCGACCGGGGACGCGTGGGTGCTCGCGGTGCTCGGCGCCTCGGCCGCGCTCGTCGCCACCGCCGCCGACACGCGGTTCCTCGACTTCCGGTTGCCCCTGCACCCCCGGCAGGTCAACGAGGTGTGGCTGGACCGCTACCGGCGCTGGGTGTACGCCGCCGGTTTCGGTGCCCAGATCGGGTCCGGCTTCGCCACCTACGTCATGACGGCGAGCACGTACCTGCTCGTCGTGCTGGCGGCCCTGACCGCGTCCCCCGCGGCCGCCCTGGCGCTGGGCGGGCTGTTCGGCCTGGTCCGGGGTGCGGCCGTCCTGCTCACCGCGGGCGTGCGCTCGCCGGGCGCGCTGATGACGCTGCACCGCCGGCTCGAGCGGCTGGAGCCCTGGTCGCTGCGGCTCGCGGTGACCGGTCAGCTGGGTGCGGCGACGCTCCTCGGTGCGGTCGCCGCCGGGCCCGTCGGCGCGGTGGTGGCGAGCGCCCTCGGCGCGGTGCTGCTGGTGGTCGCCCGGCCGGTGCTGCGGTCCGCGCCGACACCGCGGGCGCAGCGGTCCGCAGCCGCCGTCTGAGGGCCGCCCGGGGGCAGCCCTGCGGGCCGCCCCCGGACGGCCTCACCGGGGCAGGACCACCACCTCGTCGACGACCCGGGTGGTCCCGCTGACCCCGCTGGCGGTCATCTCCGTGGTGACGGTGGCGGTGCCGGCGCTCAGCCCGCGGGCGGTGAACGCGTAGCCCACGGACCCGCCGTCCGCGGGGTCCGAGGAGGTGACCCTCAGGTCCGACGTCGGCAGGACGGCCTCCACGTCGCCCTGGCCGGCCTCGTTCTCCGCCCCGACGAGGAAGTCCTGGCCGGCCGGGTCGGTCGGCAGGTCCTCCGGCGGGTACGTGAACGTGATGTCCTGCTCGCCGCCGGTCCGCAGCCACACCTGGAAGGTGCGCTGGTCGGTGGTGCCGAACACGTTGAGCGCGAACTCGACGACGACCCACGTCGACACCCCGTCGGTGAGCGAGCCGGCGCTGACGCCCGGCGCGCCGGTGCCGTCCAGGTCCGTCCAGAACGGCGCGAGCACGTTGTTCGGGGGCGCCGGGTCGGGGCCGTCGGGCAGGGTGCAGCAGTTGTTGTCCTCGGCCGTGGCCCCGCCGACCACGAGGTAGCCGTTGGTGCTGACGCCCAGGCGGGTCCAGGTGCGGCCGTTGTACCGGAACGCGGGCACGTCCAGGTTGAGCACCTGCTCGTCCCCGACGGCGGTCGGTGCGATGCCGAACAGGGCGAGCGGCAGGTAGCCGGCGGGGCTGTCCCCGGGGTCCACGGCGGGGACGCCGGGACGGGCGCCGGTGAGGGTGACGTCGTCGAGGCGGACGGTGCGTGGGCCGTCCCGCTCGGCGCCGTCCGCGGCGACCACCCGCAGCTCGCGGCTGACCGTGCTGGTCAGGTCGACCACCTGGTCCTCGAAGCCGGTGTTCACCGCCTCGACGGTGCACTCGGTCGTCCCGGGCGGGGTCACCTCGCCCGGGTCGCAGGACTGGGTGAGCGCCACCGTCCCCTGGGTGTGGGTGAACGCCACCGGCAGGTGCAGCGTGCGTTCGCGCGTGCTGAGCAGCACCTGGCCGTGGCTCGTCGTCCCCAGCGGGGTGCTCGCCTCGATCGTGATCGTGACCTCGACGGTCCGCCCCGGCAGCAGCATCACCCGGCGGGGGCTGACCGTGATCGTCGTCCCCGGTCCGGCCTGCGCGCCGGTGGTCACGATCTGCGGCCGGTCGCTGGTGCTGGTGAGCTCACGGGTCGTGGTCAGCCGCCCGGGCATCACCGGCGCGTACACCGACGGCAGGTTGAGGTGCACGGCGGTGCGGGCGTCCGCACCGAGGGCCAGGTAGTCCCCGGCGGACTCGTCCAGCGTCATGGGCGCGTCCGCCGCGGGCGCGACCCGGATCCGGCCCGCGCCCATGTCGAACGGGTCGGCGGGCGTCGTCAGGTCCTCCTTGACGACGTCGGTGGTCGCGGTCGTCATCAGCGCCGAGCGGACCTGCCCCGGCGTCCAGTCGGGGTGCGCGTGGCGCAGCAGCAGCGCGGCGCCGGCGACGTGCGGCGAGGACATCGACGTGCCGGCGATCGCCTGGAAGTACTCACCGGGGGGACCGGACGTCGTGGACTCGGCGACCGGGGTGTCCCCGGCCAGGACCTGCACGCCGGGTGCGGTGACGTCCGGCTTGAGCACGACGCCGGCCGGCCCGCGCGAGGAGAACGCGGCCATCACGTCACCCTGGCCCTCGGCCGGCGCGCCGGCGGGGAACGACCCGGTGACGTCGTCGTGGGCCGCCATGAACGCGACGAGGTCGGTGCCGTCAGGGAGGTGCACCGTCGGCAGCCAGTGCGTGTCGGTGTTCGTGTCGGCCAGGGACGGGTTGAACAGGACCATGCCCTCGGCGCCGCCCTGCAGGACGTTGAAGCCCTTGTCGACGCGGGCGTTCACGCCGCGCTGGCACGCCACGACGACTCCGTCGAAGGTCCCGGGCGGTGCCGGGGCGTCGCACAACGGGCGGTTGTACGGCGGGTCGGCGGCCATCACGACCGGGTGCTCGTCGACGCCGGGGGTGACCGACGCGCCGCGGAACCGGGCGGTGCTGCCGTCGGCGGCGGTCAGGGTGAGGGTCGTCGCGAGCTCGCGGGTCTGGGTGGACGCCGCGACCGTCGTCGTCCACGGGCCCAGGTGGTTCGCGGTGCCCGCCCCCGGGCCGTCGTTGCCCGCGGAGGCGGACACGAGGACGCCCGCGGCGTAGGCGTCCAGGAAGGCGAGCTCGACCGGGTCGGTGTACGGGTCGGTGCCGCCGGAGATGGAGAAGTTGATGACGTCCACGCCGTCCAGCACCGCCTGGGCGACGGCGGCCGCCGAGTCGGACCCGAAGCAGCCGATGACCCCGCAGACCTTGTAGACCATCACCCACGCGCCGGGGGCGACGCCGTGGATCGCGGGCAGGTCACCGCCGAGGATGCTCACGTCGTCGACGTGGCTGCCCGCGGACGTCGACGCGGTGTGCGTGCCGTGACCGTTGGAGTCGCGGGCGGTGTGGAACGGCTCGTCCTGCGCCCGGGCCGGGTCGGACAGGTAGGTGTCGAGGAAGGCGCGGCCGCCGACGAGCTTGTCGTTGCACGCGAACGGGTCGTCCTGCGCGGTCAGCGGGTTGTCGCCGAAGTCGCAGGGCAGGCCCGCCGGGGCGTCGGGCAGGGTGCCGGGGTCCGCGAACGACGGGTGCTCGGGCCACACCCCGGAGTCGAGGTTGCCGTAGAGGACGCCCTCACCGGCGGACGCGGACCCGCCGAGGTCGGCGTACACGGGCGGGGCCTCGATGAACTCCGGGCTGGAGTCGGTCAGCAGCTGGCGCAGCTCGTCGAGCTGCACCGCCGCCACCCCGTCGACCGCCAGGAGCGTCTCCACCGCGTTCGCCGGGACGGTGGCGGTCAGGCCGCCGTAGACGGTGCGCAGGGCCTCGCCGACCTGCGCCTGCGGCACGGTGCGCTCGATCGCGGCCCGGACGTCGTCCTCCCGCTCGCGCTGGTAGCGCTCGTAGGCGCGCTCCGCCGCGCTGCGGCCGGTGAGCGCCCGGCCGGTGACCGACGGGCTGGTCGGCGCGAGCCCCCGGACACCGCCCGCGTACGCGGCCGTCGAGTCGTGGTCGAGCTTGATCAGGACGCGGACCGGTTCGGCGTCGTCACGAGCCAGCAGCGAGGGGTCGGTACGGGCGACCCGCGCCGTGGGCGCCTTGTCCGTGTCGAGGACCTCGTCGGGAGCCAGTGGGGTCGCGGTGAGCCCCGGCGGCGCGGGCGCGCCGGAGGGGACGGCGGCCGAGGGGGCCAGCACCCCCGCGGTCAGGGCGAGACCGCTGAGCGCGGCGAGGACGACTCGGGACGTGGTGCGACCGGCCATGCCAGCCTCCGGCTGTGCCGTGTGCTCGGGCCCGGAGTCGCCGGGCGGCCATGACCCGCTGGGGTGACGGTGGAGCGTCCGCGCCGAGCGGCGGTCGCCGGTCGGCGCGGGCACAGTGAAGCACCGCCGGCCCGATCCTGACAACGGTCAGTGAATCGCTGACAGCGGCCCGTGGTCGTCCGTACGCTCCGGCCATGAGCGAGCCGTTGCCGCCGTTGCCCGAGGACGACCTGCGGCGGGTGCTGTGCGTCGTGGCGCACCCGGACGACCTGGAGTACGGGACGTCGGCCGCGGTCGCGCGCTGGACCGCCCGCGGCGTCGACGTGTCGTACGTGCTCCTGACCCGCGGTGAGGCGGGGATGGACGCCTCGCACCCGGCGGAGACCGCGGAGCTGCGGGTGCGTGAGCAGGTCGTCGGGTCGGCCGCCGTCGGGGTGAGCCGGGTGGACTTCCTCGAGCACCCGGACGGCGTCCTGCAGTACGGCCTGGACCTGCGGCGCGACGTCGCCCGCGTCATCCGCGACGTGCGTCCCCACGCGGTGCTCACCGGCTCGTGGGAGGAGGAGTTCGTCGCCGGGCTGAACCAGGCCGACCACCGCGTCGCCGGGCTCGTCACCGCCGACGCGGTGCGCGACGCCGCGAATCGGTGGGTCTTCACCGAGCTCGTCGAGGAGGGCCTGGCGCCCTGGTCCACGCGCTGGCTGCTCGTCGCCGGGCACACCCGGCCGACGCACGCCGTCGACGTCACCGGGGAGCCGCTGGAGCGCGGGATCGCCTCCCTGGAGGCGCACGCGCAGTACCTCGCGGGCATCGAGGGCCACCCCGCCCCGCGGGAGCTGCTCACGGCGGTCACCGCGGCCCAGGGCCGGGCCGCGGGCGTCGGCCACGCCGTCCTGCTGCGCGCGTGGGACCTGCAGTCCCCACCCCCGCTGCCGGAGGGCGGGGGATGACCCGCGGCGGGGGAGCGGTCCGTCACGCGGGCCGCTCCGCCGCCAGCCGACCGGCACCGCCGTGAGCGTGCCGCCGGCCGAGGCGGGGCCGTGCGCCCTGCGCCTGACCGTGGCCGTCCTGACGTACCTGCGCCCGGCGCACCTGGCCGAGGTGCTGCCGTTGCTGTCGGACCAGGTGGCCGACGTGGCGGACCGCGTCGCCGCCGCTCGCGTCCTCGTGGTGGACAACAGCCCGCAGGGCTCCGCGCGGGGCCAGGTCGACGCCGTCGCGCGCACCCTGGCGGGATCGGTCGCGTACGTGCACGAGCCGCGGCCGGGCATCCCGGCCGCGCGCAACCGCGCCCTGGACAGCAGCGGTGACGACGACCTCCTCGTGTTCGTCGACGACGACGAGCGCCCGGCCCCCGGGTGGCTGGGGGCGCTGCTCGACCGGTTCGCGGCCGAGCGCCCGGCGGCGGTGGTGGGGGCGGTCGTGCCGCGTTACGAGGTCCCCCCGCCGCCGTTCGTCGTCGCGGGACGGTTCTTCGAGCGCCGGCGGTTCACCAGCGGGACGTGCGTGCCCGCGGCGGCCACCAGCAACCTGCTGCTGGACCTGAGGGTGGTCCGCCGATGGGGGCTGCGTTTCGACGAGGGGCTGGGACTCACGGGTGCCGACGACACGTACTTCACGAGGTACCTGGTGCGGCGGGGTGAGCGCATCGTCTGGTGCGACGAGGCGGTGGTCGTCGACGTCGTCCCCGCCGCCCGCGCCCGGGTGGGCTGGGTGCTGCTGCGGGCGGTCCGCAGCGGCAACACCTGGGCGATCGTCTCGGTCCGCCTGGCCGGGACGACGGTCGAGCGGGCGACGGCCCGCACCGCCGCCCTCGGCGCCGGGCTGGCCCGGGTCGCCGGCGGGGCGCTCGTGGCGCTGCTGTCGCTGCGCGGCTCCCCTGCCCGACGGGCCCACGCGCTGCGCACGGTGTGCCGCGGCGTGGGTCTGCTGCTGGGGGCGGTGGGCGTGGCCTACGTCGAGTACCAGCGCCCGGACGCCGGGCACCTGCGGCTCCGCCCCGTCCGGTCCCTGGGGACGGCGTGACGCACGACCCGACGGGCGGCGCCGCGCACCGCGACGTCCAGGAGCCGCTGCACCACCCGGCCCAGGGGCCGGTGGAGCCGCCACCGGACGCCCGGCGGGCGGTCGGCGCCAGCGCCGTCGCCCTCGGCACGCGCCAGGCGGTGCAGGTCGCGTTCGGCGTCGTCCTGGCCCGGGTGCTCGGCCCGGACACCTACGCGGCCGTCGCCGCGGCGACGGTGTGCGTGACGCTCGTGACGCTGCTGCTGGACCTGGGGCTGGCGTCCGCCCTGGTGCAGCGCCCCCGCCTGCGGCCCGGCGCGGCGGAGGCCCTGGCCACCGTCAACCTGGCCCTCGGGTGCGTGATGGCGGCGGCCACGTGGGTACTCGCCCCCGCGGTCGGGTCCTTCTTCGGGCAGCCGGAGCTGCCGTCCCTGCTGCGGGTGCTCGCGGTCGCGGTGCTCGTCAAGTCGCTGTCCGTCGCGCCGCGCGCGCTGCTGTCGCGACGGCTCGCGTTCGGCCCGCTCGCCGTCGCGGACGTGGCGGGCGCCGTGGCCGGGGGCGTCGTGGGCCTGGCGGCCCTGGTCCTGGGGGCGGGGCACCTCGCGTTCGCCGCGCAGGTGCTGGCCACCGAGCTGGTCGTGACGGCCGGCCTGGTCGTCGCGGCGCGGGGCCCGGGCCTGTCCCGCTCGGTGCGCCCGGCCGCCGAGCTCGTGCCGTTCGGCGCGAGGGTGTTCGCGACGAACGGCCTGGCGTACGTCTCGTCGAACGTCGACACGGTGCTGGTCGGGAGGTTCCTCGGGGCGCAGAGCCTGGGGTACTACGCCATCGCCTACCGGGTCCTCGTGCTGCCGGTGGTCCTGCTCGGGCTGACGGTCCACCGGGTGCTGTTCCCGTGGTTCTCCCGGACGGCGGGGGACCGGGCCGCGACGGGCCGGGTGCTGCTGGTGGCCACGCAGCTCGTCGCGTCCGCGGCGCTGCCGGTGATGGCCCTCGTCGCGGTGGCGGCGGCGGACCTCGTCGCCGTCGTCCTCGGGCCGTCGTGGCACCCGGCCGCGGTGCTGGTCACCGTGCTCGCCGTCGCGGGCGCGCGCGAGTCGGTCCTGTTCGTCACCCCGGCGCTGATGCGCGGCGTCGGCCGGGCCGACCTGAACCTGCGGTTCCAGGTGCTGTCGACGGTGACGCAGACGCTCGGCGTGGTCGCCGGGCTGCCGTTCGGTGTCGTGGGTGTCGCGGTCGGGTACGCGGCGGCGGGGGTCGCGCTGACGCCCGTGCTGCTGGTCATCCAGCAGCGGCTGACCGGCGTCCGTCTGCGCGACCAGCTGGCCGCGGTCGCGCCCGCTGCGCACGTCAGCGCGTGGGGATGCGCCGCGTACGTGCTGGCCGCGGCGGCGGTGGACGTGCCCGTGGGGCGGCTCGCCGTCGGCGGGCTCGCCTTCGTGGCGGTGGTCGCCGTCCTCGCCGCCACGGTGCACCCGACGTCCAGCCGCCGGGTGGTCGCCTGGCTGACGGCGCGGCGGGTGGCGCCGTGACGCCCGGCCCGGTGGGGTCGGGCGCCCCGCGGCTGCTGCTGGTGACGCCGAACGCGGAGAACAACTCGACCGGTCGCACGTACTGCCTGTGGCTGCTCGCCCGGCACCTGGGCTGGCCCGTCCGGGTCGTCGCCGTCCGTGGCCGGCAGGTGTGGGAACCGCTGCGGGACACGGCGTTCGCGCGCGACTGCGCGGTCCTGACGGACCTCCCCGAGCCGGTCCGCCGTGCGCGGCTCGAGGAGGCGGCCCGGTGGGCGGACGCCGTCGTGGCGGTCAAGCCGCTGCCGCCCAGCCTGGGTGTCGCGACGCGGCTGGCCGAGGTCCACGGACTGCCCCTCGTCGTCGACGTCGACGACCCCGACCTGGAGTACCGGCTGCGGTGGCAGCCGCTGCGCCGGCGGGTGCGGGCGCGGCTGGACGGCCGGCGCTCCGAGCTGCTCCGGCTGGGCAGGTCGCTGCGGTCCTACCCGGTCCTGGTCAGCAACCCCGTGCTGCAGCGGCGGTACGGCGGCGCCGTCGTCCCGCACGTCCGGGAGCTGCCGCCGGACCCGGTGCGGCGCGCCGGTGCTGAGCCGGGTGCCGACCTGGTGGTGCGGTTCGTCGGCACGGTGGGTGACCACTCGGGGGTCGAGGTGCTGCGCCGGGCCGTCGCGACGTTCCGGGGCGACGGGGTGCGCCTCGAGGTGACCGCCGACCCACCGCGCGACGCGCGACCGTGGGAGCGCTGGCTGGGGCGCACGGCGTTCGCGGCCGGGCAGGCGCTCGTGGCGGGCGCGGACGTGGTCGCCGTGCCCAGCCTGGCGCGCAGCTGGTCGCTGTCGCAGCTGCCGGCCAAGCTCGTCGACGCGATGGTGCACGGACGCGCGGTCGTCGCGTCCGACGTCCCCCCGGTGCGGTGGGCGCTGGGTGGCACGGGCGTCCTCGTGCCGCCGGGTGACGCGCGGGCCCTGGCGGACGGGTTGCAGGCGCTGCGCGACGCGGCGGTGCGCCGGCGGCTGGGAGCCGCTGCACGGTCCCGCGCGGTCGAGGTCTTCACCGTGCCGGCCGTCGCGCCGACGTTCGCGCGGGTCGTCGCCGAGGCGACGGCGTCGGTCCCGTCACGTGCGCCGAGCCGCAGGGGAGCCGTCGGGACCGATGAGTTCGAGCCGCCCAGCCGGTCGGACGGGCGGCGAGAGGAGGACGGGTGACCCACGCGGGAACACGGGTGCGCACGGTGCAGGTGGCCGCGCCCGGCGGTGGAGAGCTGCGCGCGTACGACGCGGGTGGTGACGGCGGCCTGCCGGTGGTGTGGATGCACGGGACGCCGAACCTGGGGTCGCCACCGGAGCCGCTGTTCGCGGCGGCCGACCGGCTCGGCCTGCGGTGGGTCGGGTACGACCGGCCCGGCTACGGAGGGTCGACCGCCCGGCCGGGTCGCGACGTCGCCTCGGCGGCGGCGGACGTCGCGGCGGTCGCGGACGCCCTGGGACTCGGTCGGTTCGCCGTGGTGGGGCACTCGGGCGGCGGGCCGCACGCGTTGGCCTGCGGCGCGCTGCTGGGGGACCGGGTCGTCGGGGTGGTCGCCGGAGCGGGCCTGTCGCCGTTCGGCGCCGAGGGCCTGGACTGGTTCGCCGGGATGGCGCCGGCCGCCAGGCGGTCCCTGGAGGCCGCGGCGGCCGGGCGCGCGGTGAAGGAGGCGCACGAGGCCGCCGGCGGCGGTGGGGACCCGGGGGACATCGGGTTCGTGGACGCCGACTGGGCGGCGTTGCGGGGCGAGTGGGCCTGGTTCGGTTCGGTGGTCGGCCCGGCGCTCGAGGCCGGGCCGGGACCGCTGGTGGACGACGACCTGGCGTACGTGGCGCCGTGGGGCTTCGACCTGCAGGACGTCGTCGCGCCGGTGCTGCTCCTGCACGGCGCGGACGACCGGGCGGTCCCGGCGGCGCACGCGCGGTGGTTGGCGGGCCGGTTGCCGCGCGCCACGCTGCGGGTCGTGGCCGGTGAGGGTCACGTGTCCGTGCTGCGTCACGCCGAGGCGGCGCTGGAGTGGCTCTGCGCCCAGGGCACCCCGAATATGCCTTGACAGGCATATGCGGGGTGGAGGACCGTGGTCCGGTGCGTGACACCTTCGCCGTCCTCGCCGACCCGACGCGGCGCCGGATCCTCGACCTGCTGCTGCAGACGGGGGAGCGCCCCGTCGGCGACCTGGTCGCGGAGCTGGGAGCGCCGCAGCCGAACGTCTCCAAGCACCTGCGGGTCCTGGGGGACGCCGACCTCGTCCGGGTCCGGGTGGACGGGCCACGCCGCTGGTACGGCGTGCGCCTGGAGCCGTTGCGCGACGTCGACCGGTGGCTGACCCCCTACCGGCAGGCGTGGGCGGACCGGCTGGACGCGCTGGAGCGTCGGCTCGACGAGATGCCCGCCGACCCGACCGATCGAGCTGACTGACCTGATTCACCTGACCGACCCCGAGGAGCGACCATGACCCCGTCCGACCCGCGCATGGGTGAGGTGCTGACCGACGGCGAGCGGACCGTCCTGCGGTTCGAGCGACGGCTCGCCCACCCGCCGGAGAAGGTGTGGCGGGCTCTGACCGAGTCCGAGCACCTGCGCTACTGGTTCCCCGCCGACGTGGTCGGCGAGCGGTGCCCGGGTGCCGCCCTGACCTTCCCGTTCTGGCCGGACGTCGTGGAGCGGCACGGGATCGAGGACGCCGTGCTCCCCGGTGAGCTGCGGGTGTGGGACCCGCCGCGGACGCTCGAGCTGACCTGGGACACCGACCTGCTGCGCTGGGAGCTCGAACCGGTCGGTGGGGCCACCCACCTCGTCCTGACCACGTGGGTCGGCGCCGTGTCCGGGCCCAGCGTCGAGAGCAACCTCGCCGGCTACCACGTCTGCCTGGACACCCTGGAGCAGCTGCTCGACACCGGGACGGCCACGCCGGTCGCGCAGGCCGACCCGTCCGCGCTGGAGGAGCGCTACCGGGCGCTCGTCTCCGCCGGCTGACCCCGGGCACGTGAACGGAGGAGCCGCAGCTCCTCCGTATCCAACGTATAGCGCGACGGGGGCCTTGCGGCAAGGCCCCGGTCGTGCCCGACGATCCCGTCGGAACAGCGTCCGGTGGGCGACCCCAGCAGGGGGTGACGTCGTCGTGCCGGGACCGTTCCCGGATCGGAGCCGTCCCCGTGAACCCGTTGTCCACCAGCGTCTTCCGACTGCCTGAGCACCTGGTCGCGAAGGCCGACCCGACCCTCGTGGCGGACGACGAGGAGCACCTCGTCGCCGTCGCCGTCGCGCTGGAGGCCGCGGTCGCGGACCTCTCCCACCGTCTCGACGCGGCGCGCAGCGCGCCGGGCGGGTCGGGTCAGCAGGCCCTCGACCGGGACCAGGAGGTCCACCGGCTGACCGCGCGGCTGCGGACCCTGAGCCGGTTCGGACTCGACGTCTGCCTGGGGCGGATGGTGCCCGCGGACGGCGGCCGGCCGGTGTACGTCGGCCGCTTGGGCCTCAAGGACACCACCGGCGAGCCGCTGCTCGTGGACTGGCGCTCCCCGTCGGCGGAACCCTTCTTCGGTGCCACGCTCGAGGAGCCTCGCGGGCTGGCCAGTCGCCGCCGTTACCGGTGGACCGACGGGGCCGTCACCGACTACTGGGACGAGGTGCTCAGCACCGACGGGCCGGGGCACGACCCGGCACGGCTCGCCCCGGACGACCAGTCGGCCTTCGTCGCCGGCCTCGGTGCCAGCCGCTCGCACCGGATGCGCGACGTGCTCGGCACCATCCAGGCCGACCAGGACGCGATCATCCGCGCCGGCTCCCGCGGCGCCCTGGTCGTGGACGGCGGCCCGGGGACGGGCAAGACCGTCGTCGCCCTGCACCGCGCCGCGTACCTCCTGCACTCCGAGCCGCGGCTGGGGCGTTCGCACGGCGGGATCCTGTTCGTCGGCCCGCACCAGCCGTACCTGTCGTACGTGGCCGACGTCCTGCCGAACCTGGGGGAGGACGCCGTGCGCCTGTGCACCCTGCGCGACCTCGTCCCCGGTGGGGCGGACGTTCCCGACGAGGACGACCCGCACGTCGCCCGGCTCAAGGGCGACGCGCGGATGGTCGACGCGGTCGAACCGGCGGTCGCGTTGTACGAGGAGCCGCCGCCGCGGGCGGTGGTGGTCGAGACCGCCTGGACGCGGGTACGCCTGGGTCCGGACGACTGGGCGGCGCTGTTCGACGCCCCCGACCCGGGGACGCCGCACAACGAGGCCCGCGAGGTGATCTGGGAGGAGCTGCTCGCCCTGCTGGTCGACGCCCACGCCGACGAGGACGTCCCCGGGCAGGTGGTCCGCGCGGCGCTCGAGCGGGACGCCGACCTGCGCGCCGTCCTCGACCGCTCGTGGCCGGTGCTGGAGCCCGCGGACGTCGTCGGGGACCTGTGGTCCGTCCCCGCGTACCTGCGCAGGTGCGCACCCTGGCTGGAGCCCGACGAGGTGCGCCTGCTGCAGCGCGCCGACCCGCAGGCGTGGACGACGTCCGACCTGCCGCTGCTGGACGCCGCCCGCCGGCGTCTCGGCGACCCCGACGTCTCCCGGCGGCGCCGTCGGCGGCGGGTCGCGCTCGCGGCCGAGCAGGCCCGCGTCGACGAGGTGGTCGAGCACCTCGTCGCCACGGACGACAGCGAGATGCAGGTGATGTCGATGCTGCGCGGTCAGGACCTCCAGTACGTCCTGGTCGACGAGGCCGTCGGGGAGGGCGACGCCCGTGACCCCCTCGCGGGTCCGTTCGCGCACGTCGTGGTGGACGAGGCGCAGGAGCTGACGGACGCCGAGTGGCGGGTCCTCCTGGCCCGGTGCCCATCGCGCAGCCTCACCGTCGTGGGGGACCGCGCCCAGGCCCGGCGCGGCTTCGACGGCACCTGGCAGGAGCGGCTGGAGCGCGTCGGTGCCGGAGCGGCGCGCGTGATGTCGTTGCGGGTCGGCTACCGGACGCCGCGGGAGGTGATGCAGGTCGCCGAGCCGGTGATCCGGGCGGCCGTCCCGGACGCGAACGTCCCGGCGTCGGTGCGGGAGGCCGGGGTGCCGGTGCGGTACGGGGCCCGGTCGGACCTCGAACCGGTGGTGGACGCGTGGCTGGCGGAGCACCATGACGGCGTGGCCTGCGTCGTCGGCGCCCCGTGGTTCGCCGAGCGGCCGAGGGTCCGGTCCCTGGCGCCGGTCCTGGCGAAGGGGCTGGAGTTCGACCTCGTCGTGCTCGTCGACCCCGACCGCTGGGACGCCGGCACCCAGGGAGCCGTGGACCGGTACGTCGCGATGACGCGGACCACGCGGCAGCTGGTGGTGCTCACGGCCGACGGGCGGAGGGACGCGACATGACGACGAGACCGAGCCCGGCCGGCGATCGCCCGTCGCCGGGCGCACCTTTGCCGCTGGTCCACCTCAACCTGACGGTGAGGGACGTCGAGGCGTCACTGGCGTTCTACCGCCGCTGGTTCGGGTTCACGGCGACCCCGCGGCCCTACCCGGACGGCACCGTGTTCGTGTCGAACGACGACGGCTTCGACCTCGCCGTGCACGCGGGCGAGCCGGCCTCGCCGCCGGCCGCCGGGGTGCACTTCGGCTTCCGCGCCGCGGACCCGGCCGGCGTCCGGGCCCTGCTCGCGGACCTGCGCGAGGCCCGGGTGACGGTCACTGAGGCGTGGGACGAGGACGGCTACGTCAGCCTCAAGTGCCTGGACCCCGACGGGTACGAGGTCGAGGTCTACTGGGAGCCCTGAGCAGCGGCCCGTTCGATGGCCCGGACGGCGGCCGGTGCCTCGTCGGCGGTGAACGACACGGAGTCGACGTGGTGCACCTCTCCCCGGCCGGTCGTGACGCGGGTGCCCGGCCGCAGCTGGACCCGGACGTTCGTCGAGCCACCGACCGCGAGCGCCAGGTGCCCGCCCTCCACGTCGACGGTGCGGCGGTGGCCCGAGGAGAGCTGCGCTGCGGCCTTCACCACGGCGTCGGCCGGCACCGCGACCTGAGCCACGTGCGCGAACCGCAGCAGCAGGGTCGACCGGTCGACCTGGTGAGGGCGCACGTGGATGGCGCAGAGCAGGCCGATGATCCAGACCAGGCCGTACGCGCCGAGGACGAGCAGCAGGACCCGCAGCCACTCCCACGGCACGAGCAGGTGCACGACGACCAGCTCCACCACCGACAGCCCGGCGAACAGGGCGAGGAACGGTGTGACGTCCCGGCCGTAGGGGACCGCGGTCGCCTCGGGTGCGACGTCGACGCGGCCGCGCAGGCGCTGCCCGATGGCGCCGAAGACCCCGTACTCGTGACGCACCACCGCCAGCAGGAAAGCCGGCACCACCGGTCGCAGCGCCTCCAGGAAGGCCTCCTCCCGCGTGGAGCCCTGGGCGCGCGCCCGCCGGTAGCCGACCCCGCCCCTCACGGCGAGCGTCACCGCGGCGAGTGCCAGCAGTGCCTCCAGGGCGAGCGCCAGGCCCACGGCCTCGCGCAGGTCGAGGACGCCGGTCCAGACCAGGAGCGCCTGCACCAGCACGACGGCGAGCGCCACCCACTTGACCAGCCCGAGGACCCGGTCCACACGTTTCGTGGTGCGGCCCTCCTCGGGCTCCTGCTCCTGCACCGGCCGCTCCTCCGGTCGACGTCGACAGCCCCTGTGCGCCTGGGGTGCTCGCATGGTCGCAGGAGCGCCGCGGGTGGGGGAACCCCGGACCGCCCGCTGCCGGTTCGTCGGGGCGCCAGGAAGCCGTCGTCCCGTGCCTCGCGACCGTGGTGCGGGGAGGGGACGCGGGGATACGCTCCCGGTCCATGGACATGCTCGGCGGCGAGCAGATCGCCGCGGCAGGGCTCACCGACTGGCGCAAGCTCGCCCAGGCGCTGCACGCCCGGTACCTCGTCGACGACTTCGGCGCGGCGGCGCGGTTCGTCACCGCGGTCGGCGACGCGGGTGACGAGATCGGCCACCACCCGCGGGTGACGATCGGCGCCGGGTACGTCGACCTGCGGCTGGTCAGCGACGACGCGATCTACCGCGACCACCAGGGCACGGAGCACCGCGTCGAGTGGGTGACCCAGCAGGACGTCGACCTCGCTCGTCGCATCAGCCAGGTCGCGGCCGAGCACGGGCTCGCCGCCGACCCGACGTCCGTCAGCCACATCGAGCTCGGTCTCGACACGGCCGGCTCGGGCGCCGTCGCGCCCGTGTGGGCGGCGCTGCTGACCGGTGACGCGAGCAGCCAGGGTCGCGGGAGCCCCAGCGACGAGGTCCGCGACGCCACCGGACGGGTGCCGAACCTGTGGTTCGGCGACCTCGACGAGCAGCAGGGCCCGGGTCAGCGGGTCCACGTCGAGGTGTACGTCGCGCCCGAGGTGGCCGAGCAGCGGGTCGCCGCCGCCGTCGCTGCCGGCGGGACCGTCGTCGGCGACGCGAACGCCCCCGGCCTCACCGTGGTCGCGGACCAGGAGGGCAACACCGCGGTCGTCTGCGTCGACGTGTCCGCTGCCGCGAGGGACTGATCCGCCGAGGTCGAGGAGGCACGACATGGCAGCCAGCCAGGCGTACACGGTCGCGCCGCTCAGCACGGCGACCTGGCCGGCCTTCGAGGCGATGGTCCTGCGCCACAACGGCATCTTCGGTGGGTGCTGGTGCCTCTGGTTCCACCCCGACGCCCCAGAGCGCGGCCAGGGTGCCGAGGCCCACCGGGCCCTGAAGAAGGCCCACGTCGAGCAGGGCACCGCGCACGCCGCGCTGGTCATGGACGGCGACGAGGCCGTCGCCTGGGCCGAGTACGGCACCCCCGCCGAGCTGCCCACGATCCACCACCGCAAGCAGTACCACGCCACCAAGACCGCGGACCCCGACTACCGGATCACCTGCGTCTTCGTCGACAAGCGGTACCGGCGGCAGGGCCTGACGGAGCTCGCGATCACCGGCGCGCTCGACCTCATCGCGCGGTCCGGTGGCGGACGGGTCGAGAGCTACCCGCACGACCTGACCGACCAGACGAAGAAGGTGTCGTCGTCGTTCCTGTACAACGGCACCCGCCGGCTGTACGAGCGGCTCGGCTTCACCTACGACCGGCCCAAGGGCCTCAGGAACTGCGTGATGGTGAAGACCGTCGACCCCGCGTGAGCCACGGTCGGCGATCCCTACCCGACACGGACGGGTGCACGGTCAGCGCTGGTCGCCGTGATCGGCGACGGTGCGGTGCGCGGCCACGTCCAGGCGTACCGCACGACGAGGGCGAGGAGGGCCACCTCCAGCACGATGCCGAGGCCGTAGAAGAGCAGCCAGGTCTCGCCCACCGCATTGAACACCGTGACGGGGACGTAGAGCGCGGCCACGACGAGGTTCGCGACACGGCTCACCCGGGCGGGCAGTGTCATCGACGCCACGATCATGAGGATCGGGACCGCCATCAACGCCAGCGCCGTGGTGGAGAAGGTCTGGGAGAGACCGAACTCGAAGACCCGGCCGGCGAGGATGTCCTCGACGACGCCGGGCGTGAAGAAGTTGAGGACGTCCACGTAGGCGTACAGGAACATGAGGCTCGTCCACGTCGCGGCGAGCTTGGCTCTCACCGGGATCGGCGGGTCGTCCAGGGCGGTTGAGGTGGGTCGGCGTGCGGTCATGGTGGGCTCCTTTGTTCTCGTGAGACCGGTGCGTCCACGCTCGCTGAGCGCGGCGGGGGGTTCATCGGCCCGGAGGCCGCAGTTCCTCGGCCGGTGGGCGGGTTCCTCTCTCCACCTTTCGGCGGGTACGCCGGAGTCCTCCGGTCCCTAGGCTGGAGCGATGGGCACGGTCCGCCGCTCCTTCTGGCACGAGCCGCGGCCCGCTGACGCCCCGCCCGTCGGTCGTCTCGACCGTCTGCTCGCGGGGGTGTTCGCTGCCGTCGCCGTGGTCGAGGGCGTCGTCCGGCCGGACCTGGCCTGGCGCCCTGTCGTGACGGTGCTCGCCCTGGCGTTGGTGCCCGCGCTGCTCTGGCGGCGGGCTCGACCCCTGCTGGCGGTGCTGGTCGGGTGGGGCGTCGCGGGCCTGCTCTCGGTCCTCGGTCTGGCCGTGCGGCCAGGCGACCTGGGTCTCTCCTCGATGACGGTCGTGCTGGTGCTGCTCTACTCCCTGGTGCGGTGGGGCTCGGGCCGGGAGGTGGTCCTGGGGACGGCGTTCGTGACGGTCGTCGTCGCCCTCGGGATGGTCGCCTCCGCCGCGGGCTGGGCCGACGTCGTCGGCGGCAGCGTCCTCGTGCTGCTGGTCGTCGCTCTCGCGGCGGTGTTCCGCTACCGCGCGGACGTCTGGCACCGTGAGCGGCGCGAGATCCGCAACGAGGAGCGGTTGGCGCTCGCGCGCGACCTCCACGACACGGTGGCCCACCACGTCTCGGCCATCGCGGTGCAGGCGCAGGCCGGTGGTGTGGTCGCGAGCACCCGGCCCGAGCAGGCCGCCGAGGTCCTGGCCGCGATCGAGTCCGAGGCGACGCGGACCCTGGCGGAGATGAGGTCCATGGTGCGGGTGCTGCGTGAAGAGGACGTGGTCGCCTTCGCGCCGCCGCTCGGTGTCGCGGACCTGGCCGGGCTGGTGCGCGCCGGCACGCCCCTCACCGTCGAGGTCGAGCTGGACGGTCCGTGCACCGGCCTGGCACGACCGGTGGACGCCGCGCTCTACCGGCTCGCGCAGGAGTCGCTGACCAACGCCGTGCGGCACGCCCGGAGCGCGACCAGGGTCGGGATCGACGTCCGCCGGGAGGGAGACGCCGTCAGGCTGCGTGTCACGGACGACGGGCAGACCCAGCCGGGGTCGGCCCCGGAGTTCGGCTACGGCCTGCTGGGGATGGCCGAACGCGCCCGGCTCCTCGGCGGGTCGCTCTCCGCGGGCCCGGCGCCTGAGGGTGGCTGGGTCGTCGAGGCCGTGCTGCCGGTAGGGGCGCCGGGGTGAGCATCCGCGTCGTCGTCGCCGACGACCAGGACCTGGTCCGGACCGGGCTGGTGATGATCCTCGGCGCGCAACCCGACCTCGAGGTCGTGGGTGAGGCCGCGGACGGGCCCGCAGCGCTCGACCTCGCGACCCGGCTGCGTCCCGACGTCCTCCTCGTCGACATCCGCATGCCCGGAATGGATGGCGTCGAGGTGACGCGACGCCTCGCCGGGCCGGACGTGACCGACCCGATGGCGGTCGTCGTGATCACCACCTTCGACCTCGACGAGTACGTCGTCGGCGCCCTGCGCGCCGGCGCCCGCGGCTTCCTGCTCAAGGACGCCGGGCCGGCGCTGCTCGTGCAGGCCGTCCACGCGGCGGCCGCCGGGGACGCGCTGATCGCCCCCAACGTCACCCGCCGGCTGCTGGCCACCTTCGCCGACCAGGCACCGGTGGTGCCGGCCCAGCCCATCGTCCCGCTCACCGAACGGGAGGAGGAGGTGCTGACGCTGGTGGCCCGGGGCCGGACCAACGCCGAGATCGCCACCGAGCTCTTCGTCGGCCTGAGCACGGTCAAGTCCCACGTCGCGTCGTTGATGACGAAGCTCGGCGCCCGCAACCGCGTCGAGGTCGCGATGTGGGCGTACGCCACCCGACGCGTGAGAGCCGAGTAGCCGGGTCCAGAGCGCGCGAAGGACTCGGGAAGGGTGCGAGGCCGTGGCCATACTCGTCAGCGTGCGCGGTGACCGGCGGAAGTACGTGCTCGACCTCGACGACCTCGGGCCGTCGGAGGTCTCGTCGAGGTGCAGGTCTGCGCTCGGGCTCGTCGCTGCCGACATCGACTCCGCGGAGACCGACCTGCCCTGGCACCACGTGCAGGACTGGCCGGACGACGTCCGCGCGGCCGCCGAGCGCCTCCGCGACCGCTTCGTCGAGGTCGTCGCCCGCAACAGCGAGTACATGCAGACGGGTGTGAGGACGGTGACGGACGCCGCAACGCGTCGGCACTTCGTCGCCGTCGCCCCCTACGCCTACGACGCCACCTTCTGGCACGTCGACGGCCGCCCGTTGGCCGAGCTGGCCGACGAGGGGCAGGCGTGCGTGCTCACACTGACCGACGAGCAGCGGACGTCGGCGGCTTTGCAACTGGGGGAGGAGCGGGTGATCTCCCTGGCCGACTGGCGCCGCGCACACCCGTCGCTGATGCGGAGGCTACTCGATCGCGTGACCGCGGCGCTGCGGCCAGGGTGAGCCGAGCCGGCGTGAGTCGGGGCAGACCATCGCGGGATCCCTTCTACCGCAGCTATCCTCCGGGCTACATCCGCGCCAGCCGGGCGTGCGCACTACGGGGGACATCCGATGACGTCACGTCCGATCCGGACGGCGCTGGTCTGCGCCGCGACCGCTGTCGCGTGCTTGCTCGCCACCATGGCGGGCGGCGCCACCGTCCCGCTGGCGGCGGCCTCGCCGACGGCGCCGCGCGCGTCGGCGGTGGATGCTGCGGCCACATCGCCGGTCGCTGCAGGCGCGGCGGGTGGTGTGGTGCCGTTGGCGCCTGTGCGGGTGCTGGACACGCGGTCGGGGGTGGGTGCTGGGCGTGCTGTGGTGCCTGCTGGTGGCATAGTCTCGCTGGAGGTGCTGGGGCGTGGGGGTGTTCCGGCGTCGGGGGTCTCGGCGGTGGCGTTGACCGTGACGGTGGTGGCTCCGTCTCACCCGGGGTATGTGACGGTGTTCCCGTCCGGTGGGGCGCGGCCCGAGGTGTCGAACGTGAACTTC